>JAYWCL010000185.1:0-10925 GCA_043780595.1 Limnoglobus sp.
TTCGCAACTCACATTCTGGGAGAAACAGGCACTTTACGATAGCCGAATCGCAATCGCAAACAAACGCAAAACTGCTACCCACTTTTGAACCGTGCCGAATTGACTATGCATTTACCCAACGGGCAACGCCGCGAACGATTATTTGGCTTGGATTTTGCGGTTTGCGCGATGGCACGATGTATCGATTCTTGTCTGATTCTGGTAGCCGCAGGTCTTTAGCCTGCGCGGGGGCTTTTACCCTTGAAAACCAGTCGTGGCGAGTCTTCGAGACGCGACGCGACAAGCACCGATAATGGGTGCGACCCCCCTCCCATGGTACCACCATGGGCTACGTGAGCGATCCTTTCAGGACCGAAAACAAAACCCCGGAAGGCAACGCCGCGAACGATTTCCTCATTGGCGTTTTCCTTATTCGTGTATTTCGTGTGATTCGTGGTGAATTCGGGGCTGATGCGATAACGTGTTGCGTTTTGTGGGTTTCCCTTGCTTGCGCTGCGGGCTGGCACGATTCCGAAGCGGAAACAGCAAAATACAAGCGAAAGAATCGTTCGCGGCGTTGCCGCCCATGGTACCACCATGGGCTACGTGAGCGATCCTTTCAGGACCGAAAACAAAACCCGACACTGAAGGTGTCGCTCTTTCAGCCCATGGTGGAACCATGGACGCCACGCGATGGGACGCGACGCGATCCGCCACACCGGCAATGGGTGATGCCCCCACCCATGGTGTTACCATGGGCTACGCGAGCGGTCCTTTCAGGACCGAAGATCAGAACCCGACCCCTTCAGGCAACGCCGTGGACGATTTCCTTATAGGCGTTTTCCTTATTCGTGTATTTCGTGTGATTCGTGGTGACTTCGGGGCGGATGCGATAACCTCGGCTATGGGATTTAACCCCGTTGGGTAAGAATTGGCTATACATTTACCCAACGGGCAACGCCGCGAACGATTTCCGTATCGGCGTTTTCCTTTCTTGTGATTCGCGGTGAGTTCGGGGCGGGTGCGATAACGTGTTGCGTTTCGGTCCTGAAGGGATCGCTGCGCGGTCGATGGTATAACAGGAAAGTCGCTTAAATCTGGGAGTTGCGAGTGAATACCCTCGTGCGGTGGTTTTGGAACTTCGTGTCGCTGGTCGGCACGATGGTGGTGCTCGGCCTGTCGCTGTTGCCATTGTCGGCGTTGCTGGTGGCACTACCGCTGATTTCCCCGAATGAAGCCGTCCTGCGCGACGCGCTTCCTGCGACGCAATCGCGGTCGCGCCGACTCATGCGACGCCTGTTCGGCGCGATGGCAGGGTTCATCGTCCTCGTGGCTCTTATTGCGTTTGCCGTTGCCGTCGTCTCGTGGTTGCCACTCCCGCCGACGGGGCAACTGGGGCCACTCGCGAAGAAAGCCCTCGGGATGTCGATCGTGAATCGCTTCCTCGATCCGCCTGCCGTAGCGGTCGACGGCATCACGCCACCGTCGCCGGACGACTTGTACGAGAAGAAAATGCTCATCGAACGCCGCCTATCGGGTGGCATCGGCGATCTCGGACGCGAACGGAAAGACCGCGAGGAACTGGCGAAGGTCGATAGCCAAATCGCCGTTTACCTGCCGATCTCGGCGAAGATGCGGCTCATCGTGGACCCCGACCTTCGGCCTTGGGTCGCGGTGCCGCTTTGGAAATTGTTGCCCACTGTGATGGTCGAACATTGGCCGTTCATTTTGCTCGTCATCTATGCCTCCGACCTGTTTTTGTTGTTGCTCATCGGGAAAGTGCCGATCAAGTACAACCTGCGGAACCTCATCGTCCGCTGGCGAATTTCCGGCCTGACGGCGACCGCGTTCACCGTGGTCGTCGGCTTGCTCGTCGGCTTGCTCGCCTTCGTGAATGGCATGTACAAAATCAACCAAGACTCCGGCATTCCCGGTAACGTCTTCGTGCTGTCCGACGGAGCGACCGACGAACTTTTTTCCAACCTCGGCTACGGCGATCTCGACAACGTCTTCCGCATCACGGTCGAACTCGATCAGTTCGGAATGCGGCTCGACGAACCGATTCGGATCGCCCGCGCCATCGCCGACAAAGACGGCCGACTGACGACCCTCGCCGCCGATGCGGTTCCACCGGATAAGGCGGAGTACCTGGCCAGCAAGGAGATTTACTTCGTCGTCAACCAAGAGCGAGCGAAGAAGCCCGGCGAAGAGAAACCTCGCCGGCGCTTCCTCAACATGCGTGCCATCGACAACCCGCTAGTGGCGGCATCGGTGCATAACATTCGCTTGGAAGACGGCGGGCAGTGGTTCAACCGCGCCGGCGTGCAAAAGGGCAAAGACGATGTGAGTTTCATCCAGTGCGTGATCGGCGAAGGCACGGCGGGCGTTCTCGGCGAGGATGCGAACAAGCCTCGGCTCGAACGCGGCGATACGTTCCAAATCAACGACCTCGCGTGTGTCGTCGTCGGCATCATGAAGGCCGAAGGCACCACGTTCGGTTCGGAAATTTGGGTGCAAAATATCGACCTCATCACGCGGACGTTCGGCAAAAAGGGCAACTTCACCACGCTCGTCGTGCGAAATAATCTCAACACACTCGAAGCCTCTCAGGCGCTCGCGTACCACATTCAGAACCGCTACACGCAACAGAAACTGAAAGCGTTTGCCGAGCCGGAATACTACGCGGAACTGACGAAGACGAACGATCAGTTCCTCATGAACATTATTTTCGTGGCGATCATCATGGCGATCGGCGGCGTGTTCGGCGTGATGAATACGCAGTTCGCATCGATTGCCGCACGCATTCGCGAAGTCGGCGTGTTGCGGATTCTCGGCTTCAAACGCTGGCAGATTCTGATTTCGTTCATGCTCGAATCGCTGACGATCGCGTTCGTCGGCGGGTTGCTCGGCTGCGCGATCGGTTACCTCATGAACGGCTACGAGGCCCAAAGTACGCTCTCGAGTGGCGCGGGTGGCGGCAGTAAAAGTGTCGCCTTGAAGATGCTCGTGAACTACGAAACCGTCGCGGCCGGCGTGCTGTTCACGCTCATGATGGGCCGCATCGGCGGACTCGTACCGGCACTCTCGGCAATGCGAATGAAGATCCTCGACTCGCTGCGGTAGCCTACGCCACGGCGTTGCGATACACCATCGCCATGAATAACCCACCGCGAATCCGGGCTGGCATGGTCGGCCTCGGGATGATCTTCGACGAAACCTACCGTCCGTTTTTCGAGCAAGTCCACCGCGACGGGTTATACCGTCGCGACTTCGGGCTGGTCGAAGTCGAACTTGCGGCGGTGGCCACCCGCACGGGTAGCCGTGCCGAGAAATATCGCGGGCAGTCGCCAACGCCATTCGCCAATTTCACCGGCACGGATGCGGCGGAGCAACTGGCGAAAAGCGACGTCGATGTCGTCTGCGTCGCCACCCCAGACGACCGGCATTTCAGCCCCGCACGTGCGGCACTTGCGGCGGGTAAACACGTTCTCATCGAGAAGCCATCGGTTCTCACGCTCGGCGAACTCGACGAACTCCAGAGCCTTGCGGACAAGCACGGCGTGCTTGCGAAAGTCGTTTACCATAAGTTGCTGGATCCCGATCATAAGAAGCTGCGGACGCACGTTCTCGATGGCAATTTGCAGCACATCAACAACGGCTACTGTTCGTTGCTCGAACCGAAATCGATTGCGACGGGGCAGTTTGCCGAGTGGCTGATCGGGCGCAACCCCGGCACGTACGTTGCGGTGCATTACCTGAAACTCATCGACTTCAGCTTCGGCGATGCGTGGAAATTGTCGCGCATTTCCGCAACCGGTCAACGCGGCATTGCTGGCCCCGCGAATGGCCCGACGTGGGACTCCGTGCAGTTGCAGGTGATCTACACGCACCCCGATGAGCGCGAAGCGGCGTTCGACATTCACACGAGTTGGGTGACGCCCGACAACTTTCCCGGCTACGTCGATCAGGAAGTGCAGTTCCGCTTCGATAACGGTATCTGGCTGGCCCACCAGCGGAAACGCGGCGTCGAACTCACCGTCGAAGGCCGCTCGCCGGCGGAGTTCAAGTACACGCCGAACTACCATTACAATGGCACGTTCACCGAGCCGTGGGGCGAACGCACGCAGCGCGGCTACGGCATCGAAGTGATCCGGCGATTCTTCGAGGAAGTCGCGTGCGTCGAGTACGGCGGTCCGAAAAGCGAACGCGAAGCGCGATTGCAAGCCGCGAAGGCACTCCGCTACAACGACCTCTCCGCCGACCGCAACTGCGTGGCCATCGTGCAAGCGCTCGAGGCCATCCTCGCCGCACACGCCGATGGCCACCCTGGCGGCTCCGTCGCGGTCAACGGCCCACATGGCGGCCTGACACTATCGTTACCGGGGCAGAGCGAAGCGAAAGTGTTGTACGCAGCGAGCGTGTAGCACGAAAAAAAGCGGTCAGCCATTTCTGGCTGACCGCTGCTCGTTGCAGGTTCTTCGCGGTTAGTTGTGTAACGCCCCGACGAACACACCACCGAGGAAGTTCGGGTCGAACGCCTGAAGACGGTAAAGGTCTTGCAGGTTGGTGTAGTCGATCACGCGCACATCTGGCCCGCCACCGGCCCCTGGCCCCGTGATGATGTCGGCTTTGCCGTCGAAATTGGCGTCGATGGCATCGACGCGAACGCCACCGCGGAAGTTCGGGTCGTAGGCGAAGAACGATTTCGCGGGGTCCGGCGAACCCGCACCCGAGATCAATTCGTTCTGACCGAAGATCTTGACTAATGCCCCGCCGCCGATTCCCGTACCGGTGATGATTTCACCGAGTCCGACGCCATCGACGTTTCCGGCCGATGCGAATACTCCGCCTCGGAACGTCGATTCGTAGGCGAAGAAGTTGTAGAGCGGAACGAGCGTGGTGCCATCGAAGGCTTGCACGCGCGGTCCACCGCCGACGCCCGTACCGGTGACGATGTCGGCTTTGCTGTCGCCGTTGAGATCGCCGGTCGCCACCAAGACACCACCGCGGAAGGTATCTTCGTAAGGGAAGAAGTTTGCGATCGATTCGAACGTGTTGCCTCGGAACACTTGCACGCGAGGTCCGCCACCGATTCCCGTGCCGGTGACAATGTCGGCTTTGCCATCGCCGTCGACATCGCCTGCGGAAATATACACGCCACCGGTGAAGGCATCTTCGTACGGCTGGAACTGCGACATCAGTTCGCCCGTATTCCCGTTGAACACTTTCACGAGGCCCGGCAATCCAGCACCCGGAGCGGTGATGATGTCGGCTTTGCCATCGCCATCGACATCGCCGACGGCCACGCGAACGCCACCGCTGAAGCGTTGATCGTACGCCATGATCTGATAGCGGAAGTCGCCCGTTGGCCCGTACACGCTGACCACCGGTGCGCCACCGGCATCGGCCCCGACGGCCAGGAGTCGAGCCGTCGGCGGCACACCCGGCGGGATAGTCGCCGGTGGCGGAGGAACGGGAACCGGAGGAACGGGTGGAGGGCCTGGGGGCGTCGGCGGAACCGGTGGGCCTGGCGGAACCGGTGGAGGAGGCACCACCGGAACCCCATTGATAACCAGGAAGTTCTGACCGGTGACGACTTCACCGTTGATGATCGCGATGCTCGAAAGTATGCCGTTCGACGGCAACTCGAACGAGACTTGCGCACCCGTCGGTAGCGTCGCCACGACTTTATGCGAACCGTTCGGCAGGCCGAACGCACCGGCCGAAGAACCGGGTCCGAACGAGTATGCACCCGATTCGTCGGTCGTGACGGTTAGAGCAGGCAAGCTGCCGAACGAGCTATCGCCGCGATCGAGGAACAGTTGCAGCGTGACGCCCGCGAGGCCGGTTTCCGTTGGATCGACGACGCCGTTCTTGTTCGCGTCCAGAATCACTTGACCCTGAATCTCGGCAGCGGTCGTATCGACTCGTTTGAAGAAGCTGAACCGCGAGGTACCGTCGGGGCCGTTGCTGATGCTCGGCCCAGCCGCCGACAGTGGCGAGAGATCGGTCGCCGTCGAGGTCACGACGCCCGCACCGGAGTTCGCAACGCTCTCCGGCAGTGGCTCGTTGTTCGGCAGTTTGAATTCGCCGGGGCCGAAGGTGATGTCGGCTTCGGTCTGGCCGGGGTTCGGCAACTTCTTGTTGATCGTGAAGCTGACCGAACCGTTCCCTTGGAAGTCGGTCGTAATCACCTTCGAGCCGAGGAATACTTGGCCGTAACCCGCGTTCGTGGTGGCGAGTGCGGTCGGGTCTTGGTCGGCGAAACCGGGGTTGTAGTAGTAGTCGATCCGGTACGGCCGGAACGGCTTCGCGATCAGGGCCGTGCTGAACGTCGTGCGGTCCAACGTGGACTGCACCACCTGGAGCAACGGGAAGTTCTGGAGCAAGTTCGGCCCGTAGTTTCGCCCGTTGACCACGTTGTTGAACGTGTTAGAGGCACCGAAACCGTTGGAATCGCCTGGATTGAGCGAGAACGAATTCAAGGTGCCATCGTTCAGGCCGCCGCGGCTGTGGTTAAACTTCAGACCGGCATAATCGCTGCGGTCGTGACCGAAGTTGAACGCTTGAGCGATAAAACCGATCCGACCGAGCTTCCGCGTGACGAAGTCGATCCCCAGGTCGCCATCGGTCAACTGCGTGGCCAGATCCGGTGTGCCCGTTGCCGTGACTGTCGTGAGTTTGCCGTTTTGATAAATCTCGTTCGCGACGATACGGTTGTCTTGCGGCGACTGACTCGTTCGTCCGAAGTCGAACAATTGCGGCACGGGCTGATCGACGCGCGTAAACGTCGATGTGCCTTTGCCCTCCGAACTGACGATGTTGATCGTACCCGTCGGCCAGCGGAACGTTTGGCCGCCAGCGATCCCCGCAGGCAATTCGACGATGATATTCCCACCCGACACGCGGAAGTTTTCCCGTGGGACGAAGATCCCGGTCGGCGCGAAGTCGGCGTCTTCCGCATCGAAAATGATTCCGCTCGCGCTGATGAGCGTATCGAACCCCACCGCAGTAGGGAAGATCGTGAAGTAATCGGTGTAGAACGCGTTCGAGTTATTCCCGAGAACCGTCGGTGCGGCCGATGGGCGGCGGATCGTCGGGTTGCCACTACCTTGTACGCGAAGATTGCCGAACCCTGTCGGGTCGTTGGTCACCGCAGAAACGGTAATCGCCCCAGTGGGAGCCAAATTCGGCGGTGCGGCTGGCGGATCGGGAATCTTGGCGAAACCGGTTGGGATCGTCGCCGTGATCGTGCGACCGCCCGTTCCCGGCACGACGACGAAATTGAGGAAGTTCGCAGGCGTGCCGATGTCGTGGAATCGGGTCGATGGCAGATTCGCACCCAGGCTCCCACCCGTGAACAGATCCTTCGCCGTCATCTGAATTTCCGAGACGCCATAGAACGTGCTGCCGACGGCAGCGAACAAATTAATGTCCGTTCCGGGCAACCGATTGCCCCCGTCGAATGCGGAGAAGAACAGGTCCGGTGTGGCGGGTACGGCGACCGAAACGAGTTCTTTAGAATCGAGCGTCGGGAAGCCACCCGTAATCACGCCGCCCTTCGAGATCAGCGGATTCAGGTTGTTCGGCACCGAAACCGTGATGCGGAGATCCGCCAGCGCACCCGTACCGGGTAGTCCCGTAATTGGGATGTTGGTCTGGATTTCCTGATCGGAGATGATCTTAAAGAAGCCCGAGGCGGCATCGAAATCGGTCGTGAAGTCGTCGGTCTTATCGAGCGGCGTGTCGAGGCCCGACTCGAAGCGGATGTTATTCGCCCCGGTGAAACCCGTACCGGCGAGGCTGATCGGCACCCCACGGAAATACACGTCTTTCCCGGCGATGCGGTCCTTGGAGACGACCGCTTCCACAACGGGGCGAGCGTTCGTCAGCACTTCGATCGTTTCGCCGTACACGAACGGGACGAGCAGTGCGTTCGTCGCCGTCCGGGTCGAAATATCGAAGTTATCCTGCGGTGCGATGAAGTTCGGAGGAGCGAAAGTCTTGTCTTTGCCCGTCGCAAACACGGACACGCGATACGAGCCGCGCTCGACTTCGGGGATCGTGAAAAAGTTACGGTTACCGGTGCTGCTGGAATTCAGATTGAAATTGTCTTTGGTGAAACTCGCGTCGGTAGGAAGGCCGGTAACGAAACCGTTGGCATCGACCGGTTCCAGCGACACGCGGAAGATTTGTCCGAGGTTCAACCCGTTGATGAAGACTTTCGAGCCGATCACACCCGCGTCGGGGGCGGAAACGGCAGCGCCCACGCCGAAAATGCTCGTCAGTATCGGAGCATTCGCGGTAATCAACTCGAACTGCGTCGGGCTGACCGTTTGGCCGCCCGGCGTGATGACGCGAATCGTACCGGGATTCGCATCGAGTGGCACCGTGACGTTCAACAGCGAGTCCGAAAGAATCTGGAAGAGTGCGGGCGTTTCGTTGAATAGCACTTGCGTCGTACCCGCCAACCCGGCCCCGTTGACGACGATCTGCTGGTTGCGCGAAGCACCCGGCGAACTGAACGTGATCTTGGGGAACACCGAAGGGCTGACCGTGTACGGCAATGGGGCCGTCACCGTTCCGCCAGGGGCAGTGACGACGATCGGCCCGGTGGCGGCCAATGGCGACACGCGGAACGACACTTGCGTGTCGGAAAGTATCTTAAATTCGTCGGCGAGTACGCCGCCGATGGTTGCGCTAGTCGCCCCAGTGAAACCGACCCCGGTGACGACGACGATCGTCCCCGGCGCACCCGCGAGCGGCGTCGCACTGAAGGCCAGCGGTGCGGGCGAGGGATTGACCACGAAGTTTGCGGAGGTGGTAAACAGCGGCACGTCGAGCGGATCGAGCGTTTTCCGCTTGACCGTAACGACATCGACTGGGCCGGTCGTCGCCCCGTTCGGCACGATGGCGGTCACCACCGAATCGCTGATGACCGTGACCAACTGCGACTGGACTTTGCCGCCACCTTGCAAGGAGAACAGGACATCTTGCGTTCCGAGCAACCCCGTACCCGTGAACGTCACGAGCGTGCCGACGACGCCGGAGACGGGGTTCGTGAGTGCCGCAGACGAGATGAGCGGCACGGGCGACGGTTGCACGACGACCGTACCCGCCGCTTGGCCACCGCGCGTAAACACGTAGTAATTCCCCGTCGATCCCCCGACGGGAATCGTCAGTCGCAACGAGGTATCGCTGAGTACGTCGAACTGCGTCGCTTTCAGGCCGAACGCATCGAGTGGGCTGCCGAACAAGATTTTGTTCACACCCGTCAGCCCCGTTCCGGACACGATGACCGTCGTGTTCTGGAACGTACCCGCAATCGGCCCGACGGTCGGTACCGGCGATGGCGTGATGGTGAACATCATCGGGGCGGACGAACCACCACCGGTGTTCACGACCACGGCATAAGTGCCTGGAGCCAGTTGAGGAATGACTGCCTGAATCGTATTGCCGTTCAAAATCGTGAACTTGGTGACCGGGTTCCCCGCAACCGTCACGCCCGTCGTCGAGCCGAGATTGCTACCGTTGATCTGGACTTTCGTCCCCGCAACACCGCTATTCAGCGACAGCGAATTGACGATCGGTGCTGCGGGCGTGTTGATTCGGAACTCTTGCGAGAAGCCGTTGCCGCCCGCCGCTTGCACCTGAATCTGCCCCAACGACGCCGTGGCGAACGCGGGCACCTTCACGGTGATCGTCGTACCGAGGTCGTTGACCGTGAAATCGGTCGTCGAGAAACCCGATGCACCCGCTGTGGAATTGAAGCGGACGAGGAACGTACCCGTGAAGCCGATACCCGTCAGCGTAATCGTGTCCCCCGGTAAGCCGGAGGTGATCGAAAGTGGATCGATGACCGGTGGGGGATTCGTGACCACGACGAAGTTGCGGCTCGTCTGATCCGCACCCGTCGGGTTGACGATGCGAATTGGCCCGGTGGTCGCACCGGTCGGCACGAAGGCCTCGATTCGCTCGTCGACCGTACCGACGCCGAGAACTTGGAATTTGCTCGAAGGCAAGCTGTTGAAGAGCACTTGCTGCGTACCGGCGAAGCCGATACCGCGAATCGTGACCTTCTGGCCTGCCGTGGCCGCGCTCGGGAAGAACTCCGAGACGATGTCGAGTTGCGGTTCGGGCGCGGGCAGAATGACGACCGTTTCGCCGGTTAAGCCACCCGAGGGGAACACGCCGCCCGGCGAGAAGATTTGCACCGGCCCCGTGACGGAACCCGCAGGAACGATGACATTCACGGTTTGATCATCGACGACCGTAAACTTGCCTTGGACCAGCGTCGTGCCGAGTTTGTCGGCATAAAACGCGACCGACGAGGTACTCAGCAGGTTGCTTCCGCGCAACGTCAGCTTCGTACCGATCTGGACTTCGCCGCCGCGCGATGTCGTCGGCGTGAAGTACGGCGATACGGTCGGGTCACTCGGTGCGGTCGCTGCGAGTTCGAGAATCTGACCGCCACCGGGGGCCGCCCCGATGAAATAGTTCGGCGAGAACGCATCGTAGAAGACCGGCACCGTGAAGTCGCCGATTTCGCCCCGCGGAAGAGGATCCGGTCGCGCGGCGACCTTCGATGGGTTCGGCGTATCGGCAATGTGGACGCCGTCGTGCCGGTTGAACCGAATGAGATTCCCTCGGTCCGGCGTGACCGGGCTACCGATGAAGTTGCTCGACGAGCCGTTGAGGATTTCGATCCCGTTGTGGTTCGGAATCGCAACCGTTCCCGAGACGTCGGTGCCGATGAAATTCGCTTGAATGAGGTTCTGCTTGGTGCCGGGGTCCATGAGACGGATGCCCGGCCCGACGGCAGCACCGGTCAAATCGCGTTCGCGACCACCGAGGTCTGGTGCGATCAAGAAGTCTTTGCGGAACTCGGGCGTGCCCGAGATGATGTTGCGGTTGGTCTCAACCGTGACGGGAATTCCACCGACGGG
>JAYWCL010000186.1:0-18126 GCA_043780595.1 Limnoglobus sp.
GCTGGTAGAACGAGCCTTTCAGGCTCGAAGACGATCTGGGTACGTGCTATTCCGGATCGAGAAAGCGCAACTTCAAAATGCGCCAGCGAGGGAAACCATATTGAATCGCGATGCCATTACGGAATGAAGAAACCGCACACGCCGAAATCAAAGTTTCGGTGGTACTTTCCGGCAAAACTGCAACCGGAATTTGAACCGTGCGAGGAAGTTGCTTTATGAAATGCTTGACAACTCACGTCGATCTTCTCACACTGACTTCACGCGATACGGCTTCCCCTCCCGCTTCGAGCGTGCCTGCGATGAAACTTGCGTTCCGCTCGATCTCAGTCCTCGTCCTACTCGGGCTACTTTTCGTAACGCATTCCCCTGCACAAGAACCCGCTACCTCAAAAATCCGCTTAGATGGATTTTCCCCAGCGGGGTACCGCGCCAGCGTGACGGATCGTTGGTCCACGCTGTGGTTCCGCATCGTCAATAACGATGCGACGCCGCGACTCATTCGTGCCGTGGCTTTCTATGAAGGCGCAAACGATACGCAGTTCGCACGCGACGTTTGGGTACCTGGGAACGCAGCGTTATCGGCATGGTTACCGATCGGCCCCGCCCCGACTCAGAAAGCGGCGTTGGCCCGTGAAATCCAGATGCTGCTATACGACAGGACCGACGGGAAGGACCGCTTGGTTCTCCCACCGGGGGAAGAGCGGGTTCGAGGCCGTGTGGTGTCGTATCGAAAGCACGAACCGACGATGGCGGTATTCGTCGACGATCCGATTTCGCAAGATTTTTCGTCATTTCGAGTACCAACATCGGACGAAGAAGTCATCAAACTTGCCAAGGTCGTTCGCGGGATGAGTCGAATGTCGGTGTCGATTTACGTGACATCGACCGAAGAATTACCGAGCTCGATCGAAGCGCTCGATGGGCTGGATCAGATCATTCTCGCAAGCAATCGATTGAAAACCGACCCCGTCACATTGGCTGCCATTCGCAGCTGGGTCGAACGCGGCGGGTTGTTGTGGGTGATGCTCGATCGCGTCGATCCCGATATGCTCGGCCCGATTCTCGGCGAAAGTTTCGTGCCGACGGTCGTCGATCGAACGAGTTTGACATCGATAAAGTTGACCGACCGCTTCACAATCTCAGAGAAACTCGCGGCCCGCGAATTCGATCGGCCGGTGCCATTCGTTCGCATCGCGATGGCAGACCGCGACAGTGTCGTTCACTCGATAGACGGTTGGCCCGCATCGGCAGTCGTGCGGCGCGGGCGCGGTAAAATCCTCCTCACGACGCTCGGGCCAGCGGGTTGGTACCGCGATCGCAATTTGACGCCGACCCAACGTCCGCCCGAAATCGCGACCCCAGGTACTCCAGGTGCTCCAACCGGAGCGAGTATCGATCCGCCGTCGCCGTTTCCGAGCGTGCCAGACTTACCGGTGGGAATCAACGAACTCGAAGCCATCGCGGGGGAATTCAAGCCGAGCGAACATCCGTTTACACCCGACGACATGCGAAGTTTATTGACCGACGAGATCGGCTACTCGGTCCCGCCGCGCGGGCTGGTGGTCGGCATTTTCGGTGCGTTTATCGCGAGCCTTTTCGGCGTCGGCTTCCTGATGCGCCGCTCGAAACAAACGGCGATGGTCGCGCTCATCGGCCCGCTGATTGCGTTCGTTGCGGCGGGTGCGTTCGTGGCATTCGGCATTTCTGCAAGGCAATCCGTTCCGCCGACAGTCGCAACGGCGGAAATCGTCGAGATCGCACCCGGCGGTCAGGAAGCCTCGATCCGCGGCTTATTCGCGACCTATCAACCCGAGTCCGGCCCCGTCAAGTTGTCGGCGAATAGTGGAACGATTCTCGACCTCGATATGCAAGGCCTCGAAGGCCAAACGCGACGGAGGGTTTGGACCGACCGCGATGCGTGGCACGACGAAAATCTCTCGCTACCCGCCGGCGTACGCCTCGGTTCGTTCCGGGGTACCCGCACGACGGGAACCGTCGTCGCGAAGGCGACGTTCGGGCCGGATGGCATACGCGGCCAATTCTTACCTGGCGTTTTCCAGAATCCTAGCGATGCCATTTTCGTGACGCCGAACCGCAATCGCTCCGCCGTGCGGATGGCTGCCGACGGCAAATGGGAAACCGGCGGCCAAGACCTGCTGAGCGGAGATCGATATGTGGCTGGGTTAGTCCTCAGCGATCGTCAGCAACGGCGGCAAGACGTCCTACGGAAACTACTTGCGAGTGCATCGCCCGAGTCGATTGCAGGCCGCGATACGATGTTGGTCTGGGCATCGACCTCCGACGTTCCGATTGCCGTTGGCGAAGTCGCAAAGAACGTCGGGAATTCACTCGTACTCGTACCGATCGAGTACGAGCGAACCGCACCGAGCACGCGGGTGAGCATCCCCGTCGCGTTCTTGCCTTATCGGCGATTCGATCAGGGAACGCTCCGTACGTTAACGATGGATTCGACCTATCCCGTCGATTCGCGATTGCGATTTCAGTTGCCGCCATCGGTTCTGCCGCTAACAATCGAACGGGCCGTGTTGCACGTGAAAGCCCGGTGCCCGTATCGCGCCGTCACGATCAATGGCTATACGGGCGACGTGCCGACGAAACTCCTTCGAGTGGAAGGGCCATCGGAGACGATCTCGCAGGAAATCGTCGATCCGAAATATCTGCAACTCGACGCGACCGGCGGATTGCACGTGGGCCTCGTCATCGGTAAAGACGAAAGCGATACGCCGCGGTCCGACACGCCGTGGGCGATCGAGTCGATCGGCCTGGAAATTGTCGGTAGCACTAATCCGCGATAAGTACGCGACCCTCTTGGAGCGATTCATGGGAACGGACGGGCCAGTCATCGAAACGAAAGACCTTACCAAAAAGTACGGTTCCTTCGTCGCGCTCGACAAACTGTCGATTTCGGTCGAACGCGGCCAGATTCTCGGCTTCATTGGCCCGAACGGCGCGGGGAAAACGACGACGATTAAAATCCTCGTCGGCCTCGCCCGCGCGACGAGTGGATCGGCCACCGTTGCCGGAATCGACTGCCAACGCGATGCCCGCAAGATCAAACGGCTGATCGGCTACATGCCGGACGTCTTCGGTTCCTACGACAACATGCGGGTCGGCGAGTACCTCGACTTCTTCGGTGCGGCGTACGACTTGCCACGGAATACGCGAGGGAAACGCATCGACGAAGTGCTCGAAACGACGGGGGCAACGAAGTTCAAAGATCTCTACGTGGAAAGCCTCAGCCACGGGATGAAACAGCGAGTCGCCATCGCCCGCACGCTGTTGCACGACCCCGTCGCGCTGATTCTCGACGAGCCGGCCAACGGGTTGGACCCGCAAGCCCGCATCGAGATGCGGCAGATACTTTTGGACCTCACGGCACGCGGCAAAACGCTGATTGTCACGAGCCACATCCTGCCCGAACTCGCGCGAATTTGTAATCGCGTCGCCATCATCACACGCGGTCGTTTACGCGCCTACGGTACGCTCGCCGAGATCGGCCGCCAACTCAACCAACTGCGGACGATGGAAGTGCTGTTGTCGCACGTGCAGCAGATCGATCGCGTCGCCGAGATCGTGCGTTCGCAACTCGAACCCGGTTCCGAAACGACGACGTCGCCCGCCGAATTCGCCGTACGCTTCCGCACCGCCAAGCCCGACGACGAACTTGCGGGGTTGCTGTCGAAACTCGCGAGTGCAAACGTCGGCCTCACGCAGTTTCGCGAAGTGCAAACCGACCTCGAAGAAGCATTCATGACCGTCACCCGCTCCGATGCGGCGGGGGACAACTGATGAATCCGATCGTGCGTCGCGAATTACTGGCCTTACTCCGCACCCGCGAGGCGATGGCCGTGCAGGTGGCGCTCGCCGTCGTCTGTGGGGCGCTCGTGTTACTGCGTTGGCCGGGTAGCGGCGTCAGCGACCTCAGCGGTGCGCGATCGGCGCAGGTGCTGCGCGTGTTCGGCTACGGCTTGTTCGCCGGGGTACTGTTCCTCGTGCCCGCGTTCCCCGCAACGAGCCTCGTTCGCGAACGCATCCACGGCACGCTGGCCCTCCTACTCAATTCGCCGATGTCGCCGTTGCGAATTTACCTCGGCAAGCTATTCGGCGTACTCGGTTTCACTGCGGTACTGCTGATCGCAACCGTACCGGCGGCGGCGGCGTGTTACGCGCTCGGTGGCAGTTCGACACGCGGCGGCGTCGGCTGGCTGTACATCGTTCTCGCGGTCGCTTCGATTCAAATCACGACGATCGCACTCTGGGTGAGTTTGCGTTCCGCATCGCCCGATACGGCGCTGCGGTTCGCGTACGGCTTCATCCTCGGCCTCGCGATTCTGCCGCTCGTTCCGCACTGGCTGACGCAAGGCGATACGGGACTGCTCGCCGATATCGTTTCGTGGGTGCGTTGCCTGTCGCCGATCCCGGCCGTGATGGAAGTCCTCGGGCACGGCGCGGTCGGTACGTTCGGCATGGGCGACAGCGAAGGGGCCGTCACTCGCTATACGATCCTCGCACTAGCGACGAGTTTCGCCTTTGCATTCGCCACCGTCTCGCGTTTGCGCGGCAGGCCGCTCGATTACTCGCGGGCGGCGGGTGTTATGACGCAAGATCGCTCTTCGAGTGGCCAAAAGCTACGGCGAATCTTTTTCCTGTTCGACCCACAACGCCGTTCGGGCAACATCGGCGGCTGGGTCAATCCGGTGATGTCGAAGGAATTTCGCAGTCGGCGATTCGGTCGTTCGCACTGGACGATCCGGCTGATTGCACTCAGCGCGATTCTCTCGCTCGCACTCACTCACCTCGCCGTGGAAGGCGCACTCGGTTGGGGGATCGAGATCATCGGTGGAGCGCTCGTACTATTGCAAACCGCGATCCTGATTCTGTTCACGCCGAGCTTAGCCGCGGGTTTGATTAGTACCGAACGCGAACGCGGCACCTGGACGCTACTCCGTATGACGCCACTTTCACCCGGTAAAATCCTTCGCGGCAAGCTCCTCAGCGTCGCCTGGCCGTTGTTACTCTTGATGTGCGCGACGCTGCCCGGCTACGTGTTCCTCATGACGATCAAGCCGGAACTCGCACCGCAAGTCCAGCGCGTGCTCATCAGTTTGGGCGTCACGGCAGTGTTCGCGGTGATGGTCAGTGCCGCAGCGAGTAGCCTGTTCAAATCGACGGCGATTTCAACGGCGATTGCGAACTTCGTGCTCGTCGGTATCTGCATCGGCACGCTGCTGATGGTGATCGCCCGCGATGCGCCGTTCGGCAAAGACACGGTCGAAACGGTGTTGACGATCAACCCCGTCGCCGCGGCGCTGAATGCCGCCGAGACACCCGGCTTCACCGATTACGAATTGACGCCGATCAACTGGTGGATCATCGGTTCGATCAGCGTCGGCCTCCTCGTTTTCCTGGTCTACCGCACGCGGCGACTGTGCCGTCCCGACTGATGGATGAACTCGATGCTTTCACGAATTTTCGTCGCTGTATGCCTGTTCGCGTTCGTTGGGGGAGTCCGTGCAGAAGGGCTACCATCGACGATGTACAACGACCCGGTGTTGACCGTTCCGAAGGTCATCACCGTGTTTTCCCACGGACACCCCGATCAAGTCCCGCTCTGGCAGGAAGCGCTATCGCAACCGGACAGCGAGATGAAATGCCGTTCGGCGCAGGCCATCGCAGCCTCGCACCGCAAGGGTATGCCGGGGCTGAAAGTCGTCGTGCCCAACTTGTTACGCGAGTTCGAACGCGATGCGCAACCCCCGATGGTGACGTTGGCAGTCGCCGAAGCACTGATCGCACTCGATGCCAAAGAAGCGGGGCCGAAGTTCGTCGAACGGTTGTCGACCGCCAGCACCGATCTGCGAGACTTAGTCGAACCGGCTCTCGCGAATTGGAAAGAACCGAAAGCGCTACCCATCTGGCAAGAGCGACTGAAACAATCGCCCGACCGGCGAAGTGCGACGAATGCGATTCGCGGCCTGTTGCAACTCGGCGATGCGTCGTCGATACCGCGACTGCGCGAGTGGGCGATGGCGAATGACGTTCCCATTTCCCTTCGTCTCGAAGCCGCTCGCGCCGTCGCGGTCTTGCGGCCCAGCGGTTTTGAAGCGGATGCGAAATTGTTAGCGAGTGATGTTACCGCTCGCGGGATGTCGAACCGTCTCGTCGCGGTCAGTTTCTTGCGGCAACATTCCGGACCAGATGCGATTGCACTTTTGCAAACGCTCGCGAAAGATGCGGAACCGGGCGTGGCGGTCGTTGCGCTCTTGCGGCTCAACGAACTCGACACGGCCGTGATGGTTCCGCTCATCGATGCCACACTTGCGAACCGCGACGCGGCCGTGCGTTTGCAAGGCGTCGTGGCACTCGACCGCAATCTGACGTTGGAAAATATCCGCAAACTCGCAGACCGACTCAACGACGTTCACATGGACGTTCGCACGCAGGCACGGATCGCGCTCGAAGTCGCGTTCGCCAAGAACGAATGGAAGCAGGCCGTCCGCAGCGATGCGACGCGAATCTTGGCATTGAACGACTGGCGCGGCCTCGAACAGGCCTCGCGATTAATGGCGAAAATCGATCACAAACCTGCGACGACGCGGCTAATCGCAATCTTGAAACATCCGCGCCCGGAAGCATTCGTGACGGCGGCATGGTCGCTTCAAATGCTGGCGGTACCAGAAACCTACGCCCCATGTTTCGACCACTTCGAAAGCCAATATGCGATCTTGCAACTTACGTACAGCAAGATGAACGGGAAGACGATCCAAGCCTACGACGAGCAACTGAGCTTCCTCGCGCAATTGTTGGGCAAGGGTCGGTATCGACCGGCCGACAAGATGTTCCAAAGCCTGATTCCACCGAATCCGCCGAATTTGATCGAAATCCGCGCCGGCGCGGTCTGGGCACTCGGATTGATCCACGAAGGCACAAAAACACCGGGATTCGAGGGGCTTCTGATCGGTCGCGTCAATGCGGTGATGCCAGCCGATGTCGAACCCGACAACCTCCGCTACGCCGCCGCGATCAGCTTAGGGCGACTCAAAACCGATGCCGCGATCCCAACGCTTCGACGCTTCTGCCCGATGACGAAGCCTTCATCGCACATCGTCTACAATGCGTGCGGTTGGTCGATTACGCAAATCACCGGCGAGAAAATGCTGCCCGGCGAAATCGAACAAAAGAACATCCTCTCGCAGTTCCTGTATCCGCTCAAAAAACAATGAACGACGAGTCAACCTACGAGCCACCGAGCTTGTCTCGGTGGGAGTCGCGATCAATCTTTACGAGCCACCGAGCTTGTCTCGGTGGGAGTCGCGATCAATCTTTACGAGCCACCGAGCTTGTCTCGGTGGGAGTCGCTCCCCGATGAATCTCCCACCGGGATGAACCCGGTGGCTCGTATCATATGGGAGTCGCTCCCCGATGAATCTCCCACCGGGATGAACCCGGTGGCTCGTATCATAACGGAATGAACAACACACTCTTGGCCGATTGGCTCGATGCCGCCGTCGAAGCGGCACGTCGTGGGGCGGCTGAACTCGAAGGCTGGCGGAATCGCTTTTCCGTTCGCGAGAAGTCGCGGGCAGACCTCGTCACCGATGCCGACATCGCTTCGCAGAAAGCCATTTCGCAGTATCTCCTCGGTCGATTCCCCGAGCATCAATTCCTCGGCGAGGAAGATTGCGTCGGCAAGCCACTCGCCGGGATGCGGCCCGTTGCGGGTTCGCCGCCGGTGTGGATCGTCGATCCGCTCGATGGCACCGGCAACTACGCGCACGATGTCCCCGCCTATTGCGTCAACGTCGGCCTCGTCGTCGATGGCGAAATCGTCGTCGGCGTGACGCTCGATCCGCGTCTGAACGAACTCTTCACGGCAACGAAAGGTGGCGGCGCGTTCCTGAATGGCGAGCCGATTCGCGTCAGTACGATTGCCACCATCCACGATGGCTTGCTTTCGACGGGCTTTCCGACGGACTATCAGAAGCAGTTGAATAACCTCGAAAAATGGAAGCGAGTCTCCGCACACTCGCAATCGCTGCGGCGAACCGGTTCGACGGCGATCAACATGGCATACGTTGCGGCGGGGCGGTTCGATGGGTACTGGTGTTACGACAATTGGCCGTGGGACGTGGTGCCGGGTGCGCTGTTGGTGCAAGAAGCGGGCGGAACGCTGACGGCAGCGGACGGCTCGCCGTTCGATCCGTTCCGCATGGACCTGATCGCCACGAATGGCCACCTGCACGCAGAACTGTTGACGGTACTGAACGAGGCGTGATTCCCAACAACACTTTCATTCATTTCAAGCCCGCTATGCCTGGACTTCGCGGCCAGGTATACTGACAGGCAAGGAGGTTGTCATGAAGTACAAGATCGCGATTCACCGCACCGAGGAAGGGATCAGCGTCTCCGTCCCAGCCCTGCCCGGCTGTTGGTCCGAGGGCGATACCGAGGAAGAGGCGATGTCCAACATCCAGGATGCCATCCGGGAGTATCTGGCCGCCCTGGATGACCGCGTCCGAGATGCAGAAGTCCGCGAGGTCGAAGTGCAGGTGTAATCGTGCCACGAATTCCGGGCGTCAACCACCTGGATGCGGTCCGCGCTTTGGAAAAGGCGGGGTTCGCGATCATCAGGCAGGGCAAGCACATTGTCATGAGCGACGGCACGCGCCAAGTCACTCTCCCGCGGCACAATCCAATCAAGGCCTTCACACTCGGCGGGATTGCAAAGGACGCAGGGTTGACTGTCGAGGAGTTCCGCAAATTGCTGTAGATCGAAGTTCTGATCCAGGGCCATGTTGTTTCTGGGAATTCCAGCTCACCGGTGCCCCACTTCTGAGTTGGGTCGTTCGGCGGCAAGAGGGCGAACCCGATGATTATCGTTGGTGAAGTAGACATCTCGGAGATTCAGCGACACGAGGAGGCAACCGCTTCCAACGTACGGCTTGGCGGATACCACATGGATCGCCACTCCCCTGCTAACGATTTCCAGTGCTTTCGCGTGTTACTGGAGTCGCAAGATGACGACCGTGTGTTCCTCTTGAGCCTAACGGTGTTCATTAATCAGACCCAGGGCCTATCTGGTCGCCTACGGGACTTGGTTCCTGCCGCGTTAGCGATTGAGGGGGTGTCGTCGTTCACGACTATGGGGACTGATCTGCGGACGCGAGCCGGTTGGGAACTAGTTTTTGTCGCCAGTGAGTTGCACAGTGCGCCCTTGGTTGCCATCGACGGTAACCACCGCGCGATAGCTCAGTACCTCACATATGGCAGCATGGAGGGAGTGCCGGCATATGTCTGTGTACATCAGGCCATCGGGCAGTGGGGATACGTTCCCCAACTCGCCCGTACGCAAACAAAGCACGACTCCCCAGGAACTACATCGGACGGTAAACGGTAACCTACCCCCTGTAACCGTGTTGTTGCGGGTTTCCCTCGCTTGCTAACAATTCCTGCGCGGCGCGGCTAAACGTCGAACGAAAAATATGTCACTCGACGGTAAATTGCGGGCCATCGTCGAAGATGGGTTGCATTGGTTCCTCGTCGTCGGCGACGAGTACGATGGCTTCCGCTTCGTATATCACGGGCACGACAATGACCGGCTCGATGCGATCCGGTTTCTTTTGAACGACGGGCGGTGGCGGTACTGGCACGGGGGCAACGGGTATCGTGATCGGCTGCTTGCAGATCAGGCAGGGAACGGTTTTCCCCTGCTGCGCAAGCTCGACGAGCATGTACTTCCGGCATTTCGCGTTCGGGCACCGTATCGCCGAGACCATAGGAACCTCCCTCGCTTGCGCGTTTTGCAGTCACCGCGACCCAGGGGTACGACGAAGCGTCTAACCCTGGGCTATGGGATTTAACCCCGTTGGGGTAAGATTTGGGTATATTTTTACCCCAACGGGGTTCCATCATTTAGCCCAGGGTTAGACGTCTTACGTCGTACCCCTGGGAGTACCTTCCGTTACTTCTTCTTCTCGAAGGCGTCGACGTACTTCTTCGGGCTGTCGTTGAACTCGTCTTTGCAGCCGCTGCAACAGACGTAGTAGGTTTTGCCCAGGTAACTCACGGCGATCGTCGCGGCCCCGCCGGTGACGATGCACTCGGGCTTCTTCGTGGTGGCACCACCAGCGAACGATTCGCCGTCTTTATTGCCGGTCGATTTGTAGACGGAGGCGAATAGGCCTTTGCCGCCCGATTGCGTTTCGTACTGCATCGACATGCGGATGCCTTCGGACAGCGTGACGAACGAGAGGCGTTGCACGTCGCTCGTTTTGTCGTCCTTACGTTCGAGCGCGAGTTTGCCCTTCTTGAAGTCGCCGGTGAAGACTTGCGCTTTGCCATCCTTGTCGGTGGCGGTGAGTTCGTACAGCTTCTTGGCGGTGAGATATTTCAGTTCGCCCTTGGTGAAGAAGCGACCGTCTTTGATCTCGATGTTGATCCACGAATCGTCGCCCTTGAACTTCCAACTCCAGGTGGCGACTTCTTTCCACGACGTGAGCTTGCCCGTCGTTTTGGTCTCGCCAGTGAGGTTCCAACCGCCGATGAACTCGCCGACTTCCATGAGCGCCTTTTTCGCCTTGGCGGAATCGGCTTTGGAATCGGCCGCGGGGGCCGTGAAGGCGAAAATGCCTGCCAGAAGCACGGGAGCGAGTAACGCACGACGCATCATGAGAGAGATCCTTATCGGGAAGGCTTCGGGTTTGCGGGTTCAGACGCGGCCGGGGTGCGGGTAGTTCCCGTCGGGAGTGCCAACACGGTAATCGTACCATCGGCATTCGCCGCGTAAAGCCGCTTGCCATCGGGGGAGAACGCCGCCGCGTTCGTCGCGCCGGGTAGCGTCCACGAACGGAGTTCCTTCGCGGCCATGTCGTACGCTTTGATCGTTCCCTCGGTACCGATGACGGCGAACGCCTCGCCGTTCGGCGAAACGACCAGCCCGTTGATACCGCTCGCGATTGTCTTCGTCGAGTGCGTCACGGCTCGGTCGGCGAGCGTCGCGACTTTCACCAAGCCTTCTTCGTCGACGGCGACGAGCGTTTTCTTGTCGGCGGTGATACCGACGTCGCCGACTCGCTTGACGAACAGCGGCCAGTCGGCTCCGACCCGCTCGCGCTTCACCATGTCCCAGATGCGGATACTGCCATTTTCCATGCCGTAAACGGCGAGCGAAACATCGGAGGCAAACGTCGCCGATGTCGCTTCTTTCGGCTTCTTTTCCTGAATCACTTCGGGGTTCACCGCACCATCGACCGTTAGGATGTCGAACGCATCGAGGTCCGCACCATTCCGCGACCAGATGCCGAGTTTCGAGCCATCGCTCGACGCGATGATGTTGTAGATTTTTCCATAATTCGACGAGCGCAGGTCTTTCACGGGATCGATCGACCAGATACGCAGCCGCGAATCCTCACCGCCCGCTGCGACGCGATCCATGCCGATGAACGCGACGCTATTGGTATTCGACGTCGAGCCGGTCAGCGTGGCGACTTCCTTGCCGGTGTTGGGGTTCCAAACTTTGACCGTGCGATCATCGGACCCCGTCGCGATCCGCGTGCCATCGCGACTGACGGCAATGGACCGGATTGCCATCGCGTGGCCGCTGCCGATCGCGGATGCCTTGCCGAGTTCGAAGACGCGGCAGACTTTATCGACGCCGACGGATAGCAATTGCTCGCCGTTCGCCGCGAAACTGATCGCGGTAATCCAGTCGGTGTGGCCGCGTAATCCGCGGGTGACGACGCCAGTTCCGGTGTCGGCGATATGGACGATGCCATCGGCACCGCCGAACGCAATTTGCTTGCCATCGAGCCGAAACGCGACGGTCGACAACGCGGGTAACGTCGTGGTTTTCTTGCTGATTTCTTCCTTGCCGGTCGATGTCAGGATGCCCGTCTCCGCGATGGCCCAGAGTTTCCAGTGGCCATCGCCGCCGACCGTGGCGATACGCGAACCATCGGGGCTAACCGCGATGGCGGCCACGCCCGCATTGTGTGCGGACAGGCCCGAGATCGCCTTCGGTTCGCCACTGGAAGTATCGAGAACGGCGAGCCAACCATCGGCGGAACCGACGACGATTTGCTTCCCGCCCGCCCGTGTCGCCACCGCGCTGACCGCCGATTTGCTCGCCCACGACCAGACCGGTTTGTCGGCGGTCGCGTCCCACATTTTGACGGTTTTGTCGGCGGAACCCGAAACGAGCCGCCCGCCATCGACGACCCCGAGCGCGAGTACCGCCGACGTGTGACCCGCCAAACTGCGAATCGCGCGGCCATCTTTTGCGTCCCAGATTTTGATGAGCTTATCGCCCGACGCCGACGCGATGCGATCCGAACTTGGAAACACAACCGTGGTGATCGCCCCGGAGTGACCCGTTAGCGAGTGTTCGAGCAGGCCCGTAGCGGTGCTGTAAACCCGGAGCGTTTTGTCGGCCCCCGCAGTGGCGTATCGCGTACCATCGGGGGAAAATGCGGCCGTCCACAGCGAGTCTTTCGTATCGGTGGCGGCACGGTGTTCGTCGGTCGCGCTAAGATCCCAGAGTCGGATCGTGCCATCGGTACTGCCCGACGCAATCTGCTTGCCATCGGGGCGAATCGCGAGCGTTGCGATCTCATCGAGGTGGCCCTGGATCGCACGAAGCGCTTTGCCGTTCTTGGCGTCCCAGATGCGTATCGTTTTGTCCGAACCCGCCGTGGCGATTAACGTGCCGTCGGCATTGATCGCAACGCTATTCACGCGACCCGAATGCCCCGGAAACTTCATGATCGCCACGCCGCTTCCCGGAATCATCGCGCCGAGCGGATCGGTACTCGTCGTGAGACGCGGAACCGCATCGTTGCCGCCGGTCACGACTTTCGTGCCATCGGGCGTGAAGGCGACCGCGTTGATGCCCTGCCCCGTCGGCTCGGCGGCCTGCACCTTCAGCACAGGCTTCTTGTCGGTGGCATCGAGTTTGTAAATCGAAAGAAAACCATCGCCATCGGTGGCCGCAACGAGCTTCCCGTTCGGGCTGAACGCCACCGATTCCACTCGCGAAGTGTGTAGCGGAAACGCGATGATTTCTTTGCCCGTTTCGACCGACCAGATGCGCACGGTTTTGTCGTCGGAACCGGTGGCGAACGTCTTGCCATCGGGGGCGAACGCCAGCCCTTTGATCGTCATCGTGTGGCCGGTGTACTTCTTGACGAGCTTGCCCGTCGTCGAATCCCAGAGGTGAATTTCGTTCCCGCCCGTCGAGGCGATCCGCGTCGATTTCGGCGCGAACGCAACGGCGGGCACGCGGAAAATCGCGGAATCGTTGACTTTCACTTCGGGCGAAACGATTTCGGCGTGATCGCGATACGCGAGGAGTTCGCGGCCGTTACCGAGATCCCAAATCCGCACGGTGCCATCTTTGGACGCCGAAGCGAGCCGCGTACCATCGCTATTATAACTAATCGAGTTCACACGATCCGCGTGGCGTAACCGCACGTAACCGATGACGCGCTCGACGTGTGGCGGCAACCCGAGCGGCCGCGCGGGAAGCTGCCAGCGGGCTTCGCGAAAAAATCGCTCCGCCGCCTTCGGATTCATCGCCAGAATCGCCGCATCGGCCTTCGCCGCCAACGCATCCATCGCGGCCAGAGATTCCGCCGTCGCACTCTCTTTCACGGCCACATCGCGTTCCGCACGGTATTTCTCGCCGAGCAAACGCACCGATTCCAACGTCGGCTCCGGCTGCGCGAAAACCGTCGTGCCAATCAGAACGATCAGGAACGCAAACGACGCACGCATAACGAACCCCCCGAAAATGGTACATCGCTGAGTATACAGTATCGGGAAATGTCACGTCCGCGTTTCGCCGCGCCATCTGCTTCGCATCGAAGCGCGGGTTCACACTCCGCGAGGTGTACAGGAGCCTTCCCCCGAGCCTTCCCCCGAGCCTTCCCCCGGCGCGTGGGGAAAGTTGGGGGAAATCGAGTAAAGATGAGAAAACGACCGACCTTCCGGCAGTAGCCGGGAAGATCGGTGCGAAGCTAGAAAACAAGGCTTTTACAGGCGAAAAAGTGAGTTCTACCGAATTGCACCCGACTGGGGTCGAACCAGTAACCTTCGGTTTCGTAGACCGATGCTCTATCCAGTTGAGCTACGAGTGCATGTGGAAATAATACGGAGGGTATCGCGTGCTGTCAACTGCGGCTTGTGGGTTGCCCTTTCGCGGACGATGCATAATCCTGTTATCTGCTAGATATTCGACCCTTTTGCCGAGTGTGCGATGAGCCATACGACGATCCAGACGATTCGTGCCCGTGAAATTTTGGACAGCCGGGGTAACCCGACGGTGGAAGTCGATGTCGTGCTGACCTGCGGCACGCTGGGCCGCGCAGCGGTGCCGAGCGGCGCGAGCACGGGGGCGCACGAAGCCGCCGAGTTGCGCGACGAAGACAAGAAACGCTACCTCGGCAAAGGCACGCTGAAAGCGGTGGCCCACGTCAACAACGACATCGCCAAGGCACTCATCGGTAAGGATGTCTTCGATCAGGTCGGTATCGACAAGGCGATGATCGCGCTCGATGGCACGCCGAACAAGTCGAAGTTCGGGGCGAATGCCATTCTCGGCGTGTCGATGGCGGCGGCGCACGCGGCGGCGAAAAAGTGCGGGATGCCGCTCTATCGCTACGTTGGCGGCACGAATGCGACGGTACTTCCCGTGCCGCTGATGAACATCCTCAACGGTGGCAAACATGCCGATAGCACCGTCGATTTCCAGGAATTCATGATTGTACCAATCGGTGCGCCGACGTTCCGCGAAGGGTTGCGGATGGGTGCCGAAGTGTTTCACAGTCTCAAGAAAGTGCTTCACGACAAGCATCTGAACACGGCCGTGGGCGATGAAGGCGGTTTCGCACCGAATATCGCGTCGGCCGATGAAGCCCTCGCGATCATCAGCATCGCCGTCGAAAAGGCTGGGTACAAACTCGGCGACCAGATCGCGTTCGCACTCGATGCCGCGTGTACGGAGCTTTACGAAGAAGCGAAGCACAAGGGCAAAGAGGGCTACTGTTTCTTCAAGAGTGCCCCGGACAAGATCATCAGCTCCGACGAGATGATCGACTTGTGGACGACGCTCAGCAACAAATACCCGATCGTTTCGATCGAAGACGGCCTCAGTGAAGACGATTGGGCGGGCTGGAAGAAGCTGACCGCGAAGCTCGGCTCGAAGATGCAACTCGTCGGCGACGATCTGTACGTCACGAACACGACGCGGTTGAAGCGGGGTATCGACGAGCATTGCGGGAACAGCATTTTGGTGAAAGTGAACCAGATCGGCACGCTCACCGAAACGCTCGAAGCGGTCGAAATGGCGAAGCGGAACAAGATGACGGCGATTCTGAGCCATCGCTCCGGCGAGACGGAAGATACGACCATCGCCGACCTTGCGGTAGCCACCAATTGCGGGCAGATCAAGACCGGTTCCGCAAGCCGGACGGATCGCATCGCGAAGTACAATCAGTTGCTGCGTATCGAAGAGCAACTCGGTTCGGCGGCCGTTTACGGCGTCGAAATGCGCAAGAAGTAGTCAACACGATGCCAAACTTCTTCAGCGACCCGCCATTCCTGCTTTACGCGATCCTGTTTATCGGGTTCGTCGTGGCGGGGGCGGTTTGGTATCGGTTGCGAAGTCGTAAATCGCGGATTGCGGTCGGCGTTTTCGCATTACTACTCGGTGCGTTAATTCTCATCGACCGTTTCGTCGAAAGTCCTCGGGAAGAATCGGTACGTCGCGTCGAAGCGATGGCAGCGGCGGCCACGGCACGCGATCCGACGCGGTTCGTCGAACAGCTCGCGAAGTCGTTTGCATACAACGGCAAGACTCGCGAGGATGTGCGGAACTCGGGCATCTGGAACCTGATCCGCGAATACAACGCGCGGGTGGCCGTGTGGGGATTGGGCAAAGACGATTTTCAAATCCTCAGCGACACCGAGATCGAATTCGGCTTCTACGCAAAGGGTGAAGTGAGCGGGCAACCGGGTGCATTGGTACGACACATTCGCACGCGATTCGTCAAGGAAGCCGATGGTGCGTATCGAATGAAGTCGATGAAATTCTATTCGCTTCAAAATGGCAACCGTGCCGAAGAACCGATCACAGGCTTCCCTTAACCTTGGCTGGCAGTTGCGACTTCACAACATCGAGATCGTCGACACGTTTGCCGAGGCGTTCCCGATGACCGCGTGTCGGGTGATCGTCACGGCGCTCAATCCGCGTTGGGCGGAGATTGCAGCCGTGGCGGCCACGGGTTACGCCGCATCGGTGATCGGCTGCGATGCCGAGGCGGGTATCGAGCGGACGCTTTCCCCCGATGAAACCCCCGATGGACGACCCGGTGTTTCGCTGCTCTTCTTCGGGTTCAGCCGCGATGGTTTGCAGAAAGCGGTCGTGAATCGCGTCGCGCAGTGCATTCTCACGTGCGCCACCACTGCGGTTTTCAACGGTTTGGTCGGTGATGCGGGTCGATCGATTCGCATCGGTGGGAACCTCCGCTACTTCGGCGACGGCTGGCAGATCAGTAAGCAACTCGACGGGAAACGCTACTGGCGAATGCCGACGATGGACGGCGAATTCCTCTGCGAAGACCAGTTCGGCACGGCAAAAGGCATCGGTGGCGGGAACTTCCTCATCCTCGGCGAAACGCAGGCGGTGACACTCGCGGCCGCAGAGGCGGCGGTGATCGCGATGCGTGCGGTGCCGGGTGTGATTCTGCCCTTCCCTGGCGGGATCGTTCGCTCGGGCAGCAAAGTCGGCAGCAAGTACGCGAAGCTCAAGGCAAGCACGAACGAGGCCTATTGCCCGACTTTACGAGGCGTATTTCCGAGTGCGTTGCCGAGCGGTGTCAATGCCGTGTACGAAATCGTGATCGACGGCCTGGACATCGCGAGTATCGAGGAAGCGATGCGACGCGGTATCCACGCGGCCTGCGTGCCGGGCATTTTGCAGATCAGCGCGGGCAATTACGGCGGCAAACTCGGCCCGCATCACTTGCATCTCAAGAACGTCCTAGGCGATGGAGTGGCACCATGCTGACACTCGCACTTCGCGAAACGTCGCGGATTCCCATCGAAATCGAAGGCATCACGCCGGATCGGCTTCAGGCGCTGTCGCTGAGTGCGGTGCGCCAACTGCCCGTGCGGATCGGTAATCGTCCAGTGCCACTCGGCGAACTGTTTCGCGTTGAAGGCGACGCTGCGGATGCCGTCATTCGCTTCCACGGCAGCCTCGAATGCGTCAAGGGTATCGGTGCCGACATGGCATCGGGGCGGATCGTTGCGGAGCAGGTTGGCATTCATGCGGGCGCGCGAATGACGGGCGGCACGCTCGAACTGGCGTCCGCAGGTAACTGGCTCGGCGCGGAGATGCGTGGCGGGCGGATCGTCGTAAGTGGGAATGCGGGGAACAGCGTGGGAGGTGCGTATATCGGTTCGCGGCTAGGCATGTCGGGTGGCGAGATTATCGTCCGTGGGAATGCGGGCGACGAAGTGGGTAACCGGATGCGTCGCGGGCTGATTGCCGTGAATGGCACGTGTGGCGCGTTCGCGGGGGCATCGATGATTGCCGGGAGCCTGTTTGCTCTCGGTGGCGTAGGCGAACGAGCCGGTGCGGGCATGAAACGCGGCACGATCGTCGTGGGAACGCCTGATGTCGAGTTGCCGCGCAGTTTCGGCTTTTCGTGCGACTATCGCCCGTCGTTCCTCGGCATCTACTTCCGATATCTCGCGTCAATCGCACAGTTCGACAAGCTCGCCTTGTTACAACAGTCTTCGCAGATGTTTCGCTGTTATCGCGGCGATCTCCTCACCGGAGGTCGCGGCGAGGTGTATATCCCCGTTTAGCCGCGCCGCGTAGTCTTCGGAGCGAAGCGCGTACACGTCGTATCGGATACAACGCGATTTTCGCAAGGGTTCACGCCCCCGCGCTTCGCTACGCAGAGCCTACGCGGCGCGGCTAAACGTCGATTGCGACTAGCGTATAATGGCACGGTTCAAAAGTGGGTAGCAGTTTTGCGTTTGTTTGCGATTGCGATTCGGCTATCGTAAAGTGCCTGTTTCTCCCAGAATGTGAGTTGCAAA
>JAYWCL010000187.1:0-12229 GCA_043780595.1 Limnoglobus sp.
AGTTTCGCGAAGTCGGCGGGCTTGACGAGGTGGTGGTCGAAGCCGGCCTCTTTCGATTTTTGCCGGTCGGAATCTTGGCCGTAGCCGGTGAGCGCGACCAGCACCGTGGTTTGGTGCGCGGGCGTCAATCGCATTTTCGCGGCGACTTCGTAGCCGTCCATCAACGGCAAGCCGATGTCCAATAGCACCACATCGGGGCAATAACTCGAGGCCGCTTCGAGTGCGGCGGGGCCATCGTTCGCCGTGCGGATGTCGTGCTTCAACGCCTTCAGCAACATCGCCAGCGTCTCGGCAGAGTCGTCGTTGTCGTCGACGATCAGAACCTTCAGAGCAGTGGCATCGGTGGCGAGTGGCTTCGCAGCAGTGGCGAGTGGCGAGTGGTCAGTGGCGAGACTCAGTGAAGGGAGACGCAAGACGAACTCGCTGCCTTTGCCGAGCGTGCTGGTCACTTCGACGGTGCCACCGTGCATTTCGACGAGCCGATGCACGAGCGCCAAGCCGATACCCAACCCGCCCTGCGAGCGATCCAACGAGCGTTCCGCTTGCGTGAACAAGTCGAAGACGCGGGGGAGAAGCCCGGGCGCGATGCCGACGCCGGTGTCTCTCACACGTACAGTGACTCGATTATTAGTGGTGAGTGGTGAGTGGCGAGTGGTGAGATCAGAAGACTCGCCACTCGCCACCTGAGACTCTTCACTCTTCTTCTCGCCACTCGACACTCGACCCTCGCCACTGCTTGAGCCACTTCTTAAAGCTTTGCTTCCAGTGCCCGACGCAACCCCGAGAGCATCCGACTGATTTCGTCCGATGTTTTCAGCAGTGCGTCCAGTGTTGGTTGATCGATCAAGCCCACTCGCTGACTGAGTATCAGGTGCGTTTCCGCTTCCATGAGCGATCCCCGCGCGATGCTCAGAAAGTTCAGAAATTCTTTCGTATGCTGTCGGCCCTGTCCCTCCGCGATGTTGGCCGGTACCGATACTGCCGCTCGACGAATCTGGCTGGTCAGGCCGAACAGTTCCTCCTTGGGATACCTCTTCGTCGTGTGATAACACTGCTCGGCCATGTTCATCGCCACTTGCCACACCTTGAGATCGCGATAGTGCAGCACGCTCATCAGAATTCCCATGTGTAGTGGTGAGTGTCTTCGAAGGAGTGGTGAGTGGTGAGTGTCGAGTGGTGAGATCAGAATCAGGAGTGGTGAGTGTCTTCAAAGGAGTGGTGAGTGTCGAGTGGTGAGTGGTGAGATTGGAATCGATGTCCACCCGCGATTCTTCACTCTTCTTTTTCTCGCCACTCGCCACTCGCCACTCGCCACTGTTTTTCTCGCCACTCGCCACTCGCCACTCGCCACTATTGTCTTCGACTGTGAGCCAAACACTCCCGCCTTCTTCGGTGTACTTGGCGGCGTTCGTCAGCAGATTCACGATTACTTGCTCGAGGCGGCCCGCGTCGGCGTCGAGCCAGATCGGTTCGGGGGGTATGCTCACGGTGAGCGTGTGACGGCGTTGTTCCATCATTGGGAAGGCGGTCTCGACGGCGCGTTCGACGATGCCGCCGATCGCGACCCGTTCTTTGCGAAGGTGGACGCGGCCCGTGGTAATTCGCGAGACTTCCATCAGGTCGTCGATCAATCGGGTCAGTTGCCCCACTTGGCGTTCGATAACGCTGCGGGCCTGTTTCTGATTGGCATCTTCATTCGATAGTAGCCGCAGGATTTGTACGGCGTTCGAGATCGGCGCGAGCGGGCTGCGGAGTTCGTGGCTGAGCATCGCGAGGAACTCGTCTTTGCGGCGGTGCAAGTCCGCGAGCGCTTCGGTCTGCTCTTGCAACTTCACTTCGGCCAATTTGCGCTCGGTGATGTCGTAAAAGTAGCAGACGACGCCGAACTGTCCGTCGGGCAGGGTGATGCGTTCGATCTTCCAATCGTACGACTCAATTTCGGCGTTATCCTGACGCTGTTCGCTGAAGTTCGGCATGGCGAACGGCTCGCCGGTGTCCAGCGTGTGGCGGAAGCGACCGACCACTAACCGGACGAACTCTTCGGGCCAGAGTATCGTCATAATTTCTTCGATGTCGCGACCGATCAGCGGGTGAATGTTGCGGAAGACGTTCTGCGATGCGGCACTGACTTTGCTCATGCGAAACTGCGCATCGACGATGTACAGACCGAACGGCGAGTTCTCGATCAAGTTGTAGAACGTGTCGTGATTCTGCCGCAACTGTTCCTCGTCGAGCTTACGGGCAGTGATGTTATCGTGGACGATCACGATCCGGGCTGGCCCTGGACTTTGAAACCGCGTGACCCGCATCATGTACCAACGCTGTTCCGTCAGCGAATGGCACGGATATTCCAGTTCAAAAGCCACTCGCCGTCCGGCGATCACGTCGCGAATACCATCGGTGCAAGTAGTGAGATTGCATTTTTCGGGGGCGATCTGCATCTCGTCCATGAGGTAGCTGGACCCGACGCCGTAGTTGGCTGCGGCGAACTGGTTCTCGTCGGCGAACCGTCTCCACGCTTCGTTGACTTCGAGAATCGTACCGGATTCGTCCAGAACGGCGATGTGGCCCGACAAAGCGTCGAGCGAAGAACGCAGGAAGCGCTGCGACTCCCGCAGCGCTTCCTCGGCCCGCTTGCGTTCGGTGATGTCGCGGATGGCGGCGGTGACGAGGATGCCCGCTTCGGTTTCCAGGGGGCTTAAGCTGATCTCCACCGGGAACTCGGTCCCGTCCTTGCGCAACGCCCACAGTTCCCGACCGGTCCCCATCGGCCGCAACTTGGGATCGTTGAGAAAGCTCTGGCGATGGCCGGGGTGATGGTCGTGGAACCGCGGCGGGATGAGGAGTTCGACGGGCTGCCCGACGAGTTCGCCCCGGGCATAGCCGAACAGTTTTTCCGTCTGGGCGTTAATCAGCGCAATCCGCCCGTCGCCGCCGATGATCACCATCGCATCCGGCGCGGATTCCAGCAGGCCACGAAATTTTTGTTCCGCCCGCTTGCGCTCGGTGATGTCGAGGTTGGTGGCGAAGGTTTTCAGCGGCTCGCCGTTCGGATCGAACTCGACGAACCACTCGCTCTCGATGTGGCGCTCGATCCGATCGTCGCCGAGCACGCGGTACTCGATCTTGCCGACGCGATGGCCGTCGGTGAAATCCCGCAGCGCGGCCTCGACACTCGGGCGGTCGTGCGGCACGACGTGTTCGAGCAATAGCCGAGTGCCCACGGTAACGTCGGTTTCTTGCTCCGGCGGTGAGGCGTAGCCCATGACCGCCTCGAAGTTCTCCGCCGTCCGCGCTCCGCCGCTCGCGAGGTCGACTTCGACGTAGGTCAACCCGGCCGCATTCGCCGCGTGGCGCAGGCGCGATTGGCTCGCGAGCAACGCGTCTTCGGCCCGCGTCCGTTCCGTGATGTCGTTGAAAACGACGGCGACCTTCCGGCTGTGCGGATCGCCGACTCGGCAGGCGTAGAAGTCGAACCAGCTGCCGTCCAGCAATTTCGATTTGTTGACGGCGCGGACCGGCTCGCCGGTGCGCGCGACTCGGCCGTAGATCTCGAACCAATGCTCGTCGATGTCCGGCACGAGTTCTCGCATCCGTTTGCCCGTCGCCCCGAGCAAACCGGTCTGCCGCGTGAACGCCGGGTTCACTTCCAAGAAGCGGTAATCGTCCGGTTCGCCGCCTTCGCCGAAGATCATTTCGATGACGCAAAAGCCTTCGTCGATCGAATCGAACAGCGTGCGGTAGCGATCTTCGCTCTCGTGCAGCGCGGTTTCGGCCCGGAGTTGCTCCAATCGCGTCCAAATGCGCGCGGTCAGCTCGCGCGCGAGCTCGATTTCGTCTTCCCGCCAGTCGTAGGCCGCCGAGTGGTAGAGGCACAGCGCGAAGTGCCACTGCCCGTCCCGGATCAGCGGCGCACAGAGGAATGAAGCGATTTTGAGCGCCGCGAATTTCTCCGGAATCGTGCGCGGGTCCGCGGCCGCATCGCATACCACGATCATTTCTCCCGCCCGCGCGTCGCGCAGGAACGCTTCGGTCACGAAATCCGCCAAGCGGTAGACGCCGACTAAGCCCGGCACGTCGCCCCGATGCCAGTCGTGGAAGACCACCACTTCGTCCGCCGCCTCATCGACCTCGAAGAACGCGCAAAGCGAGAGTTCGAGGTACGCGCCGATCTTCGCGTCGACGGTCCGGATCATTTCGTCCACGCCCGTGAACCGCGCGAGATCCCCGTTGATGGAGGCGAGGAACGCGAGGTTCATTTCCGCCCGCTTGCGGTCGGTCACATCGCGCGACACGGCGAGGAGCTGCGCGGGCTGGCCACCGGCGTTCAGAATCGGCGAAATCGACACGTCCCACCACTTGGGTTCGCCGCGCAGCGTGCGGAAATAGCCGACGAAGTTCGCGGTCTTACCACCCGACGCTTCGCCCGCCTGTTCCACGGCCGCACAGGCCGCGCGACGATCGTCGCCTTCCCAAAAGTCGACCCACGATGTGTTCAAGTACGGTCGGACATCTTCGATGCCGAGGAGATCGAGCCCGCACTGGATCGAGAGCAAATTGCCTTCGAGATCGAGAACCTTAATGCAGTCGGGGCTGCTATCGATCAAGCTGCGATTGAATGCCTCTTTTTCGCGCAACTCATCTTCGGCCCGCTTGCGATCGGTGATGTCGTAGAAGCAGCTCATCGCGCCGGTGATTTCGCCCCGGTCGTTCTTCAGCGGGACGATGTTGGCGATCACGGTGACCCGCGAACCATCGGGCCGCTCGATGATGACCTCCGCGTCGTGCACCGCCGGAAGCTTGCCGCTCAGCACGTCGGCGACAGGGGTGCGGTCGTGCGGCATCGGCGAGCCGTCGGGGAGGTACAATTTGTACGAGCCGCAGTAGCGGGTGTTAAGGTTCCCCCGCTCCGGTTCGCGGCCCCACAAGGCCACGGCGCTCGCGTTGTATTCTTGGATCCGGCCCACGGCGTCGCAGGAATAGGCCGCAATCGGCCCTTGATCGAACAGGGCGCGGAAGCGGGCTTCGCTCGCAACGAGCGCCGCTTCGGCCTTTTCCGCTTTCTCGGTCAGTTCGTGCTGGCGGACCGAGGAGACCAACAGCGCTTCGTTCACCTCGCGCATTCTCTGGGCCTGGCGCGACTGGTCGTCGAGTGCGGCTTGGCGTTCCCGCTCGACGAGTTTCGAGTACGCGAGAACGGCCTGGGTGAGCGATTGGTCGATCGATTCGTTGAAGCGGATGAGGTCCGTGAGGTCGCTCAGTTCGGGAGCCGGATGGCTTTCGCCCCAAAGCCGAATGACGCTACCTCGCAGTGCCCGATACTCCGCGATGACTGCGGGCAGGTTAAACCCGGAGCCGTACCTGCCGGAGCCGTGCCTCGACGACACCCGATCCACTCTCGACTGGTGCGCCGAGTCGTCACCCTTACCTTTCGACTTGTCGGACTGCTCTGCGGAGGTTTGATCGGACTTCATATCCGTCACCGCTGCCCGAAGCATGTTCTCGGCGTCGTCGCGGAGAGCGACCTGGCCCGTCGCCCCTGCCCCGTCGGGCCAAATGCCCCGCGCGAAGACTTCCCAATCCGCAAGAATCGGTTCGAGGTGTGCCAAAATGAAATCCGCAAGACGCATGAGTCGTTCCCCGGTCCATCGTCAGGGCTGGGCAATGCCCATGATATAGGAAGCATCGGAAGAATTGGAAAAAGCAGTACGGGCAGGTAGTCCCGCAGTTGCCGCTCGTAGTCGCGCTCGCCGTTAGTCTGGGAGGCGTGCTATTCATTGGGCACTCCGTCGGCCTCGACTCGCAGCGGCGGAACGCCATCGGCCTGGTACGACCACGGGCCGGGGATGCCGCTGGTCAGGCCGCGGTAGCCCCGCATCGGCTCGCCGATCGCCAAGCCCTTCGAGGTGACCTCGTAGGAGCACATGTCGATCGAGTGCTTGCTGCGGCGCATTTTCACCACCATCATGAGTTTGCGCAACTGCCCGTTGATCGAGGCGTAGCGCATGCGCACGATGTCGTCGGCCAGGAACGAGATGGTGAAGTTGCTCAGGCCCATCGAGGTGAAGTTCTCCTCGACCTCGACCGTGCTGACGATGGTCACGCCGAGTCGAGTGAGCGCCCCGATCATCCGGTACAGCGATTCTCGAAAGTCGGAGCGGAAGTCGGGGGCCAGCGCCATCTCGAAGCCGACCAGCGAGTCGATGACCAGCCGCTTGCAGCCGATCGCCTTGACCGCGCTGACGATTTCGTGGACCGTTTCATCCACGGAGAGGTCGAGCGGCCTCAGGTAAATGAGCTTGAGCGAGCCGTCTTTCAGATTCTTGTCGAGGTCGAAGCCGAACGAGGCAGCCCGCTGCATGAACTCGTTGGGAAGCTCTTCAAACATGGCGACGATCGCCGGCTCGCCGAGACGCAAGCCTTCGGCAATGAACTGGATGCCGAACACGGTTTTGCCCGCTCCGGAAGGTCCGGCAACGAGCAGGCTGTCGCCTTCGGGGATACCGCCGCCCATGAGCGTATCGAGTTTCGGGACGCCGGTGGAAAGTCGCCGCCGGCCCTTAACGTGATCCGATTTATTGCCGGTGAGACCGAAGGTGCGCGGGAAGGTTTGCACGCCGTCGTCGGTGATGCGGAAGGTGTGCAGCCCCGGCACGGACTCCTGGCCGCGCATCTTCACGATCTGCAATTTGCGGACGATCGAATTGCGCTCGACGCTCTGGGAAAGCCAGAACAGCCCGTCGGCCACGGTGAAGACCGGGTTATCGCGCATCTCGCCTTCGACGTATTCGCCGATCAGGAATGTGGTCGCCTGCCAACTGGTGAGGTGGAGCGCGAGTCGCTGGATGAACCCCTGAAGTTCCACGTCGGTCGAGTGACTGCTCTGCGCCTTGCGCAACACGGTGCGAAACGAATCCACCACGACGACGCCCGGATTGGAGGCCTCGACTTCCTTGACGATCGCATCGAGAACCGCGCCGAGATCTTGGTCGAGGACGACTTGGCTGAGGTTGATGAAGCGGACTGCCGAGTCCATCTTGGCGGCATCGAAGAACGAATACTGCTGTTGGTAGCGCAGCATCTTGATGGCCGGCTCGCCCAGCACGGTGAAGTAGATCGCGGGCCGCTCCGGGGTGGCGTTGGCGAACATGATCTGGTGCGCCAGCGTGGTCTTCCCGCTGCCGGGAGCGCCGGCGATGATGTTGAAGGAGTACTCGGGCAGGCCGCCGCCGAGGATCTCGTCGAGGCCCAGTACGCCGGTGGACAGTTGCCGAATGGGCACGCGATCCTGGCTTCGATCTTTTCCGTCGGTACTCATCGATCTGCCTCAATTGAGGAATGGAGTTCGTTCAACGTGATGTCGGGCCAAGCCTCGCGCAGCAGACGTCGCGTGAGGGGTTCGCCGATAAAAGAGTCTAACAGCCCGAGAAGTTGCACTATGATAGCGACGGCCGCCTCCACCCCAGCGTTCGGAGAATCGGCGATTGGTTCGAATCCTTCTAAATGACCGTCCGGGCCGACCTCGACACTTTCCAGCGACGGGACTTCCGCGCGGGCCAGCACCAACGCCCGCCGCAGCAGCGATACGAAGCCATCGGCACCGGCAAATCGCGTCAGGGAAATCCGCAGTTTCTCAATCGCGATCGCGACTTCATGGGCGTGCGGCTCCGAGGGATTCTGGCTGGAAGCCAGCAATCGCCGGGCCAAGTCCCTCATCGTTGAAGTGAGTGCAGCCATAGGGTTCAAAGTCGATCGCGGTTCGCCGTTTACTCGACGCAAATCATTTGCGAACGCTATTGTATCTCGATTCGCAAGTAATCCGAAAAAATGGCGAAGATTTGCGACGGCGCGATCAAATGCGTCGATACTCAGGCACCTCGCTTCCTGTTAAATTGGCTATGGTTCGTAGGTCGCAATTTTTGCCGGAAAGAACCACCGAAACTTTGATTCTGGAGTGGATTGCATTAGTTGAAATCGGACGTAAGTCGTTGGTGTGTTAGGTTGATTCCGAAATTGGGGATGATTCCAGGGATGGGTGGGTGGGTAAGTGGTGGAATCATTCCTGCTACCTAAATTCGCCGCGATTGAAACCATGCCTTAAATTGAATCTGTTCTATAGTAACGTGTGTCGCGGTTGTCACGGCTTCGCGTTTAGTATTGCAGCGGCCCACTGAGGAACCGGCAGACCATGCCCGAGCGAACGCAATCTGCGATCCCTTCCCCGTTACTCGGCGAACTGCCGGAGGATGTCGGGATCGCGCCGACGATGGTCCAACAGGGAAGCGTACCGCTTCATACGACGCCGCGCCCGGCATGGAGATTTTCGGCTGGCGTCGGCCAACGCATCGGCCAGTACGAAACCCAAAAGAAGCTCGGCGAAGGCGGCATGGGCATGGTCTTTCAGGGTTGGGACACCCTGCTTCAACGCAAAGTGGCGATCAAGGTACTCTTACCGCAATACGCATCCGACCGCGAAGCGTGCGACCGCTTCCATCGCGAAGCCCGTTCGGCGGCCGCGATCACGCACGATAATGTCGTGAGCATTTATCACGTCGGCGACCACAACGGTTCGGCGTATCTGGTGATGCCGCTTCTGAAGGGCTACTCGCTCGAAAACTATCTGTTCCGCAAAGGGTCGCCGACCGGCTCGCAGACGATTCGCATCGTTCGCGAGATTGCGGCCGGATTGTCTGCGGCCCACGCGCGCGGCCTCATTCATCGCGACATCAAACCGGCGAACATCTGGCTCGAAGCGCCGAATGGTCGCGTCAAAATCCTCGATTTCGGCATCGCGAAACCGATCGGGGCGACCGAATGGACCGCCATTTCCGAAGCCGGTGTCGTCATGGGCACCCCCGCGTTCATGAGCCCCGAACAAGCTCGCGGCGCAACCGTCGATTCGCGGAGCGACTTGTTCAGCCTCGGGGCGCTCGCGTACCGAATGTACGCAGGCGTGGCACCGTTCGCACGACCGACGCCGATCGATACGATCACGGCACTCGTGACCGACGACCCCACCCCGCTTTGCGATTTGAACCCGAATGTTCCGACGCGGTTAGCCGCGCTAATCCATCGTCTGCTCGGCCGCAATCCCGACGATCGCCCGGCCACCTGCGAGGACGTCATTCGCGAACTGCGCCACATCGAGCGCGACCAAGCCGACGACCGCACGACGACGGCCATCCTTTCCGCGCAAGCGGATATTCGCGTCACGAGCGATGCCACGCCGCAACTGGAACCCGCCAGTGCGGACCTGGGTTACGAGGTGATGGACGAATTCGACGACGATTTGGAAGTGACAGAAGTCATCCCGCAACCGACTGGGAAACCGAAGCGAAAGAAGGCGAGTGTCAGCAGCCGGAAAATGATACTGGCATTTTCGGTCGGTGCCGCACTCGCCGCCGCATCGGTCTACGGGCTGACGTCGGGTACGACGAAAACCGACACCCCGGCCCCGACACTGCCATCCACTCCATCGCAACCGAAAGACGAGAACGAACGACGGCCCGGCGGCCCGGAATTCCATCGCCCCGGCGAACCGTGGCTCGACGCCGAAGGTCGGCCAATCCCTCCTCCACCGCGCCCACCCTTCCCGAAGCATCCGCCCGGCAAGGGGTGGCCTCCACCACCGCGACCGTAATCGCTACCACGCGATCCCGACGCTCTTGGCGATCTTCACGACGCGCTCTCTGGCGAGTGTGGCGGCATGGTCGGGGTTCTCGTGGCAGGTGTAAAGTTCGATCGTCACCCAGCCGTCGTAGCCGACGTCTTTCAACGCTGTTAATGTGCCCGCGAAGTCGATCACGCCTTCGCCGGGAATCAGGTGATGGTGGATGCGCGTGGCGGCGATGTCCTCGAGGTGGACGTGGCGAATGAGCGGGCCGAGGCGTCGGACGGTGGCGGCGGGGTCGTCGTTCACGCAGTACGAATGGCCGATGTCGAAGTTCAAACCGAGGTACGGCGACGTGAAATGCTGTGCGAATTCGAGATATTGATCCGCCGTTTCAATCAGCAAATCCGGCTCGGGTTCGACGAGCAACAACACGCCTTCCTTTTCCGCATGTTCGACGACGGGCTTGAGCATTTCCACGAACAGCTTCAGGCACTCTTTCCACGTACGCCCTTCGAGCGGGCCACCCGGTTCCGTGGTGATGCACGGCGCGCCGAGTTCTTTCGCCATCGTGAGCGCGCGTTTCGTGTGGTCGATGCGAACTTGGCGGTAATTCGCATCGGGTTCGATCCACGACGGGTGCCAGTATTTCTGGCGGCGATCGTCGACCGCGTGCATCATGAAGGCGTTGATGTTCGCGATCTGCAACCGGTTCTGCGTCAGCGCGTCGCGGATCGCCTGCTTCTGTTCGGGCAGCAGGTACGCGGGCCATGCGTGCGGCACGTCCGCCATGATCTCGACGCCGGCATAGCCGATGGCCGCGAGTCGGCGCACCGCCTCGGGGAACGAGAAGTTCAGGTAGGCATTCGTCGAGAAAGCGAGTTTCATTCGATCATCCGAGAGGGTCGGGTTCCAGATACTTTTCGAGCATGATGAACTGCTTGCCGAAGTCGTGTTCGGCCACCCCAATCGGGGATTTGAAGAAGCAAGCGAGCGCGGCCATCGTGCCGGTCTCGCCGCGGCGTTGTGCGATCAGTGCCAGCCGCGCGAGGTCGATCACGAGCGGCGCGGCGAGGATCGAATCGCAACCTTGCCAGGTAAATTGCAGCGTCATCTTCGTGCCGAGGAACCCCTCGAAATGGATGTGATCCCACGCGGTTTTCCAGTCGTCGAGCGATTCGACGTACTCGATGCTGACGAGCGATTGTGGCTTATAACCCAGCAGTTCGCCGAGGAGTGCGTCCTTGCTCTTTACCTTAGAGGCTTTGTTCGACGGGTCCGAAAGCACCTGGCCGTCGCGGTTGCCGAGGATATTGTGGCCGACCCAACTGAGCACGCGAAGGTTCCGGCGTGCGAACAGCGGCGCGAGCACGGACTTCAACAGCGTCTCGCCGGTTTTCGCATCTTGCCCAGCATGGGGCACGCCCCGCACAACCGCCAGTTCTTCGAGCGCCGGGATCGTCGCGCCGCGGCTCGGTGTCAGGTTCACGTACGGGAAACCGGCATCGAGCGCGGCGTAGGCATACAGGCTGCTCGTCGGTAACGCGGCGGTGCCACCACGCTGCAACGCCGCATCGAGCGCGGCGAGCGTTTTGTGGTCCGCCGTCAGTTCGAAAAGCGGTTCCGTCGAAGCCACATTTACGACGACGACTTGTTCGAGATCGTACTCTGCCCGGAACGCCCGTATGTCGGATTGGATCCGTTCGATGGCCACCAACGGCGTGCTGGCATCGAGAACGCTACCGCGTTCGGCGAGCGCAGAGATCGCCGCATTCGCGCGATACACCACACCGGGCCGCACGTTCTTCGACCATTCGGCCAGGCTCGGTTCGCACGTACTTAATAAGGCATGGTTGAACACGTACGACCGCTCGTGCAACTCGGCAGCCGCGCGCGAAAACGACGTCTGGCGAATGTCGTGCCCGCCGACTACGAAGCCCATCGCCCGGTCGAACGGCAGATCGGCAAAAGCGGGCAGCGCCGTGACCATCCCCGTCGGCGGAACCAACCCGCGCGCGAGCGCAGCCAAGCCAACGGCCGTCGTCGTACCGACGCCACCGAACGCTCCGATTAACCATAACCCCACGCGACGATCTGACATGTGCGCAACCCGGATGAACGCGAAAGCCGACAACGGCAGGAACCGGCAGTAAGTCATTATAGGATTACGGAAACGTCGTCGGTACGACTGCGGAAGGAGGGAAGTGACGAGTGACATCGTGCCAGCCCGCAGCGCAAGCAAGGGGTACCCGCGCAAAACTTCGTGCCGTGCCGCGAACGATGCCAGCTTGAGTGGCGAGTGGCGAGATGGAATGAGTTGCTGCTTCAAAAAATGCGAGGACGGCCCACGCAACCGGTGCGTGCCGAAGTGGATGGCGAGCACCGGTCACAGGGGCGGGTTACCGCTCGCCGCCTTGTCAGAATCTGCGGAGATTCGCATCTGGCAATAATATGCGCAACGCATTTCGGGCGCAAGAGTTACGCGATGTGACTCGGGCAGGCTGCACTCAGTTCCTGGGGCCTGGGGCACTCAGTTCCTGGGGCACTCCTCTTCGGCGGAGCCGAGCCTGCAGGCCGGGAACGTGGGTGCGGCGGACTATGCTGAGAGTACGGAAGTCG
>JAYWCL010000188.1:0-18052 GCA_043780595.1 Limnoglobus sp.
GTAGCTCCACCACGCCACCGCGCCGAGAACGAGGACGCCGACGTACACATCGAATAGCGGATCCCACTGCTCCCGACCGGTGTAACCCGCTTTTTCTCGACGGTCGGAGAACGCCCCGATGAACCATTGCGACGACATGGCTCCAATCACACCGGCACCGTTCATCAGGCCAGACAAGGCACCGACGTGGCGACCGCACTGCGGGATGGCGAGCGTCCACCAATTCGGCAGCGTGATGTGCAGGGCGCAGAACGACGCACCCCACAACGCGGCCAAGTCGTACGGATCGTCGCAGCGGATGCCCGAGTACAAACCGATCGCCGATGTCAGATAGCAACCGACCCCCAAGTAACGCTTGGCCGTTACGGGGTGGGCGGTCCACTTCGGAATCCGATCCGCCAACCAACCGCCGAAGAGCATCCCGACGGCCGACCCAGCCAACACGATCGAAGTAAGCGTTCCGGTTTCGCCGTTGTCGATGCCGCGGGCCGCTGAGAGATATTTCGGGAACCACGAATAGAAAAAGTACGTGTAAAACGACGCGAGAACCATGATGAGGCTGAGTACGACCACGCCGCGGTTGGTCAGTGCGGCCCGCCACGGTACGGGGCCGGGTTCGAGCGATGGCGTGGGCAGGTCGGCACGAATGATAGCCAGTTCGGCGGCATTCACACCGGGATGTTCGGCGGGATCATCGCGAAACCATCGCCAGAAGCCGATGGCCCAAGCGATGCCGAGCGAACCGAACGCGACGAACGACCAGCGCCAGCCGACTGTTTCGATCAAAGTCGCAGCACCGACGGGCGCGAGCACGGCCCCGAACTGGGCGGCAGCCAACATTGCGCCTTGCGCCCGCCCGCGTTCGTGAACGGGATACCAGCGTGCGATCACGCGGGCCGCATTCGGGAACGCCCCTGCTTCGCCGATGCCGAACAGAAACCGCACGATCAGCAACGTGAAGAACCCCGAACACGCCCCCGTCAGCCCGGTAAACAGCGACCACCAAATCACGATCCGCGTCAGCACATTCCGCGAACCGAACCGATCTCCCATCCGTCCCGTCGGCACTTCGAACAAACCGTACGCCAACGTAAACGCCATCAGCACGTAACTCATTTGAAGGTTCGTCAGCCCCAGTTCCCGTTGAATGGGCACGATGGCCTGCGACATGCAAATGCGGTCGAGGTAGAGGATGGCGGACAGCCCGCACAGCCAGAGGCCGAGTACGAACCGCGTACGGGTGGGGCTATCGATGCGATCGTTGGTCATTTATCCGTCCTGCGCGAATCGTTCGCCACAGTGTACCGCAACGGACAATCGCACGTCGAACGAGTTTGTGGGCACGGTTCCAATCGCCTCCGTTTTGGGTAGCAGCGAGAGTCGTCTTCATTGATTCCACCCGCTACCCACCCACCCCTCCGTGGAATCATCCCGAATTTCGGAATCAACCTAACACACCAACGACTTACGTCCGATTTCGAGCGTCTGGAACCACGCCAGAATCAAAGTTTCGGCGGTTATTTCCTGCAAAACTGCATCCTGGATTTGAACCGTGCCCGCACGCAATACCCTACAATCATTCTGACATCGACCTTCCCGCCCGTTCCCGCATCTGGCAACGATTCACCCGATCCGTTCGAGGAAGCACTCCGATGCGAGGTTGCCTTTGTTTGTTGTTATTCGGTATCGGATCGGCGATGGCGCGCGCCGACGACGACTTTGAAAAGCGAGTGCGACCGCTGCTGGTGCAGCACTGCATCGCGTGCCACGGTGCCCAAAAACAGAAGGCGAACCTGCGGCTCGATACCAAAACCGGTTGGCAAACCGGTGGCGACAGCGGGCCGGCGATCGTACCCGGCGATCCGAGCAAAAGCCTTCTCGTCAAGGCGATACGCGGCGAGGGCGGACTGGCGCAGATGCCGCCGAAGGCAAAGCTCTCCGAGCGCGACATCGCCATCCTTACGAAATGGGTCAAGGACGGAGCGACCGACCCGCGCGACGGTGGGCCGGTGCGACTCGGCGGTACCACGCTCGAAGAAGCGAAGAAATGGTGGGCATTCCAGCCGGTGACGCGACCCGTCGTTCCGACGAATACGCACAAACATCCGGTCGATGCGTTCATCGCTGCGAAGCTCGCCGAGCGCAAGTTGAGCCTTTCACCCGCGACTGACAAACGGACGCTGCTTCGCCGTGCGACTTACGACTTGACGGGGCTACCGCCATCGCCGGAGGAAGTCGAAGCCTTCCGGAAAGACAATTCGCCGGAAGCGTTCGCGAAGGTGGTGGATCGTCTGCTCGCGTCGCCGCACTACGGCGAACGCTGGGGTCGCCATTGGCTCGACCTCGTGCGTTACGCCGACACCGCCGGTGAGAATAGCGACCACCCGTTGCCACACGCCTGGCGTTACCGCAACTGGGTGATCGACTCATTCAATCGCGATCAACCTTACGACGAATTCCTGCGCGAACAACTCGCCGGCGACATCCTCGCCGCGCAGGGGCCACCCGAGAAGTATGCATCGCGCACGATTGCGACCGGTTACCTTGCGATGGCCCGGCGCTTCGACCACGACAGCGATAAATCGATGCACCTCACGCACGAAGACGGCATCGACACGCTCGGCAAGGCGTTGCTCGGTTTGACGATCGGCTGTGCCCGTTGCCACGACCACAAGTACGACGCGATCACCGCACGCGATTATTACGCACTGTACGGCATCTTCGACAGCACGAAATTTGCCTTCCCCGGCTGCGAAGCGAAACAGCAACCGCGCGACCTCGTCCCCCTGTTGCCCCCGGCCGAGTGGGATCGCGTCGTGAAGCCATACCAGGAGAAACTCGCGAAGCTCGATGCTGACATTCGGGCAATTACCGACTCGCAGGCCAAGCGTTCGCAAGCGGTGCAGGTGGCTTTCGAGAAGTCGAGGAAGTTACTTTCGACGGGGGAAATCGGCGATGGCGGGGAGAAGCGATTCGACGGCGGGCCGACCGAGATCGAGGTGAAAGCCGGCGAGATGGTATTGCTGTCGATCACGCCGCTGAAGAACCACGGGGCCGATACCACGCTCGTCGAGTGGGAGATCACCGAAGCGGGTGGAGAGCGACGGCGCTGGAACGCGACCGAAGACCTCGTGGACGATTTACTCGCGGGCAACCCTCATGCGGATCGACTCGGGAACAAACACGTGTGGTGGTTCTTCGACGCGCGCAATCGCCCGACGCCTTTGCCGGAAGCCATCCGCGATCTTTCCGGGAAAGTCGGGCTGAACGTCTGGCGGAACGGAGAGACGACATCGGTGTTCGTCAACGCCTCGAAGGCCGAGATTGGCGTCTGGACGAAATTGGCCCCGCGATCGCTGTTCGTGCATCCGAGCCAAAACGGCAACGTTGCGATTGGCTGGCTCAGTCCAATTACGGGCAAGATTCGCATCAGCGGCCGCGTCAAGGACGTTCACCCCACCGGGCCGGATGGCATCGGCTGGGTACTCGAACGGTTCGCGGCGGATGTGCGGCCCGACCTCCTCGCGGTGGTGGCCGATACCGAACACCGTCAACTCTTGGATCGTCAGAAGGCCGAACTGGTCCGGACTGCTCCGAAGCAAGACGTTGCGTTCGCGGTTGTCGAAGGCCTGTCAGCGGATGCCAAGTTGCACTTGCGGGGCGATCCGGAGAAACTCGGCGACCCCGTGCCGCGGCGCTGGCTCGAACTGTTCGGCAGCTCCCCCATCAGCGGCAAGACGGGTAGCGGACGGCTCGATTTGGCGAACTGGATCGCGTCGAAGTCGAACCCGCTTACAGCGCGCGTGATGATCAACCGCATCTGGCTGCATCACTTCGGCAAGGGTCTGGTCAAGTCGCCCAACGACTTCGGCACGCGAGGCATCGCGCCGACGCACCCCGAATTGCTCGATTGGCTCGCGGCAGAATTCGTCGCATCCGGCTGGAGCATCAAAGCGATGCACCGGACGCTGATGCTCTCGGCTACCTATCGGCAGTCTTCCGGTGCGAACTCCGAGGATCTGTACGGGCGATTCGATCGCCGTCGCCTGAGTGCCGAGGAACTTCGCGATAGTCTATTGGTGGCCAGTTCGCAACTCGATCGCAAGCCCGCCGAGGCGCATCCGTTCCCGCCGGAGACTGCGTGGGGGTACACCCAGCACGTGCCGTTCAGCACCTTCTTTGAAAGCGACAAACGGAGTGTCTACCTGGTGAGCGTGCGGAACCTTCGGCACCCGTTTCTCGGGCTGTTCGATGGGGCCGATCCGAACGCCACCACTCCCCTACGGCAGACGACCACGGTGCCGACGCAGGCACTCTACTTTCTCAACGATCCGTTCTTTCACGCGCAGGCCGGGAAGATGGCGGGCCGCGCGATGGCGAAACCGGAAGCCGAGCGGATCGACGAACTGTTCCGCATCGCGTTTCAACGGCCCCCGACGAAGTCGGATCGCGACTTCGCAGTCGCCTTCCTGGCCCGTTACGTCAATAGCCTCAGCGACGCGCCGACGGCGGAGCGACCGAAGATCGCGTGGGCCGCGCTGGCCCGGATTCTACTCGCCAGTAACGAGTTCCTTTATGTGGAGTAACGCGATGCCTATTCCTCGTCGGCGATTCGTGCAATCGGCGGTGGCCGGTTCGCTGCTGATGCCCGGCTTGCTCAGCGAACTCCTCGCCGCCGAGAGTAGCGACCCACTCGCGCCGAAGAAACCGCACCTTCCGGCGAAGGCAAAAGCGGTGATTTTCCTGTTTATGAGCGGCGGCGTGTCGCACGTCGATTCGTTCGACCCAAAGCCGAAGTTAATCGCCGACCACGGCAAACAGGTCACCTTCGACCACCCCGAAACTCGCAACCGCCCCGGCTACGAGAAGCTGTTTCTGAAGAAGCCGAACTGGAAGTTCGCGCCGCGCGGCAAGAGCGGCATCGAGGTCAGCGACCTTTTCCCGCACCTCGGTAAACAGATCGACGACATCGCGATGATTCGCTCGATGCATACCAGCCACTCGAACCACTACAACGCCACGCTCGGAATGCACACCGGCTCCTTCGCTTTCGCGCGGCCGAGCATCGGTGCGTGGACGAGCTACGGCCTCGGCACCACGAACCGCAACCTGCCGTCGTTCCTCGTGCTCGCGCCGCAGATGCCGTATGCCGGTACGCAAGTCTGGGCGTCGGACTTTTTGCCCGGCGCGCATCAGGGAACGCGGGTCGTGCCCGGCGCGGAACCGGTTGCGAATTTACGACCGCGAGTGACCGCTCCTACACGACAAAAAATGGAACTCGATGCCTTGCAGGCGTTCAACGAATCGCATCAATCGACGCGGCAAGACGACCCGTATCTGGCGACGCGCATCAAGTCGTTCGAGACCGCGTTCGGGATGCAATCCGAAATGCCCGAGGCGCTCGACCTCACGAAGGAAACCGACGAAACGCTCGCGCTGTACGGGCTGAAACGCGGGCAGACCGATGGCTTCGGTTGGCAGTGTCTCGTCGCGCGGCGACTGGTGGAGCGCGGCGTTCGCTTCGTCGAACTCATCCACACCGGATCGTCGGGCAACTGGGATTCGCACGGCAACATGGCGGATCACGGCCGACTCGCGCAACAGGTCGATCAGCCGATGGCGGGCCTTATTCAAGATCTGAAGCGGCAGGGATTATTCGACGATGTGCTGGTCGTGTGGACCACCGAATTCGGCCGAACGCCATTCAATAATACCGTCGATAACCCTGGGCGGGAGCACCACAATTGGGCGTTCAGTTCCTGGCTTGCGGGGGCCGGGGTGAAACGCGGCGTCGTCCACGGTGCCACCGACGAACACGGCATGAAAGCCGTGGAGAAGCCCGTTCACGTTCACGATTTCCACGCCACGATCTTGCAACTCATGGGGTTGAATCACGAGAAGTTGACCTACCGCCACGCCGGTCGCGACTACCGCCTCACCGACGTACACGGCAACGTCGTGAAAGAAGTTCTCGCTTAACGCGGCGTTCTGTGTTCTCATTCGACTTGTGGGGTACGAAATCACTTGCCAACTGCACGGGTGAACGATGGCAGACAACGCGGACCCCGAATCGGAAGCCTTGGGAAAGGCCGTTCTGCGCAAGGTGACGCTTCGATTGATTCCGTTTCTATTTCTGCTCTACGTCGTCAACCTCATCGATCGCATCAACATCGGCATCGCCAGATTGCAGATGGTCGACGGGGAAAATGCCTTCCTCAGCGAGAAGGCGTATGCGCTCGGTGCGGGGTTGTTTTACATCGGTTACCTGTTGTTTGAAGTGCCGAGTAACCTCATCCTGCTCCGCGTTGGTGCGCGCGTTTGGATTGCTCGCATCGGCGTGACCTGGGGATTGATCTCGGCCTCGATGATGTTCGCGAAAGACGCGGAGACGTTTCAATTCTTGCGCATCTTGCTCGGTTTCGCCGAAGCCGGTTTTTTCCCAGGTATTATCTTTTACTTGAGTCAGTGGTTTCCGGCGCGGGCGCGGGCGAAAGCTGTGGCGACTTTCATGACCGGTGGCGTGATGGCTACGATGATCGGCAATCCGCTCTCCGGGATGATACTTCAGCACATGGACCAAGTCGGCGGGCTATGGGGCTGGCAGTGGGTGTTTCTCCTCGAAGGCATCCCCGCCGTCGTTCTGGGTTTCGCGACACTCGGCTATTTGACCGACCGACCGGATCAAGCGCACTGGTTGACCGAAGCCGAGCGAACGTGGCTAATCGACGAACTTGCACGTGAGAAGCAGGCCGACGCAGGCCACCATCGCCACACGCTGCGAGCGGCGTTTACTGAGCCGCGAATCTGGCTGCTCATTGCGATCTATTTCACCGTTGCCGTCGGCGATAACGTCTACGGTTTCTACACGCCTTCGTTCTTGAAAAGCCAGTTCGCCGATTGGTCGCCGGGGCAGATCGGCTTCCTGGCAGGGGTGCCCAGCGTCTTCGCGCTTGTCGCGATGTACCTCGTCGGGCGGCATTCGGACCAAACCGGCGAACGGCGTTGGCACGTGGCGGGGTGCGCCTTCACGGCGAGTTTCGGTTGGCTGGTCATCGCGCTGGCCCCATCACCATGGATTTTCGTCGTCGGCCTGACGATCGCTCTCGTCGGAATGAAAAGCATGTTGCCGACGTTCTGGACGCTCCCCACCACGTTTCTGAGCGGAACCGCAGCAGCGGGCGGCGTGGCACTCATTAACTCGGTTGCGAATCTCGGGGGGTTTTTCGGTCCGCGTATTATCGGGCATGTGAAAACGAAAGACGGCAATTTCGACGACGGCTTCTTCATCATGTGTGGCATCATGATGCTGGGCGGACTGATGACGCTGTTCGTCCGCACCGGCTCAAAAACGGAGTGACGCGACGTGCCTGTAACTCGATTCGATTTGACGGGGCGAGTGGCTTTGATATCCGGTGCAGCCAGTGGGTTGGGCCGCGCTTCGGCACTGGCTTTGGCGGAACATGGCGCAGATCTCGTACTCGCGGATATCGACGCCATCGGGATGCAGAAGACGGCAGACGACATCAAAGGCATCGGCAGACGTGCCGTACCCGTCGTTTGCAATGTCTCCGAGCCGAGTGCGATCCGCGATCTGTTCGCTCGCCTCGATCGCGAGTTCGGGCGAATCGACTTTCTCGGTAACATCGCCGGTGAAGGCTTCCTCGCAAAGCCCGAGGAAATCGCGATGGAACAGGTGCAACGGGTCTTTCAAAATCTCGTCTTCGGCCGATTTTGCATGTGTCAGGAAGCGGGCCGTCGAATGCTCGCGGTGGGCTGTGGCAGCATCCTCAATATCGGTTCGCTGGCGAGCATGACGGCGCTCGGGCGCGGCCACATCGCCTACAGCATGGCGATGGGGGCCGTCGTGCAAATGACGCGCGAACTCAGTACCGAGTGGGCCGGTCGCGGCGTGCGAGTCAACGCGATTCTTCCCGCGCAGGTGGTCAACCCGAACCTCGAAAAGCGAATGGTTGCGGACCCGACGATTCAACAGAAATGGCTCAGCGGCATCCCGTGTGGTCGCCTCGGTCAACCGGACGATATTCAAGGTCTCGTCGTGCTGTTGGCCTCGGATGCGTCGTCGTGGATCACGGGAACACTCATTCCGATGGATGGTGGCAACATGGCGATGAACGCCGGAGGGACGATCGGCCAATGACGACTTTAGAACCTCGAGATTCGCTGACTTTGTTTCGACAAATGCTACTCATCCGCCACACGGAAGAGGCGCTGGCGCGTTGTCACCAACGCGGTCTGATCCACGGGGCGTGTCACACCTACGTCGGCCAGGAAGCCATCGCGGTCGGTGTGTGTTCGCATCTAGAAAATGAAGATGTCGTATTCAGTACCCATCGCGGCCACGGTCACGCGCTCGCCAAGGGGGTCTCACCCGAGCAAGTGATGGCCGAACTCTTCGGTCGCATCACGGGTTGTTCGCGCGGCCGGGGCGGCAGTATGCACCTGTTCGCGCCCGAACACGGGATGATGGGGACGAGCGGGATCGTCGGGCCGTGTATCTTGCAAGCCGCCGGTGCGGGCTACAGTTTCAAGCTGTTAAAGAACAATCACGTGGCGGTCGCGTTCTTCGGCGATGGGGCCGTCAACAACGGGGCCTTTCACGAAGGGCTAAACCTCGCGAGCATCTGGAAGTTACCCGTCTTGTTCGTTTGCGAGAACAATCAGTTCGCGACGGAAGTGCCGTTCTCCTACTCCGCCGGCAATCCCGAAGTCGCGAGCCGTGGGGCCTCGTACGGTATGCCCGGCGTCCTGGTCGATGGCAACGACGCAATCGCGGTGTCACATGCGGCCAACCAGGCTTTCCAGCAAGCCCGTGCCGGTGGTGGCCCCACGCTATTGGAATGCCGCACCTATCGCACACGCCCCCATGCCGAGGGAATGGGCGACTTTGGCTACCGCACCCGCGAGGAAGTCGACGCCTGGAAAAAGCAGTGCCCGATTCAACGGCTGCGGACCAAGCTCTTTGCAGACGGAACGGCGAATGAAGCCGAGTTGAGCGAAATCGAAGCGAGTGTGAAACAACAAGTGGCACACGCCCAATCCGCCGCCGAAGCCGCACCGTGGCCGGAACCCGCGTCGGCAACGACCCACGTTTATGCCGAACCGCGCGCGGTTCCGACTCCGGCCCCGCCACCGGGAAATCGCGAAATCACGTACATGCAAGCGACTCTGGAAGCACTCACCGAGGCAATGGCCCGCGATACGAGCATTTTCGTGATGGGCGAAGGCATCGGGATACGCGGCGGGAACTTCAAATCGACGATGGGGCTGTACGAAAAATACGGCGCGGTGCGGCTCTGCGATACGCCGATCTGCGAGCGCGGGTTCGTCGGGTTGGCCTGCGGTGCGGCGATGTCGGGAACGCGGCCCGTCGTCGATTTCATGTTCGCGGACTTCGTGCTCGATGCGATGGGCGAGATCATCAACCAGATCGCCAAGATGCAGTTCATGTCGAGCGGCCGTTTGAAGATGCCGATTTTATTGCGCGGCTGTATCGGCATCGGTCACTCGGCGGCCACGCACCACTCGGGCAGTTACTATTCGATGTTCTCGCACATCCCAGGGCTGCGGGTCGTCGTGCCGTCCAATCCTTACGATGCCAAGGGGCTGCTCGCTCACGCGCTGCGGTGTCACGATCCCGTTCTCTTTCTGGAACATCGCGAGTTATTGAACAATAAAGGATTCGTCCCCGCCGACGATTACGAAATTCCATTCGGACGAGCCGCCATCGTTCGCACGGGTACGCATGTGACCGTGGTCGCACTCGCGGCGATGGTGCCGCTCGCATTGAAGGCGTGCGAGATTTTTGAACGCGAGCAAATTTCCGTCGAATTGATCGACCCGCGTACCGTAGCGCCGCTCGACATCGCGACCATCCTCACTTCGGTACGCAAGACGGGCCGCCTGCTGATCGTCGATGAGACGTTCGGCCCGTTTGGAGTGGGAGCCGAGATCGCTGCCCGCGTGAGCGATGAAGGATTCAACGACCTCGACGCGCCGATTCGGCGGCTCAACGGCGCACACACGCCGACCTCGTACAGCCCGCCGCTCGAGAAAGCCATCGTGCCGTCCATCGAAGCGGTCGTTGCCGCGATTCGCGAGTTGCTCGCCGAGTAAAGGAACTTTGTCAATGAGCGAAATCGTACTGCCCCGCCTCGGCTGGACCATGGAGCACGGCGTGTTCATGGGCTGGCTCAAGCAACCGGGGGAAAGCGTCAAAGCGGGCGAGCCGCTGTTCACGATCGAAGGCGATAAATCGGTTCAGGAAATCGAAGCCATCGAAAGCGGTTTCGTACGGATCGCGGCAAATGCCCCGAAAGTCGGCGACACCGTTCCCGTCGGCACCGTTATCGGCCACATCGAGCAGTTGGCGGAATTCCTACCACCTTCGCCCATCGCAAGCCCATCGGTTCGGCGACTGGCACGCGAACTCGAAATCGATTTGACGACCGTTACCGGCAGCGGTCCGCGCGGGCGGATTCGCGAAGAAGATGTTCGACCGCAAGAACGAATCGCGACTCCGCGAGCGAGAAGGACGGCACGCGAAAAACAGATCGATCTTGCAGTTGTGAATGGCACCGGTCGCAACGGCCGGATTCGCGAACGCGATATTCTTGCTTTATCTCCCGCAAAATCGCCCGTTGCGGTCGAAGGATCGCAAATCTCTTCGCTGCGGAAAACGATTGCGCAACGCCTCGTCCACAGTCTGCGGACGACTGCGCCCGTCACGCTGCACGCGACCGTCGACGCGACGAATCTGGTCAACCTGCGCGAGCAATTCAAGACCATCGCTGCGGGCACAGAACTGGCCGTGCCGAGTTTCACCGACTTCATCATCAAACTTTCGGCGATCGCGTTACAGAAACACCCGTTGCTCAATTCGCGTTGGCACGACGACCGCATTGCGATGATGACCGACGTTCACATCGGCATCGCGGTCGATACCGATGCGGGGCTGATCGTTCCCGTCGTTCGAGATGTACTGACGCGGACGATGCGCCAGTTGGCGACATTCACAAAAACCGTCATCGAGAAAGCGCGGCAACGGAAATTGACGCCCGACGAAATGCAAGGTGGCACGTTCACCGTGACGAACCTCGGAGCGTTCGGGATCGACGCCTTCACGCCGATCATCAATTGGCCCGAGTGCGCGATCCTCGGTATCGGTGCGATTCGCAAACAACCGATGGTGGTGAACGATACGATCGTCGCACGCCATACCGCGACGCTCAGCCTCACGTTCGATCACCGAATCGTCGACGGCGCACCCGCCGCACGGTTCCTGCAAACACTCTGCCAAAGCATCGAAAATCCGTCGGCATGGCTGGTCGAATAGAATGCTTGTAGTTCGCTACGTGGACCCACGCGGAGAAGTGACCTTGAATCGTCGCCAAGCACTCGGATCGACGGCGGGAATGATTGCGGCCGCGGCGTTGCCGTGGGCGGTCCGGGCAGAAGACCCCAAACGCAAGCGGCTCGCGGCCGTCAACAGCGCGTACTTCAAGCTGTCGCACGCCTATCACATCGTCGGGCGGCTCGTGTACGGTTACACGGTGAACGGCAAGCACCACCAGCCGCCGTTTCAGGTCGTTCGCCAGTTCAACCACCAGTACCACAACGAAGGCCGGATGCAAGATCTGGCCCGCCCCTTGGCCGCGAAGAAGGGCGTTGCGATTGCCGAGACGATCGCCGACGCGGTCGGCGGCCCCGATGTGGACGGCGTCTTGATGATCGTCGAACACGGCGAATACCCGCGAAACGACAAGAACCAGATCCTGTATCCGCGCGCCGAGTTCTTTCAGCAGATCGTCGACGTATTCCAAAAGTCGAAAAAATCCGTCCCCGTGTTCGTGGATAAGCACCTTTCCTACGACCACGTCAAAGCCAGAAAGATGTACGACACGGCAAAGGCGATAGGCTTCCCACTGATGGCGGGGTCGTCGTTACCCGTGACTTGGCGACGCCCGGAGTGGGAACTCCCGTTCGGCGCGGGAGTCGAGGAAGCGGTCGTCTGCTTCTATGCGGACCTCGACATTTACGATTTCCACGCGATGGAAACGCTGCAATGTCTGATGGAACGCCGAAAGGGCGGCGAGAGCGGTGTGAAAAGCCTGACGACGCTCACCGGCGATGCCGTTTGGAAAGCGTGGGATCGCGGCGTATGGAACAAAGATCTTGCCGAGGCCGCGTTGCGCAGAAGTGCTAGCCGCGATTACGGAACGCCGCGGGATCACGTCGAGAAGCCGACGGCGGTCCTCATCGAATACGCCGACGGAACCCGCGGGACGCTACTGCATCTACCCGGTTACGTGGCGGATATCACCGCCGCAGTGAAGCTGAAGGGCGATCCGAAACTGCATTCCACATTGTTCGCGTTGCCAGCCCCGCCGGGTGCGCGGTTCTTCGACGCACTGACATTTCAAATCGAGGAGTTCTTCGCGACTGGCAAAGCCCCTTATCCGGTCGAACGAACGTTGTTGACGACGACGCTACACGACTTCGCCATGCGGTCCGTTGCCGATGGCGGTACGGTCGTCTCAGACCCCGCGATGAAGGTAACGTACCAGATTCCCGATAAATCTTGGTTCTTTCGCGGCTCATTTTCGGACGAATGATCGTGCATTGTCGTTCCATAAAGAAATCGAGACCATCGTGAAGCGATTGACGGGGAATGTTGCAGTGTGGTTGTTCGCGTTTGCTGCGATTGGCTGCGCGAAAAAAGACGCCGCAACGGCAACGAGTGCCGACGTGCCCGCCATCGCGGTCACAGTTGCGCCGGTCCAAGTTCGCGCGATTCGACGCAGTGTCGATGCGGTCGGTACGCTCAACGGGTACGAAGAAGTAACGCTGGCCCCGAAGGTCGAAGGCCGCGTGCTTTCGATCCGTGCGGATGTCGGCGACATTGCGGTGCCGGGGTCGATATTGCTCGAACTCGACGCGACGGACTACGTGCTGTCCGTCGCGGAGGCGAAGCAAGCATTTGCGGCCGAGTTGGCGAAACTCGACCTGACGGAACTGCCGACCGCCGAGTTGGATTTGTCGCGGATCCCGATCGTGAAGCGGGCATCGGTCGGCCTCGAAGATGCCGAGCGACGCTTCCAGGTGAAGAAGAATCTGCTTGCGAACAAGGCGGTATCGAAGGACGAATACGACGTGGCCGAAACCGACGTGCGATTGGCCGAGGCGACGCGAACGCAAGCGGTGACCGAAGCAAAGGCAACACTAGCGGCGGCGCGGTTGCGGAAGGCGACACTCGAACTCGCGGAGCAACGTCTGCGCGATTGCAAGTTGACGGTGCCAGTGCCCGCCGGGTGGGAAGCGTGGGCGTCGGTCGTCGGCCCCGGCTTCGCACCGCTGCGGTTCGCGGTCGCGCAGCGGATGCTCGCGGAGGGCGAGATGGTGCGTTCGATGCCCGTAACGAATGCCTTCAAACTCGTGATCGACTTCAAGCTGAAACTCCGCGTCACGGTGCCAGAACGTTACACGGCGGAACTGAAAATCGATCAAATCGTGGCGGTGAGTGTCGAGGCGTACCCCGACCGCACCTTCCCCGGCCGCGTCGCCCGGATCAACCCGACGATCGATTCGCTCAACCGCACGTTTCAGGTAGAGATTGAAGTGCCGAACGCGACGAACACACTCAAGGCGGGCGGGTTTGCGAAGGCCGACATCACGACGAAACTCGAAGCGAACCGAATCGTCGTGCCGCCCGCCGCCATTGTTGCGTTCGCCGGGGTGAACACGATTTATCTGGTCGATGGCGAACGCGCCAAGGCCGTGCGCGTGACGATTGGCACCCGCGAAAAAGACTGGGTGGAAGTCCAAGGAGACATCCCGACGGGGTCGCGCGTGATCCTCAGCGGACAGTCGCAGCTCGCCGACGGCAGTCCGATACGCATCCGGAACTAACAACTCTCAACTGTTCACTCGTAACTACTGTTTTTGGAATGGAAAGAGTTAATAGTTAAAAGTTGTAGGTAGAATATTTAAGGATCGTACATGATTTGGGACATCTGTATCAAGCGGCCGGTGTTTACCTGTATGCTAATGCTCGCGCCGATCATTCTCGGCTTTGCCTCGTACGCGCGGCTCGGGGTCGAACTGTTCCCAAACGTCGATATTCCGGTCGTCGTTATCACCACCGTACTCCGTGGCGCGAGCGTTGAAGAAATGGAATCGGCGGTGACCAAGCCCGTGGAGGAAGTCGTCAATACGGTGTCGGGGATCGACGAATTGCGCTCGACGACGAAGGAAGGCGTGTCGCAAATTGTCGTCGGTTTTAAGCTCGAAAAGAATGGCGACATTGCCGCGCAAGAAGTGCGCGACAAGGTTTCGTTGCTCATGCCGCAACTGCCGGTCGGTACGGAAGAACCGAAGGTCGAGAAGTTCAACCTCGATGCCGCACCGGTGGTGACGCTCGCGGTTTCGGGGCGACGATCGTTGCGGGAAGTGACGGAAATCGCGAAGAAACTCATCAAGGAAGACCTTGACGGCGTCAGCGGCGTTGGCTCGGTCGTGCTCGTCGGCGGGCAAAATCGGGCGGTGAATATTTGGGTCGATCCGAGCAAGTTACGCGGTCGTAAATTGTTCGTCGATGATGTGCGCAAGGCGCTCCGCGAACAGAACCTCGAACTTCCCGGTGGCAAGGTCAACTCCGGCGCGATGGAGGAAGGGCTTCGGACCGACGGGCGCGTGCGGACCGTCGACGATTTCCAACGGCTGATTGTGGCCAGCCGCGATGGCGTACCGGTGCGCGTCCGCGACGTGGTGACGGGGCCATCGGCCTCGACGCCCGGCGTCGAAGATGGCGTCGAAGAACCGCGCGGCCTCAGCCGCCTCGATGGCGATGTCGCCGTCAGCCTCATCGTGCAAAAACAATCGGGCGGTAACACGGTCAAAGTCGCCGATGCGGTCAAGGCGCGATTGGAGAAAATCCGACCGACATTGCCTCCGGATATGCGCATCGAAATCATCCGCGATCAGTCGAAATTCATCAAAGGCTCGATCGACGAAGTGAAGTTCCACCTCGTGCTCGCGGCGTTCCTCGTCGGCGGCGTCATCTTCCTGTTCATCCGCGATTGGCGCACGACAGTCATTGCGGCGCTGGCCGTCCCGACGAGCATGATCGGCACGTTCGCGTTCATGGACTTCATGGGTTTTAGCCTGAATAACATGACGCTTTTGGGTATGATCCTCGCCGTCGGTATCGTCATCGACGATGCCGTGGTCGTACTCGAAAACGTCTTCCGCCACATGGAAGAGTACGGCCGCAGCGCCGTCGAAGCTGCGAGTGTGGCCACGAAAGAGATCGCGCTCGCGGTGCTGGCGACGACACTTTCCCTCGCGGTGATCTTCGCGCCGATTGCGTTTATGTCGGGGCAAGTCGGCCGCTTTTTCAATAGCTTCGGCTTCGTCGTCGGCTTCGCGATCTTGCTCTCGATGGTCGTCAGTTTCACGTTGACGCCGATGCTCTGTTCGCGATTCCTCAAGACATCGCCCGGCGGGCACAGTTCGTCGAATTCCGGCGTCTGGGGCTGGGTGACGCGCCGCTACGTCGGCATCCTCGCGCGGTCATTGCGGCACCGCTGGGTCGTCATCGTCGCGACGATTGCGATGTTCGCGTGTACGCCCGCGCTCTTCGTAGCGGTCGGCACGGACTTCGTGCCGAAGGACGATCAAAGCGAGTTCGAAATCGCGATCACGCTGCCCGAAGGTTACACGCTCGATCAGGGTAGCGCGATGTGCGCGGAACTCGAAGGACGCCTCGCGAAACTCGAAGGCGTGCTGAACGTCTTCACCACAATCGGCGAGACGAACGGCCGCAGCGCGAAGGGGCAAGGCGACGTGACGCTCGTCAACATTTATTGCCGGTTGATCGACCTACGAAAGCGCAGCTACGGCCAACAAAGCGTGATGGCGAAAGCCCGCGGCATTATGGCCGACTACCCCGATCTGCGCGCAAACGTCCAGGAAGTGAAGCTGTTTTCGTCGTCGGCATTCAAGAACGTGCAACTCGAACTGAGCCTGCGCGGCCCCGATGGCGACAAGCTGTTGGAGTACGCGAACGCCATTTTGAAGAAGATGAAAGCGAACCCGAACTTCACCGACGTCGACACGAATGCGGCCAACCGTTCGCGGGAATTGCAAGTGCGTATCTTCCGCGATAAAGCCGCTGACGTTGGGGTGTCCGTCGCGACCGTGGCGAGCACGTTGCAAGTGCTCGTCGGCGGCGAACCGGTGACGAAGTTCAAGGAAGGCGTCGACCAGTACGATGTGTGGTTGCGGGCGAACGCACCGAACCGCGACCGCGAAGCCGCCATCGGGGCGCTCGCCGTGCAGTCGGCCTCCGGTGAGGCGATCCCGCTCGATAGCATCGCCCGCATGACCCCCGCGCGCGGCCCCGCCGCCATCGAACGCTACAACCGCCAGCGACAGGTGGCTGTCACTTGTAATCTCGCCCCCGGTGTCGCGCTCGGCAACGCACTCCCGGAGGTGGCCGAGTACGTGAAATCGCTCGAACTGCCGCCCGAGTATCGCTACGAGTTTCTCGGCGAGGCAAAATTAATGCAAGACTCGAACGACAACTTCACCATCGCGTTCCTATTGGCGTTCGCGTTCATGTACATGATTCTCGCCGCACAATTCGAAAGCCTCGTTCACCCGATTACGATTTTGTTGGCGGTCCCCTTAACGTTGCCGTTCGCATTGGTATCGCTGTTAATCTTGCAGACGCCGCTCGATGTGTATGCGATGATCGGCCTGTTCATGTTGTTCGGAATCGTGAAGAAAAACGGCATCTTACAGGTCGACTACACGAACGTGCTGCGTGCGAAAGGGTTGCCGCGCAACGAGGCGATTTTGAAGGCGAACGAAACGCGGTTGCGACCGATCCTGATGACGACGATCATGCTGGTGGCGGCGATGATCCCGATTGCGACCGGCCAAGGCCCCGGCGCGAGTGCCCGCGCCAGCATGGCGAAAGTCATCCTCGGCGGGCAGCTACTCTCGCTGCTCCTTTCGTTGCTCGTCACACCCGTGGCCTACTCGATCTGGGACGATCTCGCATGCTTCATCGGCCGTCAATTCACCCGCAAATCGCGAATCGAAACCCCGTTAGTCATCGAACCCGAGACGGTCATCGACTTAGAACGATCGTCCGTTGCGGCAATGGCCGAAGTTCTTCGCCGCGGATGAGTACCGGAAGGGTGACGTGAACGGATTCGGTTCAAGCGAACGCCTTCAGCGTGTGGCCCTGAACGAGTATCACTTCGCGCACTTTCGTTGCGAACGTCAGTGCGTGCGGGCTGTCGCCGTGGATGCAGATCGTCCGCACGCCGCGTTCGCGGATCAGCCACTCGAGTTGCACAATCGCCTCGGCGGGGTCTTCGATCTGGGCATTCGGTGCGCTCCGTGGGACGAGCGAGCCATCGCTGCGATAACGGCGATCGACGAAGCCTTCGGCGAAGAACGCCACGCCGACTTCCTTCGCACAACGCTCCAACTGCGACCCCGGCAACCCGACGAGTGGCAAGCCCAAACTCGCGCACACCTCGACGAGTGGCCGCGCAACATCCGGATCGCGACAGGCCTGGTTGTACCACGCGCCGTGCGGCTTCACATATTTCACGGGCATCTGGTAATCATCGGCATATTTGATTAGGGCGAGAATCTGTACGAGCGCCATTTCGATGTATGTCTCTTCGGAATGTTGCTGTTCGCGTCGGCCGAATTGCGCGCGATCCGGATACCCAGGGTGCGCACCGATGCGTAACTTTGCCCGTTTTGCCAACGCGATCGTTTCGCGCGAAATGGCTTCCGACCCCGCATGATGGCCGCAACAGATGTTCGCCGACGTGAGGAGCGACATCAGCGCGGCATCGTCGCCCGCACCTTCGCCGATGTCCGCATTGAGGTCAATTTCCATCAGCGAATCCGTAAGGGTGTAACCGCGTTTCCGGCGTGGGTTAGGCTGGGAATCCCTCGTAGCTTCCCACGAGTTGCCGATGCGGATGCACGCGTTCGGCTCCCTCGACTT
>JAYWCL010000189.1:0-12802 GCA_043780595.1 Limnoglobus sp.
TCCGTTATGGTGTTCGCGATGGAATTGATGGGCGCAAAATCCGTCGGGAATTACTACCAAAGCTGGACCGAATGGGGCAACGCCGACGACACGCCAATCGTGCCGGGCAAACCGAAGAAGTGAGTGATGCGCCGCCGCATCGCGCACACCCACACGAATGCCAGCAGTCAAAACGCGAAACGCGATCCGACGTAGTCGGATCGGCAGGTGCTCTGAAGTCGCGCGAAGTGGCCCTGATCTCGGAATTAGTCACCTCCACAGTCGTGTGACAGAGGCCTCGGTTAGTATCGTTCGTAAGCAAACGGCCCGCGTCTATCCGGTACTGATGCCAAAAACCCACTCGGTCGTTTGGCCACCGCCGCCGGTGAGTTTCGCGGTCAGGCTGATCCTCCCAGCGGGGCCAAACGCGTATTCGGTCGTCTTGTCGTTGTCGTCGCCGACCGTGCCATCGACGTAGTTCGCGATCGTCTTCGTCGCGCGACCGATGGAGTCAAACAAGAGTGTGAAACGGGCCGCACACTGTAATCGACCCATTTAAGGTGCTTGTCCACTTTTCTGTATCTCTTCGACAATCGCGGTGTTTCGCAAAACTCTGCCACGTGTTGCCGTGAGCACACAACAAATAAACAAAAAAATCGAAAGAAACACAAACTTCATTCGATAATGTTTCGAACAGACAGCAGCAATCAATACAATTCCAAGGAACACAACGCATGCAAACCACGCAGCGATGTATTCAAACGGAGAATCGCGATCTACAAATAGAATAAGAATCCCAGCGAAAATAGTACTCATTATTTCTCGAATGAAAAAGTATTAGTGTCACGTCAACCAATGAATATTAACTCAAGTGTGACTTGTGATTTCTCCACGAGTTGCTGCACATGAGTTTAGTCCGACACATCTAAAAAAGTTGTTATTTCCATATAACGCCACCAAAATCTAACAAACCGAGGCACACCGTTGACTACGCCATCGCCGACCAAGCTTACCTGCCTTCTGGCTGGATTGAATTTCCATTCGATTACACCAGAAGCACCCTTCGAGCCTCTGGGCGTCTTCAAGCTGAAGCCATGACAGGATTTCGTCTAGATCGGAATCAGTAGCCAAACGAACATCGGGGGCATTTGATGCCATATACTTCTCGCGGTCTTGAATGTGACATTGTGCCAGCCCGCAGCTCAAGCGAGGCGAACATTCGCAAAACGCGATGCCGTGACTCGAACGTGGAAAATGAACACCTTGCTTGCGCAGGCATGCGTTCCAGTCACCCCACTCGAAGTATAGCAGTTCGAGATATCGAAAAAGGGCACGGTTCCAATCGCGGTTGCCGTTTTGCAGAAAATGACCACCGAAACTTTGATTCCGGTGTGGTTCGCGTCGGTCGAAATCGAACGTAAGTCGTTGGTGTGTTATGTTGATTCCGAAATTCGGCATGATTCCAGGGATGGGTGGGTGGGTAGCGGGTGGAATCAATGACGACGACTCCCGCTGCTACCCTCTTACTTCGGCTCGGCTGGTGCCGAGGGCGTAATCATGGCCTGTATCAGTAGCAAGCCCGCACCGACGACGAGGCAGCAATCGGCGACGTTGAAGACGGGCCATTCGATTTTGTAGAAGTACAGGAAATCGCGAACGCCTTGGAAGACGATGCGGTCGTAGAAGTTGCCGATGGTGCCGCCGAGGATGAGGCCGAGCGCGACGCTCAGCCAGCGGTCGTGCGACGTGCTGCGGCGGGTGCCCCAGACCAGAATCGCGAGTGCGGCGAGCACGCTGACGCCCGCGAAGATGTTGTTCGCCAGTTCTTTGTGTTGCCCGCCGATGCCGAACAGCGCGCCCTTGTTCACGCGCGGCATCACCGGGGCGCTCCAGGTCTGGAGGCCGCTCGCGCCGCAATCGCACAGTGGCGTGGTCGGGTCGAATTCCGCGGTGAATTTGAACCAACCGGGTACGAGGTCGTACTCGCCGCGTTGGTCGGTCCACGAGCGAAACGCGCCGCGTTCTTCGGTCCGCCCGCCGTTGTGCAGCCAGCGGAACATCCCGTACTTCGACGCTTGATCGGCAGCGAGGCCGAACAGCGCCAGACCGAGAAACAGCCAGCGGTAGGAACGTTGAGCCTGCATCCGTCGCTCCGTGATCGTGATCGGCGATTGCGAACAATCCGCACCTTCTACGAGTTCGATATAGTCGTCGGGGAGGTGCGTCACAACCCCGAACGCCTTACCCAGCGACGTTCGCCGCTGGGCTTTTGGGGGTTTTACTAGTCGAGTTCTTTCTGCTTTTGCTTCTGATCCAGGTTGAATTTCTCGTTATCGCGATCGACTTGCTTCTTCTTGAAAAGAAAGTACGCCATCACGATCAGTACGACGACGAGTACGCCGAGGATGACGAATCGCAACGGCGACTTCTGATAGTTGCTCGCGGACTTTTTCTTCTTCTTGCGCGGCCGCTCTTCTTCTTCGTCCCAATCGTCCACTTCCGCTTCGTCGTCCTCGTCTTCGCGTCGCGGTTTCTTCTTGCGCGGTCGCTCTTCATCCTCGTCGGATCGCTTGGCCATGTTACTCTCCGGGAATCGCAATGCGATAAGCGTTGATTTTATACGGAAATCGTCTCGCGACTCCGCACCTTGGATTGACCGCGATCGTTGCACACGCTATTCGTGCCCGGACTCGATCGTCGTCATCCAGGGAAGGGCGCACGGCTATGCGTGGGTTTTGGCAGGGTACCGTCGCGCTCGTTTGCGTGTGGCTGGTCGGTTGCATGCCGTTTCGGGGAGGCGTGCGAGCGATCGAAAAGTACAATCCGTTTCAAAATGCGGCAGTCAAAGAGAAGGTCGTGTTGCGCTCGGTACTCATCGAACAACCGACGGGCGACGCCTATTTAACCACCGGGATTTGGGCCGCCACGCTGAAGCCGTTGCCGCCGGAAAAGGTGGCATTGCTCGCGGAGAACGGGCTGCGCGTCGGCGTGTTTACCACGAATGCGCCGGGGCCGTTTCTCGAACGAGTCCACTCCGAAGACGCGACGATCCGCCCGACGGAAAACACCATCGTGGCTGGGGAAGCGAAAGCGATTCCCACGCTCGGCCCCGTCGATCGCGCGAAGTTTACGGTCGCGCAAGACATCGGTGCGGAGCGAATCGCCTGCGATTGGCCGACGGCCGAGTTCGCGTTTTCTGTCGCGGGTGTGCCCGTCGAAAATGGCAAGTTGAAATTGACCTTCGAGCCGCGTGCGCAACACGGCCTCAAAACCGGTTGGTTACGCCCGAACGCCGACAGCACCGGCTTCGCGTGGTTCGATCAGAAGTCGCAAGAGCGCTACGCGAAACTCAGCTTTGAAGTCACCGTATCGCCGGGTGAGTTCCTGATTATCGGCCCGACGGAAACACCTGCGGAGAAACTCGGCGGTGCGTGGTTCATTACGCATACCGAGGCGCAAAGCCGGATGCGAGTGCTCGTGATTCGCGCGTGGCCCGCGCCGGGAACCGCACCGAGTGGCCCGAACGTGCCGGGCCGGAAAATGGGCCACACCATCGCCGCCCAAGCCGGTCGCGGCGTGGCACGCGGAAGCGAAAAGTAACAGACCTCCGCCTACATCGTCACGATCGTGCGCTTGGCGATCGACTCTTCGGCGGCTTCGATCATTTTCTGTGCGGTGATCGCGTCGTCGAGTGTCGAGAGCGGTTGCCCGCCCATACGCAAGCAATCGATGAGGAAGTGGCGAACTTCATTCATGACCGAACCTTGGTAGGCCGTGTAGGTTTGGCTGTGGACGAGGCCCGGCTTAATTTCCACGTGGTCGCGGTAACTGTAGCGCGTACTCCCTGCGGTGCCAATCACTTTCACCATCACCGTCCACGGGTCGGCGGCGTGATCGTCGGCGGCGAAGCTGGCGCAGAAGTGCGCGAGTGCGCCGTTCTTCATACGCATTTGCACCATCGCAATATCTTCCTCGGTATACTCCTGATAGTGCAATGTCGCCTTCATCGCACACAGTTCGACCGGCGCGCCGAGGAGATACACGAGTATGTACGAATGGTGCGTGAGGATTTGCCGCACGACGCCGGGATAGCGCTTCGCGACTTCTTCCGGGTGGTGGATGTTATACATCACGTACGCGGAGACGATCTTGCCGAGGTCGCCGCCATCGATCAGTTCGCGCGTCCGGTTCATGCTCGATTCGTAGATGTAATTGTGCCCCGGCAGGCAGATGAGATCCTTCGCATCGGCAGCCGTTTTCATCGCCTGAATCTCGCCGACATTCATGCCGACTGGTTTTTCCACTAATACATGTTTGCCGTGATCGAGCGCGAGCTTCGTATATTCGAGGTGCGATTCCAAATTCGTCAGCACGAACACCGCATCGATATTCGGGTCGCGCACGAGGGCTTCCGGCGAAACGTAGTTCTTGCAGCCGAACTGCTCCGCACGTTCCTTCGCCCGATCTTGCGAACGGTTCCACAAGCCAACGAGCTTCGCACCCGGCGTCTTTTGCACTGCCTTCGCATGAAGGATCGCAATATCGCCCGCGCCGATGAAGCCAACGTTGATCGTCTCTTTGGTCATTTTTGCCATGTTCGCCGCAACTCCGTTGGGAAAGTTTCACGCTCGTTTTGATTTGTTAGCCCGACGCGCAAGTTTTGACGTTGCGCCATTTTGAAGCTATAATTTTGTCTCGTACACAAATACCCAGGGGTACGACGAAGCGTCTAACCCTGGGCTAAGAGATCGAACCCCTTTGGGGTAAATGCATACGGAATTCTTACCCCAACGGGGTTCCATCGGTTAGCCCAGGGTTAGACGTTTTACGTCGTACCCCTGGGTGTACAGGCTTGGAAACGCACGTGCTCCAAAAACCGTGTCTGATATTGCGCAAATTCAAAACGCGCCAGCGAGGAAGGAGAGACATCCCTCGCTAGCGCGTCGGGCTAACAAGTTAATCACGCCAGCATCTTCGCGGCTTTGGCGACGTACTGCAACCCGCTGCCGATGGTGGCGAGCAACATCGCGTAAAGTAACGTCATTTGTACGATGTCGAGCGTGGGCCACGTCTCGCGGGCGATCTCAGATTGTTTTAGCCAAAGTAGCAGAAGTGCGCCGATAATCACGGCACATTGCAGGCCGGTCTTGATCTTGCCCCAGCGGTCGGCGGCGAAGGTTTTGCCCGTCGCTTCGACGATGCCGCGCAGGCCTGTGATGAGGATTTCCCGACCGACGATCAGCGTGACCATCCAGGGGAGAATACCTGCGGACGTTATGGGGATGAAGTAAATGAACGCGCCGCAGATGAGAAATTTGTCGGTGAGCGGGTCGAGGTTGCGGCCGACGAGCGAGACTTGATTCCAACGGCGTGCCAACCAACCATCGAGCCAATCGGTGAGCGTGGCGACGAGAAAGACGACGAGGCCGACGAGCCACAGTTGGTAGCTCATGCACGCGAACAGCACGATCCCGAGTGGGATGCGCGAGAGTGAGAGCAGGTTCGGCAGCGACGTTAGCGACATATCGCGATTTTACGGTAAAGGCCGCAAACGGGGAAGTGTGCGAGTCGACGAAAATGGCCGACCGCAAAATGCGGTCGGCCGAGGAATTTCGAGATGCGCTTACGGTGGTGCCGACGGTTGGGGTGCCGACGGACCCGCACCGCCCGCACCGGGAATCGCCTTACCACCACCCGCACCGGGTGCTCCCGCACCAACCATCTTCAGGTCGCCCGGCTTGGCGGTCACGGGCGGCAAGTTCTTGTTGTGGTTCGCGGCGTCGTTTCCTTTACCGCAGCCCAGCGCGAAACAGCTACAAACTGCGAGAACCAGTATCTTTGCTTTCACAAATGACTCCACTTGGTAAGAACGGGCGTCGATTAATTGTCGAAAGCATACGTGTCCGAATCCGAGCGACCCGTGTTCGCCTGCATCGTCTGCCAGCCCGACCCGGTCGGCACTGTAATATCGGCAACCACTGCGGGAACGGAAATCCCCGAACTGCGAATCGAACGAACCGAACCATCCCCGTAGGAACAGTTGATGACACCCGTGTGACGACTGTTCAACGAGTAGAAGTGGTTCAGCGTTTTCTTGTCGGGCGAAATCGACCAGTACGTCGGGAAGCTCGAACCCGACATCCATGCCATCGACCATTCGCGGGTCGAACCATTGGTGCTATTGAACCCGCCGACGTATTCACCGAAGAAGACGGTATTCGACAGACCATCGGTGACGCTGGCAAAGTTATTTTGAATATTGCTGACGAAAGGACCGGTGTGCCGCGCGTAGATCGGCTGCGTGAGGGAAGCCGGATTGCTAGGGGTATAATTTCCGAGAGTTCCCCCGCACGCGACGTAGTTTGTCAGGCCGGGCAACCCGCCGGCAGCGACCAAACCTGCGATTCCATAACCGGAACCCGTACCCGATGGCGAATTCGTGCCTGGACGATTTCCCGAACCGATACGAGAGATAATTGCAACCGATGCATCGTAAGGATTATCGGAGGGGCACTCGAACGTTTTCACGCGATTTCGCGAGGCCGAGTAGGTCGTGGGAAACTGGAAATTGACCCAGTCTTGGCCACCCGTCGACACGCCGGTCGTGTACACTTGCGACGGGATCAGACGAAAGATGTTCTCTTGTTCCATCTGTGGGAGCAATTGAACCAGGACGCCCGCTTTGGAACCTTGTTCGATCGTGCCCGTCGGCAGCGTGATCGTGTCGTGGAACCCGAGCGGCAGCTTTTGCTGGGCGCTTTCGTAGTTGGCAACGGCTAAGCCGAGTTGCTTCATGTTGTTCTGGCATGTGCTGCGGGCGGCCGCCTCGCGTACCTTCTGCACCGCCGGCAGCAGTAGCCCGATCAGGATTGCGATGATCGCAATGACCACCAGCAATTCGATCAGAGTGAACCCGCGACGGGCGTGTGGCGGTTTCGTGCCACTCGATACGCATCTTGGCATGATCCGAGTCCTCGGACAGGTAAAAGGAAATAACAGATTCGTCAACACGCGATAAGGTGCCGCAAACTGATCGGAACCCATTGTCTCGACGAATCGTCGTCACAATGGAGAACTTACGACCGTTCTGATTAGAATGATCGTAAGTGAGAGAAATACCGTTTGCGAAAAGAAGCTCTATAGCGTTCCGGTCACTTTTATACGAGCAATAAGGAGAAAGCAAGAACAAAATCTAGAATGTCGAAATCTTTTGGCACGATCGGCGAATTGCACCCGCTATCTGTTTCGTGAGTGTGCGATGCGTTTGAATTCCGCTTAAGCGATCCGCTATTCCACGTACGCCGATGCCGCGGCTTTTCGGTACGTCCCTTCCAAATCGACGATCGCGACATCCGGGAATCCGATCACCAACGGTGCGCTGGGTAGTGCATCGCTGGAGCGATGGCTGTTGAGGGAGTTGCAATTCGGCGGCGATTAATGCGCCGCCGAGCCGAAGAGCTTTCCGCCGTCGAACAGTAGGTAGCCGTTTGCCGTTAATAGCAGGCCCAGGACCGCCAGCACGATGCTCGCGTAGAACGCCCAACGCTTGCCGGAGAGCATTGCCACCGATGCGAGCACGATCGAGATTTGCAGTAGCACCTCTGCAAAGTCGAAATACGGATCGCGGGTGTGCGAATCGTCGCGTAAGTGTTCGTGCGCCTGCGCTTCCTTCATAATGTCCGATTTCTCGGTCTTGTATTCGTCGAGCTTCGCCTTAATGCGTGCCAGCGATTTCTCCGCTTTCGCCTTCGCTTCCGCACTGACGTTGCCCTCGAGGTCGCGTTCGATTCGCTCGGACTCATCGATGTACAAGGCTTCGCGGATCGCCTTCGATTGGTATTGCGCCCACTTATTGCTCGCTTTTTGCTGCTCCATCAGCATATCTTTGCCCGCGTTGCTCCCACCTGCGGCCGCAATTGCCAACACGACCGCGAAAATGGCTACGCATAACGCGACTGTCTTCGTGAACGGATCCTCGGCTCGTTCTTTCGCTTCGTGCGGGTTCGGTAGTTCGATTTCGGCCATGTCCAATAACTCTCATGAGAATCCAATCGCGCAGGAGAGTCCTCGCGTTGAGATTAGGTAATCGAAATCCGCTTCAAAAACCAGGGTGAGCGTACACGTACGCGAGTTATCGCAAGCAGATGAACGGCCTGAGCTTGTCCAGCGTCTTCGCGCCGATGCCGCTGACTTTGCGCAGGTCTTCGATGACCTCGAACGGTTTCGCTTTGCGGGCGTCGACGATGCGCTCGGCGATTTTCGCTCCGACTCCCGGCAATCGCTGGAGTTCCTCGAGCGTGGCGAGGTTCACGTTGATCGGCGACTCGTTCGGTGCGATTTTCTTTGCGACACTGATAGCAGCCACGGGGCGGCGTTGCAGGCGCTCGACTTGCGGCTCCACATCGTTTACGTGAACCCAGTTGCGCAATTTGTCGAGCGTTTTACCGCCGATACCGTGGACCGCATCGAGATCGTCCACCGATGTAAAGGAGCCGCGTTCGAGGCGATGCGTCAAAATCGCGTCGGCCATAGTCGGGCCGACCCCAGGGATTTGCAATAGTTCGTTGCGTTCGACGCGGTTGAGATCGACCGAGGGTTGTTGCACCGTCGGTTGCGTGGCATATCGTTCGCCGTAACCGCGAAAGATGAGGATCGCGAATGTCAGCACGAACAAAACGACGACGACGTGCGTCCGGTCGCGCGGCGGGGAGTCGGTCGGTGGTCGTGTGACAGCGTCCATCTGCCGTCAAATTCTAACTCTTCGTTAAAGTCAGCACAACATACCGGCAGCGATTTTCCAGAAATGGCATTGCTTTCAGCAAACGGCGATCGATCCCATCGAGCATCCGCGTAAAGTGGCGATTCGGCCAGACGCGGCGCAACATGCCGAAGAGTTGGAAGCCGCGCACGTGCAATTGGGGGAAGAGTTGTCGCATCGGCGGCAGGTCGCTCGGTTGCAGCGGGCGTTCGTCCGGCGTGCGATCTTTGCCGGGGTACGGCAGGAATCGCCGCGCGAATCGCAACAGCGGATTGCCACCCCACGGCTCGCAGAACACCGCCACGCCACCCGGTTTCAACACGCGATGCAGTTCCGGACCGGCGATCGACCAATCGAGGTGGTGCAGGATGGCGTTCCCCCACACGGCATCGAAAGTCGCATCGGCGAACGGTAACGACTCGCCATCGGCAACGATGCCAAACACACTCACGCCGTTCGCCAACGCCCGCTCCTCGGCTTCCTGCACGTACCCCGGCGACAGGTCGAACGCGGTCACGGTGGCACCTGCCCGAGCCAGTGTCACCGCTGCCATGCCGTGCCCGCAACCGTAGTCGAGCGCGCACTTTCCACTCAGGTTTCCCAGCATTCCGAACGCAGGACGAATCCAGGTTTCGTGGTCGAGAAACGCAGCATCCTCGAAGCGCAGATCGGCCCGCCCCGCACGAAACGACGCCGCCCGTTCGGCCGCCTGTTCGTCGTGAAAACGCTGTTCGGCAAGGCGGCGTTCCATCGCGGTACCCGTATCGAGTTTGCAACTAACAACGAACAACTGATATCTGACAACTACTGTTTTTAGACAGCGAAGGGTAGAGGAGATATCAGACGCCAGCAACTGGCATGGCCGCTCGGCTATTTGGCTATAGTTATCGTGCCAGCCCGCAGCGCCAGCAAGGGTGCGCGTTCCCCGTTCGAGGCACGGCATGGATTATACGAGGGTTCCCTTGCTGGCGCTGCGGGCTGGCACGATGGGCGCACCGATATATCCACCCACAGCGATAATTGCCGATCTCGCTTGGTTTACCCCCATGTCGCGAACGTTGTTATAGTTTTCGCATCTAATTAATTAACAATGCATTGAACTATATCACACAGTTGCTCCGATACACGCGGGCCAGTACCTTGATAAACGACACGACCATTGGCCAACACTAACCATAGCGGGTTGGCCATAGGATCTGTCGTGATATTTACTATATTTTGACCGGAATCGACTACTGCTGTCACTAACGTTTCGTTGTTGCTGGAAACCTCGTTGCCTGGCCACCAGGAACTCATTTCATGGTTGGATTCGTATGGGCGAACACCTAAATGAAATTTGCCTTCGTATTGTTTCGCACACGCAATTGCCGCAATCACTGAATGTCGGGCTGGTGTGCTCCATACAGGGAACGCGACAATTAACCAATTATCGGAAGCCAGCTCAGGCTCAATTGTTTCAGGAGCCATCTTCAATGAATGGATGTAAGGTGGCTCATCTTGGAATACCACGCAATATTTTTCGCCGTCAATGACTTGCAATTGAAAACTCATTTCCTACCTACCGTCACGACGTTGGCCATACTATCGCCAGAAGTCGGGGTCAGACAATTGCCTCGATCCTTTACTGATTTCACCACTTGTGATGCTTTCAATCGTGCATCGGTCGAGGCAAAGCAGAAACAAATTGAGAAAGAATAGTAAATCTTGCTCGCAACTTGCTTCGTCGGAGAGTTGGATCACTTCCCCCAAGAACCGGCGCGCATACTGCGTTTTCTCCGAATTGGCGACCGCATCCAGCCGTTGCACGGCCTTATCGCGGTTGACGACATTCCCTTTCCCTCCCGACACGAGAAGTCCCGCATCGCCTGCCAAAGGGACACGAAATGCAAATGCAGCCGCTTGATATAGCAGCAACATATCGATTGGGGTCTGTGAAACCAACTTCGGATTCGTGGCCAAAGAGGAACAGTTATCCAACCAAGTCAAGTGAATCGCCAAGACGGCGCTCCGCTCGCGATCATCGCGAAGCCCGTCGAGATAAGCGGATGCGTCTGATACTCTCAAAACTTCCACGTCATGCCCTCAACGCTTACGGTCGCTGATGAATCAGCACCAAATCGTGGAGTGCTTCTTCGACCCGTTGTAGATGCTCGTTCTGGAGCTCGTCAATCATTGTTCGGTAGATACTCGGCAGGCTCGCTGTTAAAACCACTCCAGAATATCCATAGTCTGGAACAATTGTTGCACTTGAGAAAACTCTTCATTTCCCGGTACAACACCTCAGAATCAACCTGGCCCGTGTACTTATCGTAATCGGTATCGGAAATAAACAGCCACTGAACAGGGCAGGGTATTTCACCATACTGTAATCGTTGGCCGCATTTGCAAAGAATGCCTGGCATAATCACTTAAAAGTCTTTTGCTAAGCCCAACTTCGCTTGGTCCAGCAGATCCAAAAGCTTTGCCTTCGCAGACTCAAAATCGGGATAGCCATAGCGGTAACCAGTATTAAAACCTGCATCATTAGGCAGTTCGTCCACACAGTACATAAGATGACTGGGGAAATATTCCATATCAAACACTCTGCTAGTATTAAGTCGGATGCGCATTGACACAGCACCTGATGGGAAACAAGTGATCTCACTCATGAGACCACAAGAACCTTCACGCAGTGTATCAGCAAGCCGAGCAAAATCTTCGGATCGTGTCATGTGAATCAGTTTCCAGTGCCGGGCTGTTGAAAGTCAATATTGCCAGTTTGCCTGTTCGTCATTGTAATGCTACCATCACGGCCGATCGATATATCATGCCCACGGGTGCGAGCGGTAATGCTACCGTCAGCATGACGAACGATATTGTCGGCCTGCGGCGGGTACATTCGTCCGTCCGGCATGTTTGGCGTTGGAGGCGGGTTTCTACTGGGGATGCCGCTCAATGCGTCTTCAACCTCTTCTAATGTGCGGCCAACCCTTCCCAACGCTTCGTCTGCAGTTCCAGACGCCGTTTGACCACGAAGACGGTTATAATATTCTGTCAACCTTTCACTTCTTGCCGCCCCGTTACTGCCGACAGATGTTCCACCTGGCGCTTCCACTGGTGGTGGCACTGGCTCGGGCCGTGGTACTGGGCCTTCGCCAGGAGGGCCTGCCGGGCGCTCGGGCACCATCGCTTGGCGTTCGCCGCGGCTCAGTGCGGCGGCGCGGCGCTCGGCTTGTGCCGCTTGTAAGCTGGCTCGAACATCGGCTTCCAACAAGGCTCTTGCTGCGGCCGCTTCGGCGGTCTCACCCGCAACCGCAGGGGCCGCTCGGCTACTCGGCGCAAACGGGAGTGCCGACAACAAGAAAGTGCCAGCCCCGAGAAACCAGCGCGACCAACGCTCATTCGATGTCAAATCGTTGCCCGAACGCGCTTCTCTCCCAGTTGCGGCCTCGTGGATATCGACCAACCCCACGACGGAGACAACCGAATACGCAAACGTGGTGATGGCCGAACTTACGATATGCTCACTGGATCGCTAATTATTTCTGGTTAACTTGTGGCAGATTATAAGGCCGAAGCCACAGAGCGATCAGCTTTCCATCACTCAGGACAGCGACAGTTGAATTTGCGAACTCGACTGCCTCCCAGAGTTTAGGCACCGATGAGTCGCCCAGGCAGACCCATCCTTCCTGCCGATTAATTGCAACCGGCCAGCCGGAGTCGTTATGTAACGCGACGGCAATTCCAGGGACGAAATCATCCACGCATTCGACCGAGAGCGTACCTCCACGACTTGAAGGAGGAACATGTTCTGTTACCTCATACCGAATTAGCGGACAATACCCCCACGGGTAGTGAACGCGGCCATCGCCATCGACAGCCAATTGCAGTGTGTTTAATTGAATAGTATGTTCAGCATTAGGACGATTTTCAACTATAAAGTCAAATGAGTACTCGTCTGGTACGTAAATTAACCGGCCATCAGGAACGGGTGTAACCGCGTTTCCGGCGTGGGTTAGGCTGGGAATCCCTCGTAGCTTCCCACGAGTTGCCGATGCGGATGCACGCGTTCGGCTCCCTCGACTT
>JAYWCL010000190.1:0-8858 GCA_043780595.1 Limnoglobus sp.
AAGTCGAGGGAGCCGAACGCGTGCATCCGCATCGGCAACTCGTGGGAAGCTACGAGGGATTCCCAGCCTAACCCACGCCGGAAACGCGGTTACACCCAGTCAAACATACGCCCGGCGCAATTGCGCTATACGAATCGACGCCGGTAGGCGAGATGGTACCGAGCCATAAGCTGCCTCGGCTCGCTCCGAATGGCATCGCCCCAACGTTACGCGCGGGATCGGATTCTGCACACGGTTCGTATACGGCCCCACGTCCAATCCACCCTTTTCGTCCGCGTTGCATCACCGCTCGCGAAGCGGCTCGACTTCACGGGTTCCCCGATTGGTTTGCGTTTTATCCACTGAAATGGCACGCTTACCGTCAGATCGGAAACGCCGTTTGTCCACCTCTCGCAAGAGCGATAGGCCGTGAAGTGCTTCGTGCAATTGGTCTGCAACCCACCAAACCGAAATTGTCCATCGCTTTATCGGACGTTTACCACTTGCCTCCAGATCGGCCGCGTACTCTCAAACGAATACCGCAGGTCATACATTATCCACCGGTAATCGAACGTCTTTTTAGCGACCGTTACGACGATAAAAGCAAAAGTGTGCATCGAGCGACATTCAGTTTTGCAGACGTACAGAAAGCCGTTGTCGATACGGGCGTCCAGTTAACGTGGATACGCGCAGATACTTTCTTAAACGAGATTGCTCGCAGTCGAAATCTACGAATCCTCATCGAGCCGTGCCTCAATCGCGGATACACCATACGCAAATCGACGACGCAAGATTCCATCGGAGAATTCGTACCTGTGGGCCATCCGGAAGGCATCGAATTGAAAGCGGATCCGAAGCGTACCGCATTGAAACTCAAACGATCGAAAGGGGCAACGGATGGCAGTAGAACGCTCTTCGGATAAGCCGAAGAAGACCAATCGGTATAGCGATATCATCGAGCGTATTTTTACGAACCATTATCGTAGTGGGGTAACGACATTCCAGTTCGAACGCGTCGAGATGGAAACCGTCGCCGCGGATTTGAAAATCCCACTTCCGAAGAACATCGGCGATCTACTGTACAGTTTCCGCTTCCGGGTTTCTCTGCCAGTTTCGATTACTAATACTGCGCCGGAAGGTTACGAATGGGTTATCAACCTGGCGGGACGATCGAACTACCGCATGGCACTGCAAAAATGGAATCGTATTTTGCCGAGTGCGAATCACTATTGCATTAAGATTCCCGACGCGACGCCAGAAATCGTCGCGGCTCATTCGCTGAACGACGAACAAGCGCTACTTGCCAAGGTGCGGTATAACCGCTTGATCGACATCTTTTTGAGGGTCACGGCTTACTCATTGCAAAACCACTTGCGGACGAGCGTTCCCGATATTGGGCAAATTGAAACCGATGAAATCTACGTCGGCGTCAACAACACGGGGCAGCAGTTTGCCATTCCCGTTCAAACGAAGGGCGGCAGCGATCAGATCGGTATCGTGCAGGTTGCACAGGATTTGGCGCTCTGTCGAAAAGCATTTCCCCTGCTAACGCCGCGTCCGGTTGCGGTCCAGTTCGTGCCGGACATTGTGGGCAATAAGATCGTGATGTTCGAGTTGGTACAAATCGACGACGAAGTGAAAGTCATCGACGAAAAACATTACCGCCTCGTACCCGCTGGCGACATCACGCCCGCCGACCACAAGTTGGCCGCCGCATCGAAATGAGGTCGGAACGCCTCCAACTTCACTTCTGAAACAGCGGACTCTTCCAGATGCCGAGTTTGTTCAGCCAGAACTGCCAGACGGCGCGGAGCGTTTCGAGGCCGTACTTCGTGCTGCGACCGAAGTTGATTTGGCTGGCTTCGTTGAAGTAACGCACTGGCACGGGGACGTCGCCGAGGCGGAAGCCGAAGTGGACGGCTTGCACCAGGAATTGCGTGTCGAAGACGAAGTCGTTGCTGTTGCGGTCGAACGGGATGGTTTCGAGAACTTGCCTCCGGTAGACGCGGAAGCCGCTATGAAACTCGCCGAGGTTTTGACCGAGCGCGACGTTCTCGAACATCGTCAGCCCGCGATTGCAGATGTATTTCCACCACGGCATCCCGCATTTCAGGGCTTCTTTTCGAGAGCGAATGCGGTTCCCGAGCACGACATCGCAGATGCCGAGTTCGATGATACCCACCGCGTGCGGGATCACCCGCGCATCGTATTGGTAGTCCGGGTGAATCATCACAATCACATCTGCGCCGCGTTCGAGGCAGTAGCGATAGCACGTTTTTTGGTTGCCGCCGTAGCCGAGGTTCTGCGGGTGAACGATCACCGTCAGCCCCATTTGTTTCGCGATTTCCACCGTGCGATCTTTGCTGCCATCGTCGACGAGGAGAATCTCATCGACGCAACCGGCCGGGAAATCGGCGATGGTGGCAGCGAGCGTTTTCTCGGCGTTGTACGCTGGTAGAACGGCGATAATCTTGTGGATGCGGGGCCGATCCGGGGCGACGGGGCGGAGGATACTATCGACTTGGAACACCGCATGGGTGGGGTTCAGCGGCGGTTCCATGAGCAAAGTTTGGGGCATCGCGGCGAAGTCTCGGTGGAAGGCAACGGGGCAATTTGCGACTCGCAAAGTCACCCCATTTCATGATATGTCTTCCGCAGCCCGCCGGATTACGCACGCAGGCGAAGGTTGCCCACGGCCCCGTCGTTTCGCCCACCGACGAGTTGCTTTAAGTCGGCGATCTGCCGTGCGAGTTCCAACTGTCCCGTGACGAGGTCGGCGATCTGTTCGGAGGCGAAACTCGCCGAAACGCCTCCATTCGTGTGGTCTTCGCCCATGCCCAACAGCCGCACGGTTTGATCGCGGAGCCGTTCGGAAACCAAGTCGAAGGCGGCAGCATGTCGTTCGTTCATACCGCGAACATCGGCCGACAGCACCCGGATTGACGAGTCGAATTTGTCGACGAGAACATCGAGCCGTTCATCGACCGAATCCTGGAATCGCCGCGATTCACTTTCGGCGCGGGTCGTCGATTCGGCGATCTGCATCTCCGCGTTCGCGATACGTGGGCCGAGTTGCGCGACCGCCATCGAAATGTCTTCGATGCGACCGGGCAACGCGGTCAGCACGTCGAGCCGGGTGGCCGTATCGGCAATCGGCAACGCCTGCGCCGTCAGTCGTTCGGACAAGGCTTCTAACCGGTTTGGCACATCGGCGAGCGCAGCGAACTGCGCGGAATAGTCGGGTGCAGCCGGGATCGCGAGCAACTGCTGCGAAACGACATCGATACGATGCCCGATTCCGGTAATCTGCACGGGAAGCACCGATGTGCTTTCTCGAATCGCGGTCACTTGCTGAACGAGATCCGCCGTGGTGGCCTGGAGTGTTGCGAGATCGTCGAAGCGACGCTCCACCGATGACAGGCGATCGACGACGGCGGCGAAGAGGATCTCGATCGTCGCTGCGTGGTCCGCCGCTTCGACCTGAATCGACTGCGCCGTTTCCATCACGGTCTGATGCGTCGCTTGGCGTTGGCGATCGGCTGCCGAAAACTGCGCGGCAATACGGGTCATCGCCACGTTCAACGCATCTTGCTGATTTGCGAGCATCGATTGGAACGTACCGCGCGTCTCGGCCTGCGTCGTTTGCGATTGCTGATATTGTTTGTGGAAGTTCCACGGCAACACGATCAGCCGCTTGACGTAGCGTGCCGCCTGCCCGAACACGGGGATCGTGCGAACGCGCGGCCTCAGCCAGTGGACGGCTTTGCGAATCCCATTCGGCGATTGGATCTGATTCATTTTGGATACTCCTTATGCGGCGCGTGGCTCGCCCTTCGGCGGGGCGAATCCTTCGCGGAACGTTCGGTAAATGGTGGGTTCGTCGTCGCGCGTTCCCATGGCGGCTGGGAGGTCGTCGAGTAACTGCAATCGCTTATTTGCGAGATATTTTGCGACACCAGTCGGGTAGCGTGCGAGGCCGGAGAACACGGCCGTGCGGAAGCGATCTTCGTACGCCGCCTGCGTGAAATCTGCCGCATATTCGCGTGCTTGTCGTGCCCACTCCTCGGCCGTCAGCAACCCCATCGCGGTCGGACGCACTCCGCGTTGCCACGCCCATTCGACTTGTGCAAATCGTGTGGCGAGCGATGCGACGTCCCCCGTCGGGAACACGCGCCCCAACCCACCCGCCGTCTCCGGCGATGCGCCGGCATCCGAACAAATGACATAGCAGCCGCTCATGAGGGCTTCGACGATTGGCACGCCGAACCCTTCGTGATACGACGGAAAGACGAAGACATCGGCCTCGGCGTAACGGCGTGCGAGTTCGCTTGCGGACAGATCGTGATGGAAACGAACGCGATTGCGGAGCAGCGGCGACTTTGCCAATTCGCGTAGGTGCGCGAGGTACTCCGGGTCGCACCAGGCCGTGCTGCCGGCGAGGTCGAGCGTGGCATCGGCGTTACGCGACGCGAACTTCGCGAACGCGGCCATCAGGTCCGAGATCCCTTTCGACGCGACGAACCGCCCGACGTACAAGAATCGCAACGGTTGCCCCGCTTTCATGGGGCGGCGCGGTATTGGCTGGAACGACACCGCCGGGGCGACGCGCGAAATACGCTCGGATGGAAGCCCAAACGACTCGAGTTCCTTCTGGATGTACCGGCTCGTCGTTTGCACGCGATCCGCCGCGAACAGGTTGTTGGCCTGGCAGAACGATTCCGCCAAGGTCGTTCGCTCGGTCTCGTTCAGCAGTGCGGGCGGCGTGATGCCGTGGTAATATCCGACCACGTGGGCCGTGCGTGGTGCGAGCAAAATCGCATCGAACGCCGGGTAGCGAATGCCAAAATGGAAGACGATGATATCCGACGACTGGAAGTGCGCATCGGCGACAATCGCGGAGGCCGAAGGCACCTCGACGATTCGAGAATCGCTGACGTTCCCGCCCATTGTGAACAGCCGCACGTCGGCGGTGGGACCACCCGCGAGCGGCATCGAGAGCGCATCGGCTTGCTGACGCGCAATGTTTGAGATCGCATCGCGCGACACGATGCAACCCGTAAGTATCGAAGCTCGAAGCGGTTCCCCGCTGGCCCGGCTCATGGTGTTCCTCATGCGGCGAGGTTGCGGGGGCGGGGTATCATCAGTGCGATGGCGGCACGGGTCAGCGCGGCCGGCGCGTGTCGTTGCTCGTATTCCGCGCGTGCCGCTTTCCCCATCCGCAGCCGCAACGGTTCATCGGATAACAGACGGCGTAGTAAACCACTGAGCGACGTCGTGCTGCCGGGGTAGCCGAGTAACCCCGTCACGCCATCGACGACATAATCGGTCGCGACGCCGACCGCACAGGCGACGATTGGCTTGCCGAACATCATCGCTTCGACGATGGGGATGGCCGACGATTCCGCGTGGCCGACCCAACACACGACCGAGGCCGTCGCCACTGAATCGGCTTCTGGCACAGTGGGAAATTCGCTCAGCAGATCGTCCCGAATCGCAGCCGCTTCGTACGATTCGCCGATAAAATAGATGCCTGCCGTCGGCTCGGCTGCATCCGTTGCACCATCCGTTACCGCAAACGGAACTCGCTCGAAACTCCGCGTGCCGGGCTGGCCATCGGTCGATCGTTTCGCGGCACGCAACGCCCGCGTCGATGGCGACGCGATCTTTTTCGCAAGCGAAATCGCGTACCGTTCGAGTTCGCTTTGCGGCTCGTTCGTCATATACGCAATCGTGCGAAAGCGGTCGTCGAGCAACGCGAACAGTCCCTCGGCATTCGCCGTCGGCACCCATACGGTCGAAATTTCGCGAACCTCCGTCAGCGCGAGTAACTGCGTGTGTGCCACCCTCGCCCACTCTTCCCACGTGCCCGGAGTTCGCGACCAGATGCGATGAATCCAGACATCGTCGACGATTGGCGCACCGGTTTCGCCTTCGACAATTGCATGAACTTCCACACCCGCAGCGGCCAGCCCCATGGCAATCTGTCGAAACTGGCCACTGCGGTCGTCGGTAGCGGAAAAATACTCGCGGTAGATGAAGCAGACTGTTCGATGCGGCACCAGCCGCGCGGTCGTTTGCCCCATCGGACTCACCGATAACCCGACGGAGTAGACGATGGCACCATCGACTGCCGTCACGCGATACCCGGCATCGATCAGCCGCGAACACGCATTGGCATCGATCTCCGAATCGGCCTGCGATTCGTCGAAACCACCTTCAGACAGTAGCGTCGCTCGTCGGTAACTGATGCTCGAAGGATGCGGGCAAAGGAACGGGTCCGCCGTCGGAATTTGGAACGGCGTCAGCGGTGCAGCAACGTGTTTCACATCGCCCTTACGCGACACCACGCGGTAGCCAGTTTCGCCCGCAATCTGGCCACCAACGACGGCAACGGACGCCGCAAGATAGCCTTCGACGAGTCTCTCGATCCAGCGGCTATCGGGAACCGAACCGGCTTCGAGGAACGCGACGATCTCACCCGTCGCGCGTGCCACGCAGCGGTTTCGTATGGCGGCGGCTCGCCGAGTGGCGATCGGAATTTCCAAAATATCTGGGCCGAACGTGCCGAGTTCGTCTTCCGAAGTCGCAACGATTCGGTCGTAGGCGACATAGGTCTGAAGGTTGAGCGCGCGCAACGTGACACGTTTCGCAGCGAGCGTACCAGATGTCACAATCGCACTGACCCGCATGGTCGGCACCCTACACCAGGAGTGCGCGCAGACGCTGCGCGACTTCACTAGTATCGGCCATGCGAAGATGCGAGTTTAACGAAGCTGCGTTATCCGCGTTGCAACCGTTGCGGAACTTCGAGGCCGTGTTGCTCCATTCGCATCGCATCCGAAAGAATCTCCACTGTTGGACCGTCCGCGACGACTTTCCCGCAATCGAGCAATATCACGCGGGAACAGGTATCGAGTACCAATTCGAGGTCGTGCGTGGCGATCAGTTTCGTGCAGGACAGTTCGCGAATCAAGGCGATGAGTTCGCGTCGGCCACGCGGGTCCAGGAACATCGAAGGCTCGTCGAGGAGCAAGATTCCCGGCCGCATCGCGAGCGCCGTCGCCAGTGCCGCACGGCGTTTCTCACCGCCGGATAATTTGTTCGGCACGCGGTCGCCATGCTCCGGCAAGCCGACCTTCGCCAGCGATTCTTCGACGCGCAAGCGGGTTTCGTTTTCCGAACAGCCGAGGTTCAACGGCCCAAACGCAACGTCTTCAGTGACGGTCGCGCTGAAGAGTTGATCGTCCGGGTTCTGAAACACCACGCCGACAGTTTGCGGTAACTGCTTGCGATGCTTCGGGTCGGCGGGGTCCAACCCGAGCACGGAGAATTGATCGCGCACGCCGGTGAGTACCCCGCACAGCCGCAGAAACAACGTCGTTTTCCCCGCGCCGTTCGGCCCAACAATCGCCACGCTTTCCCCCGTCGCAATCGTAAACGTCACGCGGTCGAGTGCCACCCGCCCATCGGCGTACCGGTGCGTCGCCTCACGAGCTTGCAGTGCAATCGCAAGTTCCATTTGAAGCCTCTCGTTTACAAACGGTCCCACAATACGATTGCCGCCGTGCCAGTTATCACCAGCAGAAAGCCGAGTAAATCGTTCCGCGCAGAGCGAAATTGTTGCAGTACGCGCGGGGTGCCGTCGAAGCCGCGGCAGTGCATCGCGGCCGACACACGCTCGGCCCGTTCGCCACCGCGAACGAGCAACGCACCCGCCACCGAGCCGAGCGTGTGGTACGTGTGGCGATTGGTTTTCGCGCGAAATCCACGGCACCAGAGTGCGATTCGCAATCGGCGGGCTTCCTCGAACAATACGCCGATGTAGCGAAACGCGAGTTGCGCGATCAGCACGAGCGTAGCGGGAACGTAAAGGGCGTGTGCGGCGGCGAGCGTTTGTGGGATTGGTGCCGTACGGGAAAGGATCATCGCCAACAGGCCGATGGTGAGACATCGCGCCACCAACACTGCCGCTTGTATTAGGCCGCGTTCGCTGGCACGAAGGAAGCCGATCGTCCACGCGGGGCCATCGTCGGAGATCGCGAATGGCAGGATCGCGATGAACGGCAGAATGCCGAACAGGAGCAGCATGATCCGATCGCGAACGTGGCGATAACGTAAGTTCGCGATGGCACACATGATAAGCGAACAAACGAGTGCGGCGCAGACGGGAGCCGGCTGTCGCAGGGTGGCGACGCCCACCGATGCCGCCAACAATGCCGCCAACTTCCAGCGTGCATCCCAGCGGGCGAAACGCGAATCGGGGACGGCGGTTTCGCGGACGGCAATCGTCACCGCGACTTCAACAGCGGCGTTTCGGGTTTCGCACCGGCGATTTCCGCACGCAGTTCGCCAACCGCTTCGTTCCAGTCGCGGTCCGCCGTGCCACTCGGTCGGCCACGGCGAACCCAGACTTCGTAGGCACGCTGTGCGATGCGATCTTGCGGGATCTCCGGCGCGTCGATCTTCCCCACGCTCTCGACGAGGTTCACTGACGAACTCGAAGCATCGTGTTCGTTCGCCTCGAGCGTCGCGAGAATCGTTACTTTCGAGTCCGAGTTTGCAAGATTCTTTTTGCCAGACTTCGCCGCCGCCGTCACGATTCGGCGGATGACCGCGTTCCGTTCGGTGCGGTCCGACTGCGAGCGTTTTTTGCGTCCGAATAACCAGTCGAAAACCATGCTCGCCTCGCCGTTTGGGGTGGAGTTACGCCATCTCTGCCTATTTTGCCACCGAAGTCAATTTACCGATCCTCTGCGATATGACTATATACCTCACGCGGCAGAAATTGATACCTTTTCAGATGGCTCGACGTATCAATTCTGGTAGCCGCAGGTCTTCGGCCTGCGCGGGGCAAATACCCTCGAAAACCAGTCGTGGCG
>JAYWCL010000191.1:0-10347 GCA_043780595.1 Limnoglobus sp.
GAAATGCTCCAACGGTAGCGATTCGCAGTATTCGCGCGCCGCTTGCTCGTAGAACAATATGTCCGGATTCGTCGACTTCACGGCCATGTGTGGCACTCCTGTTCTGATGACAAATTTATACCACGAACGGGAATGCGAGAATAGCCACAAACGACAAAACCCCCTCATCTGGAGGGGGTCTGTCACGAATTCGGCTCGTGTGGCGTTACGCCTTCGGCGTTTTCGGTGCCTTGGCGGGTGCCGCTTCTTTCGGCGGTGCGGCAGCCAGGGCTTTGAGCTTCTTCGACAGCCGCGACTTCAGGCGGGCGGCCTTGTTCTTGTGGATGTAGCCCTTCTCGGCGGCGCGATCCAGCGACTGGACGACGACCTTCGCATCGACGCCGATCTGTGCGGTGTCGGTGCCTTTCATGCTCAGCGTCAGCGTCTTGCGCTTCTCGCGGATCGCCTTGGCAACGACGCGGTTGCGGCGGCGGCGCTTGTCGTTCTGGCGTAATCGTTTCTCTGCACTCGGCGTGTGTGGCATCGGTTCCTCGGTTAAAATCGCTGTGAATGAAGCGTTGTATTGGAATTAAACGGTCACGGCCCCGACCTTGTAGCGGATGAACTTCGCGGGCGTCAGGCCCAGCTTCGTCAGCACTTGGCCGACCGTCTGGCCGGGGTACTTCGCGGCGTTAGCCATCGGTTGTTCGGCCAGCACGATCTCCGCGAGCCACGTCTTGAGCTTGCCTTCGGCAATCTTCTCGATGATATTCGCAGGCTTCCCGGCGTTCTTCGGCTCATTCTCGATCTGCGACATCACGACCGCTCGTTCCTTCGCCATCAGGTCGGCGGGGACTTCGCTCGAGACGATGTATTGCGGGTTCATCGCGGCGATGTGTGCGGACACATCGCGGAGGATTTCGGTGGTGCCACCGGTGCCGGTGCAGTGCAAGAGCACGCCGACGGTACCATCGTGGTGGACATATTGGCCGAAGACGCCACCGCTGAGCCGTGTGAAACGATGAACGATCATCTTTTCGCGGATCACGCCGACGACTTCGTTGATTCGGTCTTGCACGGTACCCGACCCGTGCTTCTGTGTCAGAAGCACCGGAACGTCTGCGGCATCGCTGGCAATCAGGTGTTTGGCCACGTCGGCGGCGAGCGCAATGAACTGATCGCTCTTCGCGGACGGTGCGGATTCGCAGCGGAGTTCGACGATCGCAGCCACGTTCGTGGCGGTATCGATTGCGATCCCGACGCGACCTTCGGCGGTCTCGTTCCCCTCGCGCTTCACCGTCGCCTTGGCGAACTGGCTGCGGAGGATCTCGACGGCCTTGTCCATGTCGCCGTTCGCTTCCACGAGTGCTTTTTTGCACTCCATCATCGGTAGATCGGTCCGCTTGCGCAGTTCGTTGACGGCGGCGGCGCTAATCGTGCTCATATCGTCCTCATCCTAACGTGAACCCCGCGTGAAAACGATCAGGGTGTGCATATGGTATAGGAAAACACCCCCGGATCGACCGGGAGCTTTCCTGTCGTGATTATCTTCAAATGGACCACTTACACGGCGGGTTGGTTCGCCTCGGGTGCAGCAGGCGTCGCGAGTGGCGTCGTCGGCATTGGCGGGGTCGGCTTGGGTGCGGGCTGACGCGGCTTTTGCAGGCTGGCTTGCTGTTCCGGCGACAGCGACGCGCGGCCTTCCAGAATCGCTTCCGCCATCTTGTGCAGCACGACTTCAATCGAACGGATGCTGTCGTCGTTGCCGGGAATTGGCAGGTCGACGGGGTCCGGATCGGAGTCGGTGTCGATCAGCGCGACGGTGGTGACGCCCATCCGCTTCGCTTCCTTCACCGCGATGTGCTCTTTCTTCGGGTCGACGATCAGCAGCACTTCGGGCAGGCGGGTCATTTCGCGGATCCCGAGCAAGTTGCGGCGAATCTTGAGGAGTTCGCGGCTCAGCGTCGAGACCATCTTTTTCGAGTACTTGCGGATCTGTGCCGTTTCGGGAGCTTGGTTGAAGTCCATCTTCCCGGCTTCGGTCATCTTGCCCGCAATGTAGGCGTTCATGTCGTGCTTGCCGGGGTTATCGCCCTCGGGCAGCCACATGTTTTCGAGTTCTTTGAGGCGGTTCAACCGCGAACGAATCGTACGGAAGTTCGTGAGGATTCCACCCAGCCAGCGCTCGCTGACGTATGGCATCCCGCAACGGGCCGCTTCGCGTTCGACGATTTCCTTACCTTGGCGTTTCGTGCCGACGAACAGAACGAGCTGCCCCTTCGAGACGACTTGGGACAAGTAGCGATACGAGCGGAGCATACCGCGAACGGTTTCTCGCAAATCGATGATGTGAATGAGGTTGCGCTTGCCGTAGATGTACGGACGCATTTTCGGATTCCAACGACTGGCACGGTGACCGTAGTGAACACCAGCATCGAGCAGTTCTTTTACGTCGACGAGAGCCACAGACAAACCTCCTGGGGCACACGCAGCATCGAGGGTACGACGCGCAGTAATGACCCGCGTTAAAACCGAGAACGCCTCCAACACAGTTTCTGAGGCGGAAGTTGGTCGGTATATCCATTCGACGCGAAGTGTCCAGAGCGCGAACGCGCCGTTTGGCGACTTTCTAAGCGAGCAGGCTGCCCCGCGCTCCGCGAAACACTCTTCGCCCGACAAGCGGGCAGTTTCATCGGTTGTGGTGTGGCACTTCGATATTTCACATCGACTTAAACTCTCGCTGAATATCGGTTTGCGTCAGATCGTGTCTCGCTGTGATGCCTTGCGGCATGCCCATTGCCTGTTACGAGTTGCACTGTTGGATTTCCCTCTACCGTGCACTCGATTCGCGATTCTTGCGAACGACCTTCTAGCGGAGACAACTATGAAACATGGTTTCCTGATCGATATGGACGGCGTGCTCTATCGCGGTTCGCAACTCATTCCGGGCGCAGACACGTTTATCGATCACCTTCGGCAACGCGATATTCCGTTTCGGTTTCTCACGAACAATAGTCAGCGGACGCGGCGCGATATCGTCGCCAAGTTGGCGCGGATGGGGATCGACGTCGAGGAAGAGCACGTCTACACCTGTGCGATGGCGACAGCGCGGTATCTCGCACATCAAAAGCCTGGCGGTACCGCGTTCGTGATCGGCGAAGGCGGTCTACTAAATGCCTTGCACGCCAACGGTTACGCGATCGTCGATCATGCCCCGGATTACGTGGTGGTCGGTGAAGGGCGGACGTTCAACTTGGAGCTCGTCGAAGCGGCGACGCGGATGGTGGTGGCCGGTTCCAAACTGATTGCCACGAACTTGGACCCGAGTTGCCCGACGGAGAAAGGCGTTCGACCGGGTTGCGGCGCGCTCGTTGCACTGCTCGAGGCGGCGACGGGGGTCAAGGCATTCAGCGTCGGCAAGCCGAGTCCGGTAATGATGCGAGCGGCACGAAAGGAACTCGGCTTGACGACCGACCAAACGACGATGATCGGCGACACGATGGAGACCGACATTCTCGGCGGGGTGCAACTCGGGTTCCGCACGGTGCTAGTGCTCAGCGGGGGTACGAAGCAAGAGGATTTGTCGCGGTATGCGTATCGCCCGGATCTCGTGGTCTCGTCGTTGGCGGAATATATGGACATCATGATCGACGCAGGCTGGAATTCGCCGCAAACGGCTATGAACGAGCGTGCGGGAACGCGGCAGCGGAAACTGGCAGTGGCCAGCGCGTAGCCCTGAGTCGAGTGTGCTCCAACGCGATGGCTGGTCCGAAATCCGTTTACCCAAACTGAGGTGCATGGTAAAATCGCAATCTTTCGCCACCTACGCGGGATCGACGATGCGGCTCCTCAGTTACAACATTCACAAAGGGATTGGGGGAATGGACCGGAAGTACGACCTCGACCGCGTGGCTCGCGTCATCGAGCACGAGAACCCGGATCTCATCTGCCTTCAAGAGGTCACCCGGCACGCTCGCCGCACGCTCCACGACGACCAGCCGAAGATCCTCACCGCTCGTTTCGCTGCGATCGCGCACGTTTTTCAGATGAACGTCCATTACCGGGAAGGTGGGTATGGGAACCTGATACTCTCCCGCTGGCCCGTCGTGGACTCGTACCCCCTCTGCCTGCGCTGGGGTCGGTGGAAACCCCGCGGGGCGCAGATCGTCATCCTCGAAACGCCCGACGGGCCGCTACACCTCGCCAACTGGCATCTCGGTCTGCGTAACCGCGAGCGGCACTGGCAGGTTGAAAAGCTGCTGTCTCACCACCAATTTCGTGCGGCGGCGAGGCTGCCAACGATGATCGTGGGGGATTTCAACGACTGGCAAAATCAACTCGCTACGGCCGCGCTGGCCGAGCATGGGTTCGAAGAAGCGACGCGACCGGCTTCGCGGTTCCGGTCGTTCCCCGCATTCCTGTCCGTTCTATCCGTGGATAAAGCGTTCCACCGGAACGGAGTGCGGGTGGCCGAAGTGCGGGTGGTTCGGACGCCCTTAGCGAAGGAAGCGTCGGATCACCTACCGTTGGTGGTCGATTTTCGGTTGGCGGCGCGCGATTAGCCACCCGGTGGCGACTCCGACAACGGCCGCGACCACAACCGTCATCCACATCCCGCCGGTGAGTGGTGTGAGGACGAAAAAGTACGAAAGCGGCTCGATATACATCGCCATCAAGTACAGCAACCCCGCGAATGCTGTCCACCCGAGCAACTGCCGATCGGCTTCGCCGATGAGCGCCACGTTCCCCAACCCGGCGAGAACCAGCATCGAGAGCAGAAGCGTTCTCCGTTCTTCCACGCCGTCGCCGAGGTGCCACACCGCTAGCCCGCAAATGCCTATTGCTAGTCCCATACTCATTACGAACCGCCCAACCTCGGGGAGAAAGGCCGCCCGCACCGTTGCTTTCGGCGGAACCTTCGACAGCATGATGAGTATGGCTGGCCCGCCGATTGTCAGAATGTTGAGTAGCGTTACCTGTTGCGGAAGGTATGGAAACGCTTCGCCGAGTAGCCCAACCGAGATCAGAATGAGCAGTATGGTGTAAACGTTTTTCAAAAGGAATAGCTTCGCAGCTCGGCGAACGTTGTGCAGAACCGTTCGCCCCTCGGCCAGGGCGACGGGGAGCAGGTCGAAACTGTTCGTCTCCAGTACCAGCCCGGCGACGGTCTTGGCGGCTGGGCTGCCCGCCCCCATTGCGACGCCTAAGTCGGCCGTTTTGATCGACAGAATATCGTTGACGCCATCCCCAATCATTGCCACCCGTTGCCCTCCTGCCTGTAGCGACGTAATGATGTCGAGCTTTTGCTGCGGCGTCACTCGACCGAATACGGAGGTCGCGACAATGAGCGCGGCTCGGTCGGTGGCCGCTTCGAGATCAACCCCAGTGCGGACCGGCTCACGAGCGAGCGGGAGATCCAAACGTGAGACGGTAGCCCGAACGGTCATCGGGTGATCGCCCGATAGCAGTTTGATCGAGACGCCTTGTGCGGCGAGGGATTCGAGAACGCGATTGACACCGGGTCGAAGTTCGTCCCTGAGCGCAATCAGAGCAAGGGGACGCAAGGGTTCGTCCGTCCGCAGGCTGCCTTCCCACAGCGTCATGCCCGTGGCTTCTGTAAGATTATCTGCGCCCGCGAATGCGAGTATCCGAAGCCCGGACGGGAGCAATACCTGGAAACGTGCCTCGACAAGTTCCGCCTCCGCCTTCGTGAACCGGGGTAAAAGGGCTTCTGGGCTGCCAACGACGAGCACTTCCTCCACACCCGCTACACGAACCCGCACTGCGCTGACTCGACTCTGCGACTTGAAAGGGAGTTGGTCGACCAGCGTGAATGACTCATCCGGTTTTGTGAAAGTCGTTCGAAGGGCCTGAACCGTTCGATTACTCTCATCTCTCGTCGCCCAGGCAAACAAACGGAGCTTCGCTCGTATTTCCGTCTCGTTACCCGCGATGACTTCGACGCGATCGAGAGTGAGGTTGCTGGTAGTGATCGTCCCAGTCTTATCGGTACAAAGTACATTGACCGACGCCATCGCTTCGACTGCGGCGAGCCGTTGCACGACAGCCCCGCGCGACGCCAACCGCATTGCCCCGAGCGTGAGAGCCAAAGTGGTCATCAGTACCAAGCCTTGGGGAACCAGCGACGTGACGGTTGCAGCCACCATCTGAACGAGGTCCGTCGTCGGCAAGTCTCGCACGAAGTATAGGATGACGTAGGCTCCGCATAGCCCCAAAGTAGCGACCGTCATCAGTCGTATCAGTTTGTTCAGAGTCTGCTGGACGGGACCAGGGGCGTGCCGGTATTGCCGTGCGGCAGCCGACGTCTGATGGGCGAATGCCTCCACTCCCACGCCGTCCGCACGATACGCCCCTTCGCCGGCGACGGCAAAACTGCCCGAGAGGATTCGCTCACCCGGTCGCCGTGGTACCGGGTCGGATTCACCGGTCAAAAGCGCTTCGTCCACTTCCAGAAACTCGGCGGTTAGAACGACCCCGTCGGCCACGACCGGCTCGCCAGCCGCGAGTTTGAGGATGTCCCCACGGACCACATCGACAGCCGAGATGAGGTGTTCCGCTCCGTCGCGGACGACCCGCGTTTTTGTTTCGGACAGGAGATCGAGACGGTCGAGGTGACGCTTGGCGCGAATTTCTTGAACGAGACCGATACAGGCGTTGACGACGGCCATCCCACTAACGGCCCACGCCCCACGCAGGTCGCCCAGCAGGAACAAAGCGATGGCGACCGGGACGACGATCGCGTTGAATGGTGTGAACACGTTGCGAGCAACGATGAGTCGATACTCGGACCTCCCCGATCGCGGGGGGCGATTGACGAGGCCTCGAGCGACGAGTTCGGCCACTTCGGCGGCACGGAGGCCGCGGCTTGGGTCTGTCGGATTCAATTCGTGTCACCTACAAGTAAGGTGTCAGTAATCTCGCCACACCGTCGCGTAACTTGACGAACAGATTGCGGCGGCGGAGTTTGTTCAGTGTCAGCTCTCGGCTCCGACTGACTGTTCCCGCTACTTCATCGTCCAACAATCCCACGCGGGTTGGATCGTAGCACTCGACGTCGAACTCGAAATTCAGTCGTAAGCTCCGAGGATCCCAATTCGACGAACCGAACAGAACCCACGTCCGATCGACGATCATCAACTTCGTGTGGACGAAGGGTGGCGGAGTAAACCAGACCCGACAACCGCATTCGAGCAACTGTTCGAGTTGGGCCATACAGGCCCACTGAACCAACCGCAAGTTGTTCCGTTCTGGCAGTACGATGTCCACCCGCACCCCGCGTAATGCGGCCACGTTCAAACCGGCAATCAACGCGGCATCCGGCAAAAAGTAGGGGGTGACGATCCTCACCGACGTCCGAGCCGATGCCAAGCCACCGAGGTAAACCGCCTGCAACCGTTTGCAAAGATCGTCTGGCCCCGTGCGGATGCCTCGAGCCAAAACCGATCCGCAGTTCTCGAGTTTCGGGAACCATAACTGACCCCGCAGGACGGTGCGGGTACAAAACTCCCAGTCGTCTGCGAACGTCTCCCGCAGGTGTGCGACAACCGGACCATCGAGGCGAAAGTGCAGGTCGGTGATCGGGGCGACCGGGTTCAGGCTCGCGTCGTGTACGGCCCGGATATTCATCCCGCCAGTAAACCCAATCTTTCCATCGACGATGAGGATTTTACGGTGGTTCCGCAGGTTCGCATAATTGAAGTGCCACGGTAAGAGTTGCGGCAGGAAGCGAGCCACTTGCACGCCGATCCGGCGTAGCGGACCGATGACGGTATGCGGCCACGAGTATCGCGCTCCGATGTCGTCGATCAGCACCCGAACTGCCACTCCGCGGGCGACAGCCCGACCGAGGGCGTCGATGAACCGTTTCCCAGCGGCATCGTTGTCGAAGATGTACGTGCTCAGCCCGATCGAGTAAATGGCCCCGTCGATCGCACCGATCATCTCCGTGTAAGCTTCGGTGCCGGTGTGGAGCGGGCGGATTGCGTTCCCACCGAGCAATGGCAGACCGGTTAGGGAACCGATCAATTGGGCTTGCGGGAGAAGATGACCTGCGTCCGGCCCATCCAAGGGCGGTAGGGTATCGGCTATCCGAGACGCTCGTCGCCTCAAACGCTTCGCCTTGCGCTCGACGCGATTGATTCCAAAAAAGTAGTACAGCATCGAACCGATGCCCGGTACGAACCAGATCATACCGGCCCAACCGATGGCCGCCTGCGTATCCCGTTTCTTCAAAATGACGTGCGCAGTCGCGAAGAGGTCCGCAGCGAACACCGCCACCACACCGAACCAGTACCAGGAAATGAGTAACCAGTCCGGCATCAGCAGAGAGTCCTTGTGACGGTTACGACTTCGCAGTTCGTCGTAGGCGCGGCGTGTTTCGTTTCTAGCCCGGCTCGGGTTGCGTTTTCACCGAAGGTGCAAGTCGCTGCGCGAGCGAGGGCGTTGTCGCTTCGCGTCCACTCGCGCCCCGGCTCGCGCGGCAGGCGGGTCCGCATCGCACCCGGAGAGGACTTGCGGAAGCGTTCGGGGTCGAAACGGCGACCGTTCGTTCGTTTGGCGAGCGAGGGAAGGCGCGAGAAGGTCCAAATCGCATCGCGTCGGACTAAGCACGGCAAACGCCGTGCCGAACACGACAGGGACAATTCCGGTGGCTCGTAAGGGTAGGGTTATTTCTTCAACTCGACCTTCACTTTGTGAACGTACATGTTGCGGTCGAATTCGTTTTCCTTGTACACATCGTTCGTGAATGCGATGCTCAACTTCACGTCGCCCTTCTTCAGTTTCACCTTGAAGGGATATTCCTTCGCATCGACCGTCGCGAGTTCGAACTTTTCCTTCACGACTTCGTCGCCGACTTTCACTGTCATTGCGGCATTCTTTTTCTCGGCCGCATCGCACGAGGCTTCGATGAGGATGTTGTACTCGCCATCTTCAGCGATCTTGACCGTGGCCACGGCGGTACCATTGCTGTAAAAGGCGATTTTGCCATCGCCTTCGTTGAGCGTGACGCCTTCGGGGTTGTTGTCGTAGTCCGATTTGAGCTTGAAATCCTTCAATTCGATGCTGATCGCATCGGCTGCGACCGCAAAACCGACACCCGCGACCACGACGGCCACTGCCGTGAGAAACAGACGACGGAACATGGGAGACACCTTTCGCAACGAGGAGAGAAAACGGGCGAATGCCCACCGACGCCAGACATGGACAGCCATAGTTTAGGCGCGAGTGGGCCGAAAGGCGAATCGGAAGTATCGAGCCTCATCGCGATGAGGTTTTCAGAAACGCGAGTAGATCGGCATTGAGCGTGTCCTTATGCGTATCGGCGAGGCCGTGCGATCCGCCGGGGTAGATTGTCAACGTAGCGTTCGCGACCAATTTCACAGCGAGCTTCGCCGAAGCATCGATCGGCACCATCTGATCGTCGTCGCCGTGGATGATTAACGTCGGCACGTCGAACGTCTTCAGGTCTTCGGTGAAGTCGGTCTCGGAGAAGGCTCGGATGCAGTCGTACTCGTTCTTGAGTCCGCCCATCATGGCCTGCATTACGAATGCATCCTTCATCCCTTGCGAGACTTTGGCACCCCGACGATTCGCACCGTAAAACGGTTCGGTCATCTCCTTGAAAAACTGCGCACGGTCGGCACGGATCCCCTCGCGAATGTCGTCGAATTTTTCGATGGGCAAGCCGATGGGATTCGCCTTGGTCTCGAGCATCAGCGGTGTCACCGATCCCATCAACACCGTTTTCGCAACTCGCGCGGTCCCGTGACGACCGATGTAGCGGGCGACTTCGCCGCCTCCAGTCGAGTGACCAATCAAGGTTGCCGCCTTGAGGTCGAGGATATTGATCAATTCGGATAAATCGTCAGCATACGTGTCCATATCGTTGCCGTGCCACGGCTGGCTCGAGCGGCCATGCCCGCGGCGATCGTGCGCGATGCAGCGATAGCCGCGGTCGGCGAGGAACATCATCTGCGATTCCCACGCATCGGAACTCAGCGGCCAACCGTGACTGAAGACGACGGGCAAACCGGCACCCCAGTCTTTGTAATAAATCTGCGTGCCATCTTTCGTGGTCATCGTGCTCATCGTCGTGCCCTCTGGTGTTAGTGTTTGCACCATATGCAGAGCAAGAAATATGCCAACGATCCAACGAGCCAACGAGCCACCGGGCTTGTCCCGGTGGGGCAATCTTACACCGATACGATCCGTAGTTGCGAGTGGCGAGTGGATCGTTGTTAGTAGTACCCGAGTTCGCATCTTTCCGCTGCTATTTTCGCTGGTATATTATCGGTTGTCCTGCCTCCGTTCACTCTGGCGTTTTAGGTGCGTATCATGGGCGAAACA
>JAYWCL010000192.1:0-17771 GCA_043780595.1 Limnoglobus sp.
AAGTCGAGGGAGCCGAACGCGTGCATCCGCATCGGCAACTCGTGGGAAGCTACGAGGGATTCCCAGCCTAACCCACGCCGGAAACGCGGTTACACCCAGCGCGGACGGCCACCCGTTATCAATCGGCAGACGATGCGGGCGAACTCGTCGAGACTCTCGATGGCGGCACGGTGCTACCCGGTTTCACGCTACCGTTGGCAACGTTGTTCGCAGAATACGATGCCGCAGCGACCGACATCGCGTGAACCCCTTCACAGTGAATGCGTCGCCGAATTCCCATTTTTGGCGAGCGGTGTGGCGTTAGCCCACTGATCCAGCCATCGTCATTTGCAGTAGGAATGGACGGAGATTGCCTCGTTGAAATCGAGATTGCCTACGACTCGGGAAGGATCAGGGGGCTGACGCCCACCCGCTCGCCTTTCGTCGTGCTTCGCTCGACGCCGAATTCGATTAACGCATTCGATCCGATGGTTCGCCAGGGACGAGCGTGGTATGATGATGACATGAGGTCTCCCAAGTCTCCAACCACGAGGCATGAATGCTGAGGACACTGGCTTCCGACACGATCTACGAACCTGTAAAGCAGTTCTTTGGGGAAATGGATTTCACAGACGAAGCATCGGCCTTCGAGGTGAACGGACGCCGTGTGTACTTCGTAATTCGACCAACCTCCGAACCTGTCACAACCGATCCGCAATGGACGGATGAACAGTCGAAGCGTCGGCACCATTTAATCGATCTTAAACTCGGCGGTGCGATCTCCGCCGTGGAACGGCTGGAATTGGCTCAACTCAACGAACAGTTCGAGCGGTATGCGAGTCGGGTGGCTCCGCTTCCGATGAGCTACGCCTTGGAGTTGTTAGCGAAACTCACTTCGCAGGCGAGCAGCAAGCCATGACGTCGCCGTTTGTGTATTCGGAGGCACCGCTCGTTCGCCGACATGCCCCACGAGGCTACGCCGATTATCCGAGTTTTCTTCCGTGGGTGCGCGACGACTTCGGATTTCGATGTGTGTACTGTTTGCATCGCGAACGGTGGGTGGCGGGTGGTTTTCACCTCGATCATTTTCTTCCCGTGGTCCAACGACCCGATTTGTACTCAATACGACAACCTGCTCTACTGCTGCTCCTCGTGCAATCTCCGAAAACTCGACGCCAATGTAGCCGACCCGTGCCACACGCTGCTGCGGAGTACAGTCACGGTTCAGCCCGATGGGAGCATTCGTGGCGAGACGCCAGAAGCGATAGCGACGATCGACCACTTGGGTTTGAATGACCAACACTACATCGGGTTTCGTCGTGTGTGGATGCGGATCGTTGAAATCGTCGCGGCGAGTCGGCCGCAATCACTCGCTGAAATCCTTGGCTATCCTGATGATTTACCGGACTTGTCGAAGTTGCGTCCGCCCGGCGGGAATGCGAAACCATAAGGCGTCGAGCAGTCGTACTTCCGACGCCGCGAACGCGGAGAGTTGCCAGAGATGCACTGATTTCAGGTAGTGGCCTCTCTTGTGTCAAACTGTTGCGGATCGCTCCGTCGTACCGCTTTTCAAATTGCTTTTCCAGCAGGTGGGCCGCCGCCCACCCTCGTTGCTTGAAACAATTGCTTTGTAGATACGCTTTTCCGACGACGGCGGGACGTTTTGCGGCTGGTCGCGGCCGTCTTCGCGCCGTGGCTACTGTGGCGTCAGCCCACTGATTCTGCCACCGTCATTGCAGTAGGAATGGACGGAGATTGCCACCGTCATTGACATCGCCTGCGACTCCGGAAAGATCAGGGGCACAAAATTTGCAGTGATTTTAGTTAATCAACGGCACCCATTCGGTGACGTCGAACCGACAGTGCGGGGAACGCTCGGGTGCTTCCGTCGATTCGACGTAAGCATCGAGGCACGGCTCGATCAGTTTCATCAAGTCGATGGGCCGTAGATAGCCTTGTTCGCGACAGAACATTAAGTCGGTGCCGTGCCCTTGTACGGTGACCATGATCGCCTTCGGGGAAACGGCTTTCACTTCCTTTGCATACGCATATCCACTCGGCGTGGATGGCACGAGGACGTAGGTTTTTTCCTCCTCGGCGGGGCCGGGTGCTTGCGGCGCTGCCAGTCGGAGATAGCTGCCGATGCGTTTCGCCAACCCGCCCGACTTGGCTTCCTGGCTCGACATTTCGACTTCGGTCACGTCCTGATGCGGGATGCGATTGGACAGGAATGCCGTCGCTTGCTCGATCATCGGCGTGCTGAGTGCGCGGCTCAAATCGCTCTGGATTTTGCAGATGCTCACGAGGCCGCCACGCGGTTGAATCACCAACTTATCGAGGATCTCGTGCATCTGCTGCAGGTCGTCCGCGTTCAATTTCAGTAGCAGGTCGGCAGCGGCGCGGTCGAGGTTGTTATCGCCGTTGGGCAACACGACGCGAATCGTGTTCGAGAGTTGCAATGTCGACTGAATCGCTTCGTTGGTCTCATCGGGTGATGCTTGTTGATTGCGCGAAGCTCCGAAACGGCTACCGGGCTTCACAATCGGTACGGTCAACTTCGCAATGAGCTTGCCGAGGTTCTCTTTGGCGATGAACAAATCGCGAATGCGATCGTCCATTCGGGAGCACATGCGGCGATAGAACGTCGCCGTCACTCCCGCCAGATCCTCTGCAATGCGGGCATCGATGAACGGCTTGACTTTGTTCGCAAACACTCGCAAGGAACGCGCCGAACGACTGCCGAACAGCCCGAAACCGGCTGACGGTTTCGCACATTCTTCGAGCGCGGCATGAACGGCAGAGATGCACGATTGTCGCGCGTCGGCGAACTTCGGGGCCAGTTGTTCTTGTGCCGTGGCCGCCTTCTCGAACGCTTCGCCGAGGCGTCGCAGGGTGTGCTCCATCGCCAGAAACCGCGGTCCGTTCATGTCTTCGATCGGACGCAGCAACTCGGTGAGTTCGTTGCTCCACGCCGAGAGCGAGTTTTTCAAACCGTGATCGAGCGACCGACTGAGGCGACCTCGTCGATAGGGGCTATCGCCTTCGGCCGTCGGTTCGCCGCCGAGCATGTCTTTGGCTTGATCCCAGAACGCGGTGGCCCAATTCGCCCCTTCGCCGCGACGGTGTGCGGACTCGATTTGCTCGCTACCAGCCACGAACCATTTCCCGATCGATTCGAGCGGCCCGCCATCCGGCCCTCGCGCACACTCGTCGATTATGAACTGCTGCACGTGATCCGGCGTGAGCCTCGGATCGGTGAGAACGTTTTGCGTAATGATTTCGGCTTCTTCTGGCACGGTTTTATACGGGGCATCGTGCCAGCTTTTGAGCAGGTCCAAACAAAGCTGGCGGGCACCGGATCGCAACATCAGGCCGCGCGGGAACCAAACGCCGAACGTGCCGAAACCGCGAAACGGCGTGCGCCCTTGCAGTGCCGGTCGGCGGCGAATCTCTTCGAGTCCCGTACCGAGTGGCGTCGTCAGTTCGTGTGCGACGTAACCCGACAAGTGCGAGATACAATCTCGGAACGCCTCCGGCGTGCGTTGCGCCATCGGTAGCAAGTACGTGGCCGTGAACGGCAAGCCGTTCGATTCCAACTTCGGGCCATCGAGGCCGCCATACCGCGCGGAGAACATCACGTCGGGGTCGGCGTAATGGTTCAGTTCTGTCAGCGTCGCGAACACATTCGCCAGTTCGCCCGGTGGCGAACTGGGATCTTCCGGCGAGCCACAATAGACGAAAGCGGCAACGTCCGCATCGGCCATATGGAACTTGGCCAGCACGCGACGGATCGTATGGCCGAGGTCGAGGAGCATCCCACCCGTTCCGCCGGTCGCGCTCGCAAACACGTAGATACTCGGCACCTTCGCACGGGGCATTAACCCCGTTTGGTCCGCCGAGAGTTTGATCGCTTCGGGGTGGATCGCCGTCTGAATGTCGTTCTTCAGCCGAGCCGCGACTTTCAAATAATGGTCGAAGAACGCGAGCCGCCCGAGTGCCCGCGAACCGTCCGCCGAGAGCGAACGCGGCACCGAATAAAGAACTTCGCGTGGCATCCATTCTAGAATTTGATCGAGTTGCTTACGGCGGTAACCCGTCACCGGTTGCAGCGGCAGGTGCAGCACGTGTTCCGGTTGCAATGCGGCATCGGAGCCATCGCTATCGACTTTCTCGACGGTGTCCTGATCGATGTCGATGTACACGTAACGGAAGCTCGGCACCTGCTGTAAATCGCCGACGCGATCGAGGAGGCGGCAGCGAATCTGCTGGAGCGCCCGTCGGCCGAAGCTACCGACGCCGATCAGGATCGCCGGGCGCAGCACGCCGGCTTCGATGCGCGAAACGGTGTTCGAGATGTTGGAATCGGTCAATTCCGGTGCGCGCCGAGGCGATGGTGTCTTGCCGAGTTTTTTATCTTGCAAGCTATCGGGTAATGCCGTCGACAGCGTCGGTACGTTACTCGTCGGCAGCGGTGTCGATAGCCCCTGGAGCGTGCGAATGAACACCGCACAACTCGGGAAGCGATCTTCGGGGTTCTTCGACAGTGCTCGCGCCACCGCCGCGCGATCTGCGGGCGGCAACATGCTCAGGTCCGGCGGCTCGGTCATGTGTTGCAACGCGAGTTGCCGAATGTTTTTGCCGTTAAATGGCTTGCGACCCGTCAGCAATTCGACGTAGACAATCGCGAGGCTATATTGGTCGGACTGCTTGGAGATCTTGTTCGTGAAGGTTTCCGGGGCCGCGTAGACCGGCGTGACGCCGCCCATCAGCCCGGCCGAACTCTGACGTTCGAGGTGCTTGACGAGGCCGAAGTCCGCCACCTTCACGCGGTCGCAGATCAAGAACAGATTCTTCGGTTTCACGTCCAAATGTTGGAGGTTGTACCGATCGATGAGGTGATCCAGCCCCTCGGCGGCGTCCGCGAGGAACCCGAGTAAAATGTCGCGCGGGATACCGACGCGGCCCTGTTCCTGATATTCGACGAAGCAATCGTGGAGGCTCCGATCCGCCAGTTCCATCACGATGAGAAGCTCGCCACCGACGACTTCGATGCGGTCCATCGACAGCACGAACGGATGTCGGACGGCCTTGACCCGTTCGAGCGCCTTGAACTCCTGTTCGGCTTTCACTTCGTCGCCATCGAGCGAATTGAGGTTGCCGAAGACGAACTTGATCGCCTTGTTCAGGCCGCCGGGCGCAATGCACTTCCAGACTTCGCCGAAGCCACCGCTACCGAGCGGGCAAACGAGGGTGTAGCCAGGAATCGCTTCGTCGCCAGGTTCGCGTAACCCAATCATTGGACGTACCGTGAGGGTCTAAGTGGGCGATTGGGAGGAAAATTCTGTTTGCACCGAACGCTTTCTGATGCGCCCGAAGAGTTTTCCACGCAGAAGGTTAGTTCACGACTGCCAATGCGTCCAATTGCGCGTACGAATCGCATAGGAAGCGACCGATTTCGCGCCCAGTCGTGAGAATTGTGACAAGTTCGCAGTCGGCGATTCGCGCCACAGTGAATTTGTGCGAAAATCCTGTTTTCGTTACCCGATTCCGATCGAGCCAAACGATGAGCCGATATTTTCCCGCCACCAGTGAATGCGGTTCGCACGTCGTCTTCGGGAACGTGCCGATTCGCACGTATGCCGGCGAGAATATCCAGCTATCGGTCGTGGATATCCCTGCATTCGGAGTCGTCGATTGGCACAGTCATCCAAACGAGCAAATGGGTATGATGGTGATCGGTGAGGCGACGTTTTTCATCGGCGACGAAGTGCAAGTGCTGCGGGCGGGCGATTTGTACTTCATTCCGGCCAATTTGCGTCACAAAGTCGTCGCGAACGCCGAGGCTTCGCAAGCGCTCGACGTGTTTTACCCGATCCGCGATGGGTATCGGTAAATTCCGCACGGTTTAATCGCCTCGGTTCGCGGCAATCGTCGAATTCCTCGTACTCCAACTACTTGCGATTTTGCAGTGTGAATTTACCGTAAAACCACCGATGAAATCGGGTTCGCGTCGGTCGAACGTGGAAATCGAGTATACTCCAAATTGGAAATAGCCTCAGCCCGCGCAAGATATATTCTAATGTTTGAAGTGATACGGCGGATTCGTAGCCCAAGACTATTGAGATTACAGGTAACCCATCGATGCCACGGTTGAGCGTGATCGTTTGCACCTACAATCGTGCGTCGTTCCTTCCGGGGTGTCTGGCATCGCTACGCGCCTCTGGCGTGTTGCAATCCGACCTCGAAATCGTCGTCGTCGATGACGGCTCGACCGACGACACGAAGTCCGCGATCGACCAACTCGGCGGCCCCGACATTCGCTATATTTATCAATCCAATCAAGGTTTATCGACGGCGCGTAACACGGGCATACGAGCCTCCACCGGCACTTACATCGCGTATCTCGATTCGGACGATCTTTGGCTTCCCGGCGTGGCCCCGAAGATGCTCGCGTTCCTCGATACGCACACCGAAGTTGGGATCGCTTTCGCCAACGCGAAAGTCGGCAACGACATCGAAGGTTTCTCGGCATGGGACGAATGGGCGGGTCGCGAGGAGTTCAAGCAACTCGCGCACACGCCCCGCGACGGTTTCCGCATCTTCGAACGGGCCGCATTCCACCGGTTGCTCATCCGCCGCAACCTCGTGTTCACGGGGGCGGTGTTCCAGCGCCGCGATTTGCTCATCGCGGCCGGGTTGTTCCAGCCAAAGCTCAACGCCGCCGGCGACTGGGAACTCTACCTGCGGCTCGCGGCCTCGCATGTCTTCGCGTACCTGCCCGAAATGCTCGCGATCTACTTGCAACACCCTTCGCAAATGACCACGGGCGTCGATCGCATGGCGAACGAGTTCTGCGAAACCCGACGTTCGCATCTCGCGAGTGTGCCGAACCTCGGCATCGAAGAGAAACGACTGTTGCGCAAGGCACTTTGCGAAGAGCAGTTTTACTATGCGTACCTCGCTTACGACCGCAAAGATTACCGCGAGGCCCATCTCCGTTACGGGCAACTGCTACGCGAAAGCGGCTTCCACGCGAAAGCGGCGCTCTATTGGGCGGTGACGGCGTTGCCAAACTGGACGGTGCAGGGTATCCGTTCGATGTGCAAACCGTTCGTCCGCAACGATGGTCTCCGCGTCGGCCCGCAACCGTGGGCACCGGAGGCGCGGGCCATCCACAAGGAAGCCCTGCGAAAAGGCTAATCGCGATGGCGTCCACGTGCGATCCAATTCGTAAGATTGTCGTTATTATGGTATGCACAAGAATCGAACCGCAATTGATTTTGCAATGAAAGCAGGACGGCATGAGTCGGCGATACGTCGAGCAGATGCGCGATGGCGATTCGATCGACGAGGTTTACCTCGTCAGCGACAAGCAACTTCGATCTAACCGCAACGGTAACCTTTACGTGCAGATCGAAATCCGCGACCGTACCGGTGGCATCTCCGCACGGATGTGGAACGCGGGCGACACCGTGTTCCGTTCCTTCGAGAACGGCGATTTCGTGCAGATCGACGCGAAAGTGCAGCTTTTCCAAGGTTCGCTGCAAGTCATTCTGAACCACGTCGAGCGTGCCGAAGAGGAAAAGATCGACCTCGCGGACTTCATGCCGCACACCGAGCAAGATGTCGGCAAGCTCATCGAACGGCTGCGCGGATACTTGCTCAAACTCGGGAACCCACACCTGCGGGCGCTCGCCGAATGTTTCCTGATGGACGACAATTACTTCCGCAACTTCGTGGCGTGCCCGGCTGGCGTGAAGCTCCACCATGCGTACATCGGTGGCCTGCTCGAACATACCGTCACGATGATGGACATTGCCGAGCGATTGTTGCCGTTTTATCCTGGCATCGATCGCGACACGCTATTAATAGGCGTGTTCCTACACGATGCGGGTAAGGTCCGCGAATTGAGCTACGCACGCAGCTTCGGCTACACCGATGAAGGCCAACTGCTCGGCCACATCTCGATGGGCGTCGAGATGCTTACCGAGCAGATTGCGAAAGTTCCGGAACTCACGGGCGAACCTTTTCCCCGCGAACTCGTCATTCGGTTGAAGCATATGATTCTCAGCCATCACGGTACGCTCGAATACGGCAGCCCGAAAGTGCCGATGACGCCCGAAGCGATGCTCCTCAACCAAATCGACATGCTCGACACGCGAATGCATATGGTGCTTCGCGACCTGAAAGAAGACCGCAACAATCCGACCGCTTGGACCCCGTACAACCACAACCTGCAACGCCGCATCTACAAGGGCGGCGAGAATGGCGACATGTTCGGTGAAGTCCGCGAGTCGTTCGATTGACGGAACCCCTACGAAGCCCCGCCCCGTGCGGGGAGAAATTATGACCGACTGGACGTCCCGGATTCTGAGTATCCTTTCCGAGCGGGGTTACCAACCGCTCAAGCCCAAACAACTCGCCAAGAAACTCGGCGTCGTCGAAGACGCCTATCCCGAGTTTCGCAAAACGCTGAAATCGCTGATTCAAGAAGGCCGCATCGACCTCGGGATGAACAACGTTCTTCGCGCGACCGATCAGTTCGGCAGCCTCGTTGGCATCTACAAACGAACGAACAGTGGGCACGGTTTCGTACGACCGAGCGCCACCGAAGCGGCTCCCGTTCCCGATGTGTTCATTCGCGAAGGCAAGGAGCGCGACGCAGCGAGCGGCGACGAAGTGCTGATCCGCATCACGCGGCGCGCAACGCAAAACCACGATGCCGCGGGGGAAGTCGTTCGCGTCATCACACGCGCCACACGCAGTTTCGTCGGCACCTACTTCGAGCGCGACGGGCAAGCGTTTGTCATCGTCGATAGTAACGTGTTCGCGCATAGTATTGCCGTCGGCGACCCCGGAGCCAAGGGCGCGAAATCGCAAGATAAAGTCGTCATCGACATGATCCGCTTCCCCACGCTCGACGAGCGCGGCGAAGGGGCGATCGTCGAAGTTCTCGGTCCGCTCGGCAAGCCCGGCGTCGATCTGCTCACCATCATTCGCGGCTTCGGTTTGCCCGAAGAATTCCCGAAGGAAGCCATCGAAGAAGCGCACTCGCAGGCCGACCGATTTCGCGAAGTCGCCGATGGCCGTACCGACTTCACCGGCGATTGCGTCATCACCATTGACCCGAAAGACGCCCGCGATTTCGACGACGCCATCAGCGTCGTCATCGACCCGAAAACGAAGCACTGGATCCTGACCGTCCACATCGCGGACGTCGCACACTTCGCACCGATCGGTGGCCCACTGGACACCGAGGCGAAGAAGCGGGCGACGAGTATTTACCTTCCGCAGAAGGTCATTCCGATGTTCCCAGAACTGATCTCGAACGGGTTAGCGAGCCTGCAACAAGATAAATACCGCTACGTGAAGTCCGTCCGCATCGAGTTGACTGCGGCGCTTCAGAAGGCCGATGTGTCGTTCTTCAACGGGGCGATTCGCAACAAGAAACGGTTCCATTACGAGGAAGTCCAGGCGATCTTCGACGGCACGCCACAGGCAGAAGGTGCGGCCCCGTACGACCCCGAAGTGTTGCAGTCGTTGAAGCGGATGCGAGACCTCGCGGGGTTGCTTCGCAAGAAGCGGCAGAAGCGCGGCGTGCTCGAACTCAGCATGCCCGAAGCGGTGCTCGAATACGACGCCGATGGCCGCGTCAACGGGGCACACTACGCGATTCAAGACGAGAGCCACAAGCTCGTCGAAGAGTTCATGCTGACCGCGAACGAAGCCGTCGCCGAGCATTTCAGCCGTTTGAATGTGCCATTCTTGCGTCGCGTTCACCCGGCACCGAAGGAAGAAAAACTCGAACAGTTCGCACAGTTCGCCGGGCTACTCGGCTACCCGATGAAACGCGCCGAGGACCGCTACGAGATTCAGCGAGTCTTACGGCTCACGGCGGACAAGCCCGAACGCGCAGCGATCCATTACGCCTTGCTGCGAAGCCTAAAACAAGCGACCTACTCGCCGATCCGCGACGAACACTACGCACTTGCCAGCAAGGATTATTGCCACTTCACGTCGCCGATTCGCCGCTATCCGGACCTCGTCGTTCACCGCTTGCTCGACCGCTGGATACGCACGGGAAAGGCCACCGCCGAAGAAGCCGAACTGAAAATTCTGGGCGATCATTGTTCGCGAATGGAGCGACGTGCCGAGACGGCCGAACGCGAATTGGTGAAGCTGAAACTGCTGCAATACATGAGCACGCGGATCGGCGAGAAACTCGACGCGGTAATTACCGGCGTTGCCGATTACGGCTTCTTCGCACAAGCCGAGAAGTTCCCCGCCGAGGGCCTCGTCCACATCTCGAGCCTGACCGACGATTTTTATCACTACGAAGAAGACGCCCGCGCCTTGTTCGGCGGCCGCAGCAAACGCCGTTTCCGCCTCGGCGACCGCGTACGAGTCGAAGTCGCCCGCGTCGATCTCCTGAAGCGGATGCTCGATTTCCGCCTCGAAAGTATGCCCGTAAAAGAATCGAACCGCCTTCCGAACATCCGCCGCAAGGGGCGATAGAGTCCGCCCAGGGGTACGACGCTTCGTCGTACCCCTGGGTCGCGTTTCATTTCTTCCGCCAGACGGTATCGAGCGGGATGTGCAGTTCTTGCATTTTCGCTTGAATCTGAGCGAAGAATCGCTTCGCATCGACAGGGTAACCGGCCGTGGGGGCGATACCCGGAACGAGCTTCGCCCAGTAGGCGTTGAACTGCGCCATCGCCAGTTCTCGCGTGGATTTGCAGATCATCGACGCCATCGCGACGCACGCGGAATCGCCATCGGCCCGTGGCCGAAACGCGACTTCAATCTCGCGCGAATGGGCGGCAATCCGGTACCGGCTTTCTGCGGCCCCTTCCTTCAATGTGACGATCCAGCTATCGGGAAACGCCGCTTGCAGCATCGCGCCGTAGAACGCGCGACCGCCTTGCTTGTCGCACATCGCGACCATGCGTTCGCCGTGCGGCAAGATCGCATCGGCGACTTGCAACAATTCGATCAAGCCGCGTGCCAGCACGGTTGCCTTCGAGCCGCTGGCATCGACTTCGCGATTGAAATCGACCGGTGACACCACCCTGACAGTTGCGGTGTGTACGAACGGTGCCGACGCCAACGCGAGGATGCTGCGTTCGAGTTTCTCGAAGCCGTTCGGCCCCGAATATACTTTCTTCGAATCGTCGACGAGGATGCGATCGTCCTCCACTTCGCCGACTTTGCGAATGCGATCGTGCAGCGTCGCCCAGCCCGCGATGTCGTCGTCCGGCAATTGCATCGCGACCGATGCCTGCACCAGCGGCCCGAGGTTCGGCCCGTAACCCGCTTCGTCGATTCCCAAAACCCACGGCATTCGACTTCCCCCACGCAGTTCCGCTTGCAACGCCGATACCCTGTCGGTATACGCGGTCACAGACTTGAACGGATTTCTTCAGAGGGATTCCCATGAAACCGGATACGGCACCGCGTCGGCGTTGGTTCTCGAGCCTCATGGTGGTGGCAATCGGTTCGCTCGCCATCGGCACGATGGCGAATCGCGCCGTCACGCAAGTTCCCGGGGCACTGCCCGCGACCGCACCGGAACCGACGAACGTCGACCCGGCGAGCAAAGATTATGGCACGCGCGCCGTTGCGTACATCAATAAAAATCGCGTCGTCACCCGCGCCGAACTCGCCGAGTTTCTGATTGCACGCGGCGGGTACGAGAAGGTCGAATTGCTCGTAAATAAGATGATTATCGAAGAAGCGGCGCGCGAAGCCAAAATCACCGTCACGACGCAAGAGATGGAAATCGCGTTCGCGGACGACCTGAAAATCTCGAACCCGCCGATCCAGAAAAAGGACTTCGTGAACGTCGTGCTGCCGCGTTACGGCAAGTCGCTTTACGAGTGGATGGAAGACGTGATCCGCCCGCGATTGCTGCTGACGAAGATGTGCCGCGAAAACGTGAAGGTGAATCCGGAAGACCTCGTGAAAGCGTTCGAGCGCGAGTACGGCGAAAAGCGTGCGGTGAAAATCATCATCTGGCCAACGGGCGACGGCCTCAAGAACGTCTACAAAGTGTGGGGCACGATCCGCAACGATGCCGCCGAGTTCGACCGCGTCGCACGCGGCCAGGCGAACGCTTCGCTCGCGGCGACCGCAGGCGAAATCAAACCGATCGCGAAGCACATCGTCGGCGACGAAAAGGACAAGCAAGTCGAGACGATTGCCTACGCGCTCAACGAAGGCGAAGTCAGCCAGATCTTTGAAACGCAACAGGGTTTCATGGTCATGAAGTTGCTGAAGAAACTCCCCGCCGATGCGACGGTCAAGTTCGAGAACGTCAAAGAACGCCTCGAACGCGAGATGTTCGACATCAAATTGGCACAAGAAATCCCGAAGCAGTTCGCGAAACTGAACCTCGCCGCTTCGCCACAAATCCTGCTCAACGGCCCGCCGACACTCTGGAAGTTCGAGCAATCGGCGAAGGAAAAAGCCGAAGACGCACTCCGCCTCCAACAGGCGATTCAACCCGTCGGCGGCGTGGCCAAGTAAACGGACATCGGCGTGGTACCTGCCACGCCGATTTCTCATGTCAATCCATCGTATACGGCGTGTTTGGATCTTTTTCGTGACGGAGTTCGTCGACGGGGTCTTGCTTCAGCCAGCCGGCGTACAGGCGGTTTGCGCCGTTGAACACGAGGCCATCTTTGTCGCCGACGTTCTTGTAAGCGTGAACGACACCGGCGGGGACGATCAGTGCGTAGGGCAGGTTTTCGCCAACTTCTTTGACTTCTTTTGCCCCGAACGTTGGGGAGTCTTTGCGGGCATCCCACAAGTAGACGCGGAACGTCGAGGGGCCGAAGAAGCAAAAATAATCGGCCTGGTCGATATGCTCGTGCGGCCCGCGACTGACGCCCGGTTTCGTCTGCGAAATGTACGCCATCACCGGGTGGAAATTCGGATCGATGAGGTCGTTGCGGAACAGTTCGACGAGCCAACCGCGGGCGTCGTTGAAGAACTTCAGCGGGATCCACTTGATGTCGTGAATCGCGCTCGGCTCGCAGAATTTCGGTAGGGCGACGTTCATCGATTGCGTTCCTTTCGTGTTACTCAAACAGATTCGGGCCGGGTTCCTTGGTCTTCTTCTTCGTCAATTCTGGCGGTGCCACTTCTTGAACCGGTATCACTTTTCGCGGTCGTGGCGTTACTGTTTTCGCGGGTGTCTTCGGCGGTCGCATCTCGAGGTTCGCCAGCACTTCCTCGGCACGCTGCAACACGGGGGATGGCACACCCGCCAGCCGTGCCACGTGGATGCCGTAGCTTTTGCCCGCGTTGCCCGGCGAAATTTTATGTAGGAACACGACATCGTTTTCGAGTTCGCGTACCTCCACGTTGTAGTTGCGTAACTGCGGCAGCGTCTCGGCAAGTTTTGCGAGTTCGTGGTAATGCGTCGCAAACAGCGAACGGCAGCCGACTACCGAATGCAGGTATTCGGTCATCGCCCACGCCAACGAGACGCCATCGTACGTGCTCGTCCCGCGGCCAATTTCATCGAGGATCACGAGGCTCTGCGGTGTCGAGTTATTGAGAATGTTTGCGGCTTCGGTCATCTCGACCATGAACGTCGATTGCCCGCGGCTCAGTTCATCGCTCGCACCGACGCGGGTGAAGATGCGATCCGTGATGCCGATCGTCGCCGATTTCGCGGGAACGAAACTGCCGATGTGCGCGAGCAACGTCAGGATCGCAACTTGGCGAATGAACGTCGATTTGCCCGACATGTTCGGACCCGTAATGAGCCAAAACATACCGTCATCGACGCTAAATGTGACATCGTTCGGAACGAAGGTGCCGGGGGGCAGAAGCTGATCGAGCACGGGGTGGCGACCTTCGCGTATCGCCATCACCGGCTCGTCGACGATCGTCGGCCGAATGTAGTTTCGCGATGCCGCGAGTTCGGCCAACCCGGCCAGGAAGTCCAGCGCCGCAAGTGTATCCGCCGTCGCTTGCAAGCGGTGCGTCTCGGTGGCGATGCGGTCGCGGAGTTGCAGAAACAGCTCGAATTCCAGGGCTTTACTCTTGTCCTCCGCCGAGAGCACCTTTTCTTCGTACTCCTTTAACTCCGGCGTGACGTATCGTTTCGCGTTCTTCAACGTGCGTTCGTGCAGGTAGTTTGTGGGAACGCGCGTCTCGTTCGCGTTCGTGATTTCGATGTAATACCCGATGACCTGCGTGTACGCGACTTTCAGGCTGTTAATGCCAGTGCGCGTGATCTCCGATGCCTGATACCGCGCGATCCAGCTTTTGCCATCGCGCGACAGCAACCGCAGTTGGTCGAGTTCCGCGTTGTATCCTTCGCGGATAATCCCGCCCTCTTTCGGCAGGTACGGCGGGTCGTCGGTGAGTGCGCGTTCGAGCAACTCGCGGAGGTCCGGGCAGAGTTCGAGCCGCTCTTCAAAATCCCGGAGCAGTGCCGCCCGCCGCCCGCTCAGCTTCGCCTTGAATTTCGGCAGCAGTTTCAAAGTTTTCGCGATCGCCGCCAAGTCTTTCGGCGTCGCGCGGGCCGTCGAAACCCGCGTCGTCAATCGTTGCAAGTCCGATGTCACTTGCAGTAACTCGCGCAAATCCGCACGCAACGAATGTTCGCGCAATAGCTCTTCGACCGTATCGAGACGCGCCGTGATCGGGCCAGCTGCGTTCAGCGGCGCAAGGAGTTGATCGTGCAAAAACCGCGAACCCATCGGCGTCACGGTGCGATCGATCGCCGAGAGCAGCGAGCCATCGCGGGTGTTATCGCGGAGCGTTCGGATCAGTTCGAGGCTACGCCGCGTGACTTCGTCGAGAACGAGAAACTCGTCGGTGCGGTGCGGGCGAATCCGGCGAATGTGCGCGAGGCTCGCCTTCAGCGTTTCGTGCAAATAGACGATGATCGCACCCGCCGCAACGAGGCACGGTTGCGCATCGTCGAATCCGAACCCGGACATCGTCGTCACTTGGAATTGTTCGTAGAGGGCTTCGCGGGAAGAGGTCGGATCGAAATTCCAATCGGGCCGCGGCGTGATGCCTTTCGGCATGTTGCCGTTAAACGCCGTGCGAATCGCTTCGAGGTCGGACTCCGGCAACAGGCACTCGGCGGCGTTCAATCGCGAGATTTCGTCGGGCAACAGCGACAGCGTCGCATCGGATGCGGAGAAATAACCCGACGACAGATCGACCCAGGCGATGCCGTACATCCCCGCTTTGGATTTGTAAACCGCCACGAGGTGGTTCGGGCGTCGCGGGTCGAGCAGGTCGTCTTCGGTGATCGTCCCCGGCGTCACGAGACGGTTCACCGCCCGGCGAATGATCTTCTTGCCGAGGCTCGCTTCTTCCATCTGCTCGCACACCGCCACGCGGTGGCCACCGCGCAGCAAATGCCCGAGGTACGTTTCCAGCTTGTGAACGGGAAACCCCGCCATCGGGATTTCCTTGTCGCGCTTGGTCAGCGTAAGCCCCAACACCCGCGAGCCGAGTTCGGCATCGCTCTCGAACAGCTCGTAGAAATCGCCATTGCGAAATAGCACGAGCATACCGGGGTGCGCATCCTTGGCCTCCCAGTATTGCTGCATCATCGGTGTGAGTGCGGAACGATCCGCCGGTTCGGCCATGTCGTCGTACGCCCTGTTCGGCCATGTTTGTTCTTGAAATATGTATCGCTGCTGGTCTCGAATGAAATGTGCTTCGACAGAATCCGCCGACGAAACGCGACGTTTGTTCGGGTTGCTCCAATCGTGACGAAGCCGCGATGGGGAGAGCCATCGCGGCCACGACATTTTGCGGCGTTACTTCGCGACGGCGAACTTGTAGATCGTCGTTTGCTTGTACTCTTGGCCGGGGCGGAGGACAGCGTTCGATACGTCCTTCCACTCGGGTTTATTGGCCGAGTCGGGGAACTTCTGTGGCTCCATGCAGAAGCCGTTGTACTGCTTGTAAACCGCCCCACCCTTCCCCTTGTTCGTGGCATCGAGGAAGTTGCCGCTGTACACCTGCAAGCCGGGTTCGGTGGTGTGAACTTCCAGCACGCGGCCCGACTTCGGCTCGGTGACGCGGGCCGCAAGGAACGGCGAACCGCCCGCTTTGCCGTCAAGGACGTAGTTCAAATCGTAACCGACCGGCGTGCCGCCGACTTCCTTGATTCGCGTGCCGAATGCCGTGGCTTTCGTGAAGTCGAACACCGTACCTGCAACGGGTGCGATCTTGCCTGTGGGGATCAGCGTATCGTCGGTCGGGGTGTAGTTCTTCGCCATCACTTCGACTTCGTGGCCGAGGATTTCGCCAGAAGCATGGCCGCCGAGGTTGAAGTAACTGTGGTGCGCGAGGTTGCAAAGCGTCGGCTTGTCGGTGGTCGCCGAATACTCGATTCGCAGTTCGTTTTCGTTCGTCAGCGTGTAGCTCATGACGATAGACAGGTTGCCGGGGTAGCCTTCCTCGCCGTCTTTGCTGGTGTACATCAGCTTGACGCCGGGGCCGCTGGCTCCCATGAATGGCTCGGATCGCCAGACCTTTTTGTCGAAGCCCGTCTTGCCGCCGTGCAGCGTGTGCGGGCCATCGCCGGGCTTCGTGACGGTGTACTCTTTGCCATCGATGCTGAACTTCGCGTTCGCGATCCGGTTCGCACAACGACCCACATTCGAGCCAAAGTACGGGTGGCCCGCGAGGTAATCCTTGAGGTTGTCGAAGCCCAACGCGACGTCGGCGTACTTGCCATCCTTATCGGGCACGTGCAATTCGGTGACGATGCCGCCGTACTCGATCACCTTGGCCTTCATGCCATTTTTGTTGACGAGCGTGTAACCGGTGACGACGGTTTTGCCGTCGGGCATCGTGCCGAAAGACTCCATGAGATACTGCGGCCCAACGCCAGGCTTTTCAGCGAGAGCAGTCATTCCGAACCCCGTGAGGAGCAACAGCGCAGAGAGAGTGCGACGCATAGTGCGGTTTCCTTAAAAAGTGAGTGTCGCGAGACAACTTAGCAGTTGTACCGCGTTTCGGCGATATGGGAGTAGCCGCTAAAGTCACCGCGATACTCCACTTTCGCGAAGGTATCTTCAAATGGAGTCCGTACTGGTTAAGTAGCAAAGAAACGAGATAATCATCCGTACGCTCGATTTAACCGGCATCAAATCGGGCACCTACGAACTCGCGATCCGGGTGCCGAACCCGCTCAAGAACGGCCACCCGCTGAAATTCGCCAACAAGATCCAAGACGCCGACGCCCCCGGCTGGCTGACCCTCGGAAGCGTCGAAGTGAAGTGAACTGACGCGGAATGACGAGAGAAACGTGTGATATTCAAGGATCAGAATCATGCCCGTTGGCACCGACCCGCTTTCTCGACCATAGATTACGTGCTCTACGCTTCCAAACGACTTATTCTTATACATACGATCTAGACGCTGCGGAGTTGTTCGTTTGAGGTTCGCCCATGAGCACCGTTTGGGAGTTTTTTGTAACCCACCTGGAAACCATCGCGTTCTGGGTGAGTATCCTTGCCACTACAGCCGGCCTTGTCGCAGTCATGGTTGTCTGGCGGCGCTGGTCATGGCTTGAACTGCACTACCAGGAGTACTGGGCCAAGAGCGTGGTCGCCTTTTTTCGTGCGGTCACCGCTTTATCAGCGCTCTTCGCCAAACCGAGACCACTCGACTCGCAGAAGTCTCTTTGGGAACAGCCGTGGGTGCCGACTATTTCTACTGTGTCTTCGTCCTTTCTTGCCGCAATGAATTGTGGGATAATCGTTTACATTCGCTCGCGTTTTACGGGAGTCCGTCATGGAAGAACG
>JAYWCL010000193.1:0-2941 GCA_043780595.1 Limnoglobus sp.
GCAAATGATCTGCCACAGAATTTGCGGGAATTCCCGTGAAAACAAGCGAAATACGTGGGTCGTTAATTGCAAGTTGTGGCACTAGCGCGTCGGGCTAACGGGAATGGATTGTCTGACTGGTAACGTTTCGTTTCCGACCGCGAGAAGTTTACTTGGGAGCCGCAGTGACATACACGCGCCGTTTATCGTAGCTGACTTCGCGCATTTCCGTCCCATCCGGGGTCTTGTACATCACGTTGGTATCGAACCAATACTCTCCCGTTTCGACATTCTCGATCTGGATTTTCCACGTCGGGGGATCGACAGTCATATCCACGATCGCATTCTGGATGCGACTGACGTTAGTTACACTCGTCTTCTGCCATTTGACCTCGACATGGAGGATCTTCCAGTCCTTGGTCGGGCGAACGACCCCGGTCGCCACGACGATACCACTTACCAACACTTTCGGGTTCAGGTGCGCTTTCCCGTCGAATTCGACGAGCAAGTCGGGGATGGGCGGATCGACACGAGCCGGAGCCGGGGCGGCGTGGGCTTCCGGGTAAACCGCCAGCGTACACACTGCGGCGACACCCAGCCCGAACGCACGCCGATTCACAATCGCTTCATTCATGAAATCACCTAAGGTTAAAACTCGCCGACACCACTGTCCAAGTATAAAGCTTCAACGGTCGGAGCGGTTGCAAATAGTCTTGAATAATTCTTGATTCCACGCGACGAACCTTTTGAATGTCTGTAGTTCCCGGACATACTGTAGCTGTGTCACACCCTTCCCGAACGAGGTGCATCATGCGATTCTTTCTGACTCTCTCCCTCTTGTGTCTGTGCCGTGTCGCTGCGAATGCGGCGGGGACTTACCACGAGGTGGCGTATCCGCCGTCGGAGAAGCCCGGCGAACTCGCGCTCGGCGTCACGTATACGATCTGGATTCCCGATGGCGTGAAGACCGTTCGCGGGGTGATCGTGCATCAACATGGTTGTGGGTCGGGGGCGTGCAAGGGCGGCGCGACGGCGGCGTACGACCTGCACTGGCAGGCACTCGCGAAGAAATGGGACTGCGCGCTCCTCGGCCCATCGTACCACCAGGACGATAGACAAAACTGTCGGCTCTGGTGCGACCCGCGCAACGGATCGCGACAAACCTTCCTGAACGGCCTCGGCGATTTGGCCGCGAAAGCGAAGCATCCCGAACTGAAAACGGTGCCGTGGTGCCTATGGGGCCATTCGGGCGGCGGCTTCTGGGCGAGCCTCATGCAAACGTCGGACCCCGAGCGAATCGTCGGCATCTGGTTCCGTTCCGGCACGGCATATTCGACTTGGGAGAAAGGCGAAATCGCAAAGCCGACGATCTCCGAAGCCGCGTACGGCGTGCCGATGATGCTGAACCCCGGTGCGAAGGAAAAAGACGACAAACGCTTCGCCGGAGCCTGGACTGGCTCGATGGCGATGTTCGCTGCGTACCGGGCGAAAGGCGCACCGGTCGGCTTTGCACCGGACCCGCGCACCGCACACGAATGCGGCGACTCGCGCTACCTCGCGATCCCGTTCTTCGATGCGTGCCTGAACGCACGGCTGCCCAATGACGGTTCGCAAAAGCTGAAGCCGATCGACCCGAAGAGCGGCTGGCGTGCGTTGCCCGAAACTGACAAAGCGATGTCAGTGGCGGACTACACCGGCACGCCCGAATCGGCAATGTGGCTGCCGAACGAGCGGTTCGCGAAACAGTGGGCGGAGTATGTGAAAACCGGTTCGACCGAAGATACCACGGCACCGCCCGCACCAACCGGCGTGACGGTCACCGCGAAAGACGGCGTCGTTCAATTGAAGTGGGACGCCGAGGCCGATTTGGAAAGTGGCCTCCGCTCGTTCGTGATTCAGCGCGACGGCAAAGACCTGTCGCCGTTCCCCGAGAAGCCGATTGGCCGCTTCGGTCGCGCATTATTCCAGACGATGTCGTACCACGACACGCCCGAGAAACCGCTCGCCGAAATGACCTTCATCGACAAAACCGCAAAGCCAGGCGAAGCGCACGAATATCGCGTGATCAGCGTCAACAGCGTCGGCCTGAAATCCAAGCCATCGAAACCGGCGAGCGGAAAGTGAAATGACGACTACTCTCGTTTCCCGCCGAAGATCCCAGGTATCGTACGGTTGCTGAGTCGATCGAGAAAATCGCTCAGCCCGTTATCGCGACCGTTCCTCTTCAGAAGATCGAACGGCGCATCGTGGCACTGCTTTCGTCGCGATGAGTCATTGCAAGTCAAACGGGACAACACGTTTTTCGGATGTCGAACGTCAGATGCTTTCGCTGCGCGAAGGCGATGAGATTGCCGAATGGGATGAACGCCATCGAGATCTTTTCCCACATCGTCAATTCGTTTGGCTTCTTCATCGGTCAATTCGTGTTCGAAGCCCGCAAGTTCCCAGCATTCCGTCTCTGGGTCTGGCACGCCAATGACGATGGGAGTACCAAATTTTTGGTAGTGTGTATTCAGACTCAGTAACCCATCGCGTCGTTTCTCGTCGTTGTCGGCGTCGAGAAGCAGTACGATCGCGTCGGGTTTTTGCGGGCCATCAGCAAAGAAAACGGCATTGACGAATCGTTCAAAATAAATGCAGTATAGATGTTTCGGAAAGCCAGACCCGAATGGCTTGGTTTGAATGATCTCTTTTCGGTACTTGAACGGAGCCGTCAAATTATTCGTCACCTTTTCGATATACCCCCAACGGACGAACGATTCATACGGTACATCGGATGACGTGATACCGATGTACTCTCTCGCCGCATTGAGGTACTCCGTAGCCCAAACTGGGCCGTGCGCCTCGATTGTGCGATCGATGTAGCGTGCGCAGATGTCAAAGTCGTACGGCGATTCGCAAACAACCAGTATCGGATGACTCATTGGCTGACTTTCTCCGGCAACTGATTGATCCATTCTTC
>JAYWCL010000194.1:0-17146 GCA_043780595.1 Limnoglobus sp.
GCATCGAATAGGTCGATGGTTTCCGCAATCTCCTTCGCTTCCACGCGGAAATAGTTCGGCCCGTCGCGCCACTGCCCCGCCGCACCGGAGATTGCGAAACCCGCAGCCGCAACGAGACACGCCCACCGCGAACCCGCGGCCGTGCGACCGATGGCGAGCGCCGATAACCCGGCCAGACCGAGCATCGACGGCACGATGTACCGATAGTAAAAACCGCCCGTCAGCTTCGCCCCGATTGCCACGCCGATCACCGGCCCTGCTGCGATGGCGACGAGTGCCACGACTTCCCACACGGGATAAGTCGCTTCAATTTCGGTTTTCCTGCGCGAACCGGCGAGCGCGGCCACGACCAGCGCGAACGCAGTGGGCAGAAGCACATCTTTGGCGATCAGCGCTTGCGTGGTGGTATCGACGGCGGCGCGGGTGAATTTGACCTTCGACCAAAAACCCGTGGCGTAACTCTTGGCGGGCGAACCCCAGAGCGGTTGGAGGGCCGCCAACACGATGCCCGCACACGCGAAACCGAGTAACAGCCCGCGATCGACCCGACGCCGATAGATGCACCGCACCGCCTCGGCGAGGAAGATCCCCGCGATCGGCACCACGAAATAATAGTGCGTGAGTATCCCCAACGCGAGCGCCGCACCGAAGGCGATCCGCCAACCGCGATGGATTTCCCACTCCGTGGCACGTTGCCAGCACCAGAGCGAGAGTGCCGTGAAGCCGATCAGCAAACCGTACGGACGCGCTTCGAGAAAGTAAATCCAAACCGGCGCAGTGATGCCGACCATCGACAGCGCGAGTAGCCCCTCGGAGATGCCGCGTCGCCTTCGCACGAAAGCATACAGGCACACACAACCGAGCAATGCACCGAGTAGCGACGGCAACCGCACCGCCCACTCGGTTTCGCCGAAGCACTGCACGGCCAACCACGTGAGTAAGTAGGTCAGTGGCGGGTTGAGATCGACCCCCGCCGCGAGGTTCGAGACGAGCGACCGCGGCGAACGCGCGAGGTGTAACGTGAACAGTTCGTCGAAGAGAAACAGCCGTTGAACCGACATGCGCAGTACATTCACCGCCAACGCGACGAGATAGCCAATCACGACGAACCACTCCGCCAACGCCCGCATCGGATACCCTCGCACACGACAGAGACCACAGATTCACCGATAAATCGCGCTATTCCTTCGGCACCAACGCGAGTTGCACGGCTTGGGCCATTCGCTTCGCGCCGGCGGCGTTCGGGTGAACCTTGTCCGGGAACAGTTTCGACTTACCGCTGAGTGCCTGATACAGGTCGATCACCGGTAGTTTTTTGTCTTTCGCAATCGCGAGCACCTTCGGAATCACGCCGTCTTTAATCCGCGAATTCTCGATCCCCCACTCGCCGGGGAAGGCGGGCACGGGCGTACAGAGATAGATTTTCGGTTTCGATTCCAGCTTCGCGAACGACTCCACGAGTGCCGTGTAATCGGCGACGAACTCCTCCGCGTGCTTCCAGTTCGCTGGCTTCGTGTCGTTCGTGCCGAGCTTGACGACGACGATATTTGGCAAGAACGCGAGTGCGTCCTTGTACTTCTTCTCGTTGATGTACGGAGCATCGCCCTTGCTCAGCAGCGTTCGCCCGCTGACGCCGAAGTTCTTCACGTCGTACGCCTCGCCGAGCAACTGTTGCAAGACCGCCGGGTACGCTTCCTTTTCCGGGTTCATCAACCCGGAGCCTTGGGTGATACTATCGCCGACGCAGGCGACGCGAATCGCCTCCGCCGCGTGCATTGCCAGCGGGAACCCGCACACCATCGCTATCGTTGCCAGCCATCGCGCCATGATTTCGCATCTCCCACGATAGTCGGACGTCTGTCCGTCCGACTATCGCTACCACGTGGAACGGTTACTTCTTCGCGGCCAGTTCCTTCACGAATGCCAGCACTTCCTTCGGGTGATCCTTCGGGCTGACTTTGTCGTAAATCTTCGCAATTTTGCCATCTTTGCCGACGACGAACGTCACGCGCTGCGACATCTTGCCGTTCGCCATCTGAATGCCGAGGTCTTTAATCAGCGTCTGATCGGTATCGCACAGCAGTGGGTACGGCAGCATGTGCTTGTCGGTGAATTCCTGGTTGAGCTTAATGCCGTCGGCGCTGGCCCCGAGGAGAACGGTGCCTTCGGGGAACTCCTTGGCGATGTCGCGGAAGCCGCACGACTCGGTGGTACAGCCACCCGTCAGCGCCTTCGGATACCAGAACACGACGACGATTTTGCCCTTCAGGTCGGCGATACCGAGAGTCTTTGCATCTTTTTTCACCAGATCGATTTGGGTGGCCTTCACGGCGTCGGCCGGGAACGCATCGCCGACTTTGACTTTCAGCTTGGTGTCGTCGGCAAACGCCGAGCCGACCGCGAAACTGAGACAAATCGCTGCAAAACAAGTACGCATTGGCAGAACCTCGGAGAGCGGGTGGGGGTGGGCAACGGGTGGCGATCGCACGAAAGTGAACCGCGAACCCGTTCGCATTGTCGATCCTGACGGTTCCGAAGGCAAGCGCTGCGACGGAAAATCTTGCAGTTATGGTGTTGACGCAGAAAAATTCTTGGGTTAAGCATATGATATTCTGGATATTTCCCGTCGCGAACGGCATACTCGGTAAGACCGAACCCGTTACGCGTCATCGGCCGATGTGGCCGATACGGGTTCGCCTTCGATTTCGTAGAGGAGTCTTCGCATCCCGCCATTCGATCGAAATGCACCGCCCCGCGGCCCCACTGGCCCGCGGATGAACGAACAAATCCGCATTACTCCCATCCGCCTCATCGGCGCGGACGGCGAGCAGCACGGCATCGTCTCCACCGCCCAAGCGATGGAAATGGCCCGCGAAGTCGGTTTCGACCTCGTCGAAATCGCCGCGACCGAACGACCGCCCGTTTGCAAGATCATGGACTACGGCAAGTTCAAATATGCGCAGTCCAAGAAGTCTCATCAGAAAACCCACCAGCAGAAGCTGAAAGAACTTCGGGTACGCCCGAAGACCGGCACGCACGACGTCGATACGCGGTTGAACCAGGCACGGCAGTTTCTCGAAGACGGCGATAAGGTGCAGTTGAAGGTGCAGTTTCGCGGCCGCGAAATGCAGCACATCGAGGAAGGCCGGCGCATTATCGACGGCATGCTCGAAAAGCTGGCGGACGTCTGCAAGGTCGAGAAGATGCCGATGATGGAAGGCAAGCAGATGTCGGCACTGCTGGCCCCGAAGACCACCGGCAGCGCCCCGCAGAAGAAGCCTTCGGAGAAGAAGCCCGTCGATCCGAAGAAGCCGATCGACCCGCGCCGCTTGGCCGCCGAAGCCGCAAAAGCCGCCGCCCTCGCAGCGGCCGCCCTGGCGGCCCCTGCCGTGGCCACGCCCGCCCCGGTACCCGCGCCTGCGGTTGCCGAAGTTCCGGCGAAGTAATCGACGTAAGTCGCAATTGCGAAGGCTCGAAAACTCTGTTTTCGGGTCTTTTTTCGGTTTTCGCGACCCCAAAATGGCACTTTTCGATCGCAAATCGACGGGTGGTTTGCCGTATCATCGACTCGTATCGTGAGTTGTGTCGAGGCTCTCGATTACACATCAGCCGAAACGACTGGTCGAAAATCGACCGAATGCGACCGAAAATCGACCGAACGCGACCGTTTTGCGTCGTAACGCGACACTTTTGCGTCACTTTGCGACCGTTTTGCGTCGTAACGCGACCGTTTTGCGTCACTTTGCGACACTTTTGCGTCACGTCGTGCACGTCGCGAATTTTGACTTGCGTCGGATCGCCTTGGATTTTTTGACTTTGCGGAATCGCGTGGGATGGCATCCGTTCGTGCCATAATTTCTGTCATTCTCAAAAATATTCCGGCATGAATCAATAATATCGTTTCGGGGAATGGATTAGTGCCAAAATTAATCATAAAAATCTTTTTTATCGAGTTTTTTTTCCGAACACATGTATATCCTGAAATCAGGCGTCTACTCATCGAATCGATCCTCTCTCGGAGTTTTCTGATGCGTAAGGCATTCACGTCCCGCTTTTTCTCCCGCAAGATGTCGTCGAAACTCCCGCCGCAACGCCGACGGTTTCTCGGCGTCGAACTCCTCGAATGCCGCGACGTGCCGGCGACGTTTACGGTTTCGACTCTCGCCGATACGGGCGTCGGTAGCCTGCGGCAGGCCGTCATCGGTGCCAACGCGGCGGTCGGTGCGGACAGCATCGTGTTCGCGGGTGCGGCAGTCGGTGGCACGATTTCGCTGACCACGATCGGCGGCACGTCGTTCGGTCCGAATGCACTCGAAATCGCCGAAACGCTGACGATTCGTGGGTCCGGCGAGACGATCACTCGCGACGGGGCCGCGCCGAGCATGCGACTGTTCTTCTCGAGTACTGGCGTCACTTTCACGCTGCAAAACCTCACGTTGAGTAACGGTTTCGCTCGCGGCGGCGACGGTGGCACCGATGCGGGTGACGATGGCGGCGGCGGTGGTGGTGGCTTGGGCGCGGGTGGGGCGATCTTCAACCAGGGTACGCTGGTCATCAGCGCATCGACGTTTACCGGGAACATCGCGAAAGGCGGCAACGGCGGCGCGGGTGCGGACAACTTGGGCACCGATGCGGGTGGCGGTGGTGGTGGCGGTGGCATCGGCGGCAATGGTGCAAGTACTTCCGACAACGGTACCGACGGCGGTGCGGGTGGCGGCGGCTTCTTCGGCAACGGGGCGGGTGGTATCGCGCTGGTTGGCGGCGGCGGTGGTGGCACGTCTGCGGACGCAGTAGCAGCCGGCGGTGGTGTCTCGAACGGCGGCAATGGCGGAGCCGCCACTTTTGACGGAGCAGCCGGTGGTCTCGGCGGCGGCGGCGGCGGTGGTAGCAATAACGCGAACGGCGGGGCGGGTGGTATCGGCGGCGGCGGGGGTGGCGGCGGCGAGAACAGCGACGCGACACCGAATGTGGGTGGGGCCGGTGGCTTCGGTGGCGGCGGCGGGGGTGGCGGTAGCGATAATACGGGCGGACTCGGTGGCTACGGCGGCGGTGGCGGCGGTGGCAGCAATTCCGTCGCGGTTGCACAAGCGGGTGGCACAGCCGGTTTCGGCGGCGGAGCAGGGGGATCGTCCCTTGCGACACGTGGCTCGGGCGGTGGCGGTGGCGGTGCGGGTCAGGGCGGGGCCATTTTCAACAACGGTGGTTTTGTCACCATCAACAACAGCACCTTTTCGGCCAACGCATCGGTCGGCGGTGTCGGTGGTGTCGCCGGGGGCACCGCAGCGGTCGGAACGAACGGCTTCGGATCCGGCGGCGGGATTTCCAGCCGCAACGGCACGGCGATTGTCACGAGCAGCACCTTCACTCAGAACACGGCCGCCTTCGGCCGCGGCATCGATCTCATTGGCGACGGGGGCAACTCTAGCGTTGTGCTCAATAACAGCATCCTCGGCGACTCCGTCGCTGGAATCAGCGACTTCGCATCCGTAGCGAACGCCGGCGGCACGGTCACTTCGAGCGGCAAGGGGAATCTGATCCGCGTTAATATCGGCTTCGGCGGTACGATTGTCAGCACGCTGGATCCGTTGCTCGGCCCGTTGGCAAACAACGGCGGCCCGACGTTCACATTCCTGCCCGGTGTCGGTAGCCCCGCCATCGACGCGGGCAACAATGCCGGATCGAGTTCGCTCGCCGTCGATCAACGCGGTTTCAGCGCACGTCGCTTCGGCGGAACGATCGACATCGGTTCGGTCGAAACCGGTGCCACGGCAACAGTCGTGCCGTTGTTCACGTTGCTCGCGACAGGCCAAAACACGAACACCAACAAACTCGTTCAGTTTACCAGCACCGCGCCGGGGATCATTCAGGCCACAATCCCGGTGACGGGCCTGACGGCGGGCGACACGCTCCGTGCCATCGACTTCCGGCCCGCCAACGGGTTGCTCTACGGCGTGGCGGCACCCGCGACGAACGACGCACTGACGCTCTATACCATCAATCCGACAACGGGTGCCGCGACGGCCGTCGGTGCCCCCATCACGGGCCTGACGGTCGGTGCGTTCATCGGCATGGACTTCAACCCGACCGTCGACCGCATTCGCATCGTCAACGACTCCGACGATAACCTCCGCATCAACCCGAATACCGGTCTCCGTGCCGATGTGGTGAACGACACGAATCTAAATCCGGGCGGCACGACCATTATCGAATCGGTCGCGTACACGAACTCGTTGCCGGGCGCGACCACGACGACACTCTTCGCGATCAATCAGTCCACGGGTAACCTGGCGCGAATCGGCGGCATCGATGGCGCGCCCAGCCCGAATGGCGGAGTGGTGACCGATATCGGGTCGCTCGGATTCAATCCCATCGGCGCGTCGGGGTTCGACATCGTCGGTACCGCGAACACGGCGCTATCGGTGATGCAAGTCGGCGGCGTGACGTATCTGTTCTCGGTGGACCTCACGACCGGTCTCGCCTCGGCGGTCGGCACCGTCGGCGACGGAACGATCGAATACGGTGGATTCACCGTGATGCCGAACACGCCGAGCGTGTCGCTCAGCATCGACAATCCCACGATCGCGGAAGCGGGTGGAGTCGCGACCGTCACCGCGACGCTCAGCAACCCGTTCACGCAGGATGTGACCGTGAACCTGACGTTCGGCGGAACGGCGGCCGGCACGGACTTCGCTTCCACGGCGAAGTCGATCACGATCCTCGCCGGTCAGACGACGGGCACGATCGCAATCACCGGCGTCAACGATAACATCGACGAGTCGAACGAAACCGTAACGGTGACGCTCGGTGCGATCGTCAACGGTATCGCGGGTGTCCCGAGCACGGTCAGTACGACGATTACCGACGACGACACATCGACGATCTCGATCAACAGCGTGACCGTGGCCGAAGGGAAAGCGGGAACGACCGCATTCACTTTCACGGTTTCGCTCTCGAATCCGAGTGCCGTGCAGTCATCGGTGAATTTCGCCACCGCCGACGGGACCGCGACGATCCTCGACAACGACTACGCGCCTGCGAATGGAACCTTGATCTTCGCACCCGGTGTGATTACGCAAACGGTGACGGTACTGGTGACGGGCGACACGAACTTTGAAGCTAACGAGACGTTCGCGGTGGGGCTATCTGCCGCCGTCAACGCGACGCTCGGGATCGCCACCGGCACGGGAACGATCACGAACGACGAAGCCGTACCATCGGTATCGTTGAGCATCGCGCCCGCCACAATCGCCGAAGCGGGCGGCATGGCCACGGTGACCGCCACGCTGAGCAGCGTTTCCTCTCAGGCCGTCACGGTGAACCTGACACTCGGCGGGACGGCCTCCGCTGGAGATTTTGCCACTTTAGCCTCGTCGATTACGATCCCCGCCGGCCAACTGACGGGGACGCTCACGCTCTTCGCCATCAACGACACGACTTTCGACCCGAACGAAACGATCACGGTCACACTCGGCACGATTACCAACGGAACCGCGGGTGCGCCGAACGCGGTGACGGCGACGATCCTCGACGACGACCTTCCCGCCTCACGCGAAGTGCTCGTCAACGTGCCGCAATTCGGTGTCGGTGCCGATGCGGGTGGCGGTTCGGCGACGCTGTTCAACGCGGACAAATCGGTGCGGTATACCGTCGCCCCGTTCGCAGGATTCGCGGGTGGCGTTCGCACGGCGACCGCCGACTTCAACCGCGATGGCGTCGCCGACTTGATCGTCGGCACGGGGCCAGGTCGTTCCACGCGAGTGACGATCCTCGATGGCGTCACGCAGGCGCAACTCTTCAGCGTCGATCCATTTGAAGCCTCGTTCACCGGTGGCGTGTACGTCTCGGCGGGCGATGTGACGGGCGACGGGATTCCGGACCTCGCCATCACGCCCGATGAAGGCGGCGGGCCACGGGTGGATGTGTTCAGCGGGGCAGTGGGCTTCCCGAAGGTCGCCGGATTCTTCGGAATTGACGATGTGAACTTCCGCGGTGGCGCACGCTCGGCGATCGCCGACATGACCGGCGACGGCGTCGCAGACTTGATCGTGGTCGCAGGCTTCGGCGGCGGGCCACGGGTCGCTGGCTTCGATGGTAAATCGTTGAGCGGTACGCCGCAGAAAATCTTCGGCGACTTCTTCGCCTTCGAGCAAACGCTTCGCAACGGCATCTTCGTGACGGCGGGCGACCTCAACGGCGACGGCTTCGCCGACCTGATCGCCGGTGGCGGACCCGGTGGCGGACCGCGGGTGCTGGCGTTCGACGGCAAGAGTTTGCTGACGAATACGCAAGTGAATTTGGCGAACTTCTTCGGCGGCAACGTCGACAGTCGCGGCGGCATCCGCGTCGCAGTGAAAGACCTCGACGGCGATGCGCAAGCCGACCTCGTGGTCGGTTCCGGCGCAGCGGCCGGTAGTCGCGTGACGGGCTACCTCGGGAAGAACATCACCGCAAGTGGCACGCCACCAGCGCAGTTCGACTTCGACACGATCGCGGGCTTCAACGGCGGCGTGTTCGTGGGGTAAGAGTAGTGGTTAGTGGCGAGTGGTTAGTGGTTAGTCAGAACTGGCCACTCGCCACCCCATTCGGCGATAGAATAGAAATCGTAGCGGGTCGCAAGCCTCTCGATGAGTATTACCAATGAATCGCAAACGTTTCTTCGGGTGGATGGCGGTCGCATGTGCGGCTGTGGCCGCGTTCGTTGCGTTCGGTACGGGGCCGACGTCGCGCCCCGCGATGGCCGACGTGCCGACACTCGGCGATGGCGATTTTGCGGCACTTCTGAAAGCCGTACGCCCGGTCGCGGGGGAAGACTTGTTCGCGACGATTCCGTGGCAGACTTCGTTGTGGGAAGCCCGCGAGAAAGCGGCGAAGGAGGGCAAGCCGATCTTGCTCTGGGAGATGGATGGCCACCCGCTCGGCTGCGGGTGAAACAACGTCGTGGCGGGCCGTGCGTTCGCCTTCGCAGATCCGGAAATCATTCGCCTCGCGCAAACCGCATTCGTGCCAGTGTCCGCCGACGACTGGTACCAGCGCCGTCGCAAAGATGCGGAGGGCGAGTTCTTCCGCAAAGTCGCGAGCCAAGGCCCGCGGAAAGGCGAAGGCGGCGGCACGCGGCAGGGGATTTACATCCTGACGGCAGACGGCGAACTGCTCGCGTTCAAGAACGCCGGGCAGGACGTGAAAGCGACTCGCGAACAACTGCGACACGGTTTGCAGAAGTGGAACGCGCTGCCTGCGAATCGCCGCGAAGCGGGTGCGGTGAAGGTCGAACCGCACGGGAAGCTCGACGCGAACTTCACGCGAATCGTGCCCGAAGGCGGCTTAGTCGCCCGCGTTCACGCTCGAATTTTAGACAAAACCGCCGACGGGTACGCGAAAGGTGCGACCGAAGTCGGTGGCGGCGACAAAGCGTCGCGCGACTTCCTCTGGCTGACGGCCGCAGAGGTACGCCAACTCGCGCCGACGAAACTGGAGAAAGATTTCACGTACCCCGTGCCCGCGAAAATCGCCGAGCGGATCGCGCGATTCCACCTCATCGACAATACGCGCGGCGAGCCACCACTCTGGGAGAAGAAGGAACTTCGCAAACAGTCGTTCGCGTTGACCGTGGTGAAAGTGAGCGAGGATGCGATCGAGTTGCAGCTCGGTGGCGATGTGCTGTTGTGCAACGATGCCGACCCGATGAAAGCGAATCGCGGCTACGAAGCGACACTCTACGGCAAGCTGGTTTACCAGCCATCGAAGCAGCGATTCACCGCGTTCGACGTTGTCGCCATCGGCGAACATTGGGGCGACGGCGACTTCACCCGCAAAGGCACGCGACCGGGCAAGGGCCTCCTCGGCATCGCGTTCGGCCTCGCCGACCCGGCCAACGCGGCGGATCGCGTCTCCCCGCAAGGTATCCGCGAACGGAATGCTTACTTCGGGAACGAGTAGCGAGCGAACTTGCGGACGGTTGCGAAGTTCCCGTCTGTACCGTGCCTACTGTCCGATCGCGCAACTCAAACCACAATCGCAACAAACTTTCGATAGCGCAATTCGTCGCGCTCATTATGTTGAAACGATATGCCGAGGAAAGTTCGGCACGACGGATAACAACCCATCGCGCGGACGGATTCACGCCACCTCTCGCTCCGTCCGAGGTGTACCCCCCACGAATCGCGCCGCTGGCGCAAACCTTGAGTCGATACGCGCGAAGTGGACGAATGATGTTAGCGCGTCGCGTGTCGTGGCCCGCGCCAGACGCACGATGCGAGGAACCCGTGAACCGCACGGCCCGAGAGAAAATCGAGGTCAGTAGCCGAAGATATTTCTTGTGCCAAACGGTGTGTGCGCGACGATAAGTCTGCGTAGAATGCCACACGAAGGGGGACCAGCAGTGAACAACTGCACCCCGACCGCGTCGGTATAATCGGAGGGCGATGAGGATCGTTTCCCTCCGACCCGGCGTACGATGAGCAAAATGACCATGCGGGTCGCCCGACCGCCCCGCCCCACCGCTTCCGTCCGCAGCCTCTGCGGCCTGGAAAGAGACGAAAGTTCCATGCGCGAACCGGCCCACACACACTGGCAATACTGGCGGGTGAAGCGAACCCTTTCGCCGAAGGAATCGGCGGATCGGACCAGCGACATCCCCCCAGCCATCGCCGACCGCCTCAACAACCGCCCAACCGTACCGGCGAACCCGGCCGACGAGCGACCGGGGCCGGATGGCATCCGCTGGGGCCTCGTCGAACGCATCCGGGCGGAAATTGCAGCGGGCACGTACCCGAACGACGAAATCTGGCAACTCGCACAAGAGCGGATGCTCGAACGGATCGAGTCGGCGGATTGACCCGCTTCCTATACTACCGGGTGTCGGGCCTGGTATCCGTCGTACGGCCGGGAACGATTCGCGTTCCCGGCCGTATGCATTTGCTTCAGGAGTTTCGTCGTGTCCCTTCCCGCCGTCGCCGTCTCGCAGTCTCCGGAAGATCGCTTCCGCGAATTTCTGGCGAGCCGACCGAAACCGCAGCGGTTTACCGAACAACAGCGGGAACTCGTCGAGCACGTCTTCGCGCAACATTCGCACTTCGACGCCGAGCAACTGATTGAGGAACTCGGGAAAGCCGGGCGGAACGTCAGCCGGGCCACGGTTTACCGCACACTCACCAAGTTGGTCGACGCGGGGTTACTTCGCAAAATCGAACTCGGCCCAAAGACGTTATTCGACCACGACTACGGCTACCCGTGGCACGAACACCTCGTTTGCGAAGGCTGCAATACGATCATCGAGTTCCAGCATCCGGGTATCGAAGCCGCACTGAAGGACATCGCCGCACAACATCAATTCCGTGCGGAAGCGCACACGCTGATCGTCCGGGGTATCTGTGCCAGTTGTAGTGCCGCACGGGCGAACCGCCGCCGCATGGTCATGTGAGAAAATAGCCAGCGCAGCAATCGCGATTATCGGCACAGCTTGCGTATTTTGTGGGTATATTCGTGGAAGGAGTGCGAACGATGTCGACATTGACGGAACCTGCTGTTTTCTACCCCGAGAGCGATGGGATGCCGATGGCAGACAACGCATTGCAGTTTCGTTGGATGTCGTTGTTGAGGTGGAACGCGGAAGCCCTCTTGCATCGGGACCGCTATGCGCTCATCTCGGCCGATCACCTGATTTACCCCGTTCGGGGGAACCCATCGATCCGGATCGCGCCGGACGTGTACATCGCGTTCGGACCAGAGAAGGGGATCGCGGCAGCTACCGCGTCTGGGAAGAAGGCAACGTCTTTCCGCAGGTAATATTCGAGGTGTACTCGCCATCGAACACGCAAGCAGAAATGCAACTCAAGCGAGAGTTTTGTGCGCGGTACGGCGCGGAAGAGTTTTACATCATCTACCCGGAGTATCCGAATGATGTGGAAGCGTGGCTGCGAAGCGGCGACGACTTCGTTCGGGTGGACGACATCGACCGCTTCGTGAGTCCGCGCGTCGGCTTCCGTTTTGTGTTGGAAGACGGCCAACTGACGGTGTTCGGGCCAGACAGTCGCGAGTGGAAAAGCCCCGACGTCGCGTTTCGTCAACTCGAAGACGCAGAGAACGATCGCGAGTCCGAACGCGCCCGTGCGGAGAAGGAACGCACGCGAGCCGAAAGCGAACGCGAATTCGCACAGTACGAACGCACCCGTGCCGAGAAGGAACACAAACGGGCCGAAAGCGAGAGCACACGAGCGGATAACGAACGCGAACTTGCACAACACGAACGCACACGAGCGAATAGCGAGAGCACACGAGCGGATAACGAACGCGAACTTGCACAACACGAACGAATGCGAGCCGAGCGTTTCGCCGAGAAACTGCGTCGACTCGGCATCGACCCGAATGCCGAGTGATCGCTCAACTGACGAGGCTGAAGAAGATTTCTTCGAGATCGGGTTCGCCGTACTGGGCACGTAGTTCGTCGGGTGTACCGCAGGCGGCGATGCGACCTTTGGCCATGATCGCGACGCGGTCGCAGAGCTTTTCCACTTCGCGCATGATGTGCGTCGAGAACAGAATCGTCTTCCCTTGCTTCCGCAGTGCCGCGATGTTTTCGATGACGGCCCGCTGCACCAACACATCCAGCCCGTTCGTCGGCTCGTCGAAAATCAACACCGGCGGATCGTGGATGAGGGCACGGGCGATCGACACTTTTTGCTTCATGCCGGTGCTCATCTTGCCGCCGACGACGTTGCGAAACTCGTTCAGCTGGAACGTGTCGAAGAGCGTATCGATGCGGCGACTCAGCGTGTCGCCGCTCATCCCGTAGAGTTTGCCGTAATACTCGACCATCTCGAACGCGGTCATGCGGTCGTAAATGCCAGTGTTCGCGGAGAGGAAGCCGATGCGTTCGCGAACTTTGCCAGGTTCGTTCACCATGTCGAAACCGGCGATCGTCGCGCCGCCCGCCGTCGGTTTCAGCACGGTACACAACATCCGTAGCGTCGTCGTTTTCCCCGCGCCGTTCGGCCCCAACAGCCCGAACACCTCGCCGGGTTGCACCGTAAACCACACGTCATCGACCGCCGCACTCCCCCGCTCGGAAAACTGCTTCGTGAGGCCCTGGACTTCGATCATGGGGTGTATCTCTATCTTCGGTAGCCGCAGGTCTTCAGCCCAATAGCACTAACTTTCTTATGTAGCTGGCCTCTGTGAGGCCGGTGCCGAGGCAGCCTCTCCTCAATTGTCAGGCTTCCGGGGTCACAGACCCCAGCTACAAGAAGAGAAATCAAGTACCAACGGTCTTCAGCCTGCGCGTGGGCATTCTCACACGAAAACCAGTCGTGGCGAGTCTTCGAGACGCGACGCGATGGGCCACAACGACAACCCCCGACCCTGAAAGGGTCGCTCTATCAGCCCATGGTGTAACCATGGGACTCGGGGGCATTCTCACACGAAAACCAGTCGTGGCGAGTCTTCGAGACGCGACGCGATGGGCCACAACGACAATGGGTGCGGCCCTCTCCCATGGTATTACCATGGGCTACGTGAGCGATCCCTTCAGGACCGTAGAACAGAACCCTGACCCTGAATGGGTAGCTGTGACATGTTACTGTCACTCCGCAAGTCGTTTGAGTGTATGCGACCAGTTTTTGAGAAGGTGCGCCCATCGCTCTTCTTTCGTGAGCGGTGTAGGAATGTCGTCTTCGGCCCAAAGCGACAATAGGCGCGTGAAATCCTGACGGACTTGCAATTGAACGACGACCGCTTCGTTGTGCAGACTCGCTGCGAGATCGAGCAATTCCGGCGACGCCTTGCACAGGAACAGATCGCCGCATGAATTCTGCAACTCGATGCGTCCTTCCTTCGGGTCGAATCGAATCGCAAGAATCCGAACACACTCTTGCCGCAAGTGAGGGGCAATGTGCCGATTCTCGCTAACTTCAGTCGGCTCGGTCTGGCTTGCCAGAATTAATTCGGTGTTCATGTTCGCATTTTACAGGATCGTTCGCGGTGACACAGACTTTCTCTGCGTTATCTCCGCGTGATGGCGTCGTCGTGGTTGAGGATCGCGAGCGACAACTGCGTGGCGGCGGCGACTTCTGCCACGTCCAGTTTCGGGTCGCGTTTGCCTTCGCCGACACTCAGCAGTTTCTCGGCGGCTTTGCGGTCGATCGCGTAGCCGTCTTTTTGTTCCTCGTAAAGTTTCACGAGTACGGCGAGTTCGCGTTCGCTCGGCACTCGCGCGCAGACGGTGCGGAACACCCACGACGCGCGGGCTTTCGTGGTCGTGCCACCCTCGCGCAACATGCGTTCGCCGAGGAAGCGGGCGGCCTCGACGATTTGCGTGTCGTTGAGCAATGCGAGTGCCTGCAACGGCGTGCTCGTCGATTGGCGTTTCGCCGAACAGACGCTGCGGTCGGCGGCGTCGAACGTGGACATCTGCGGGTGCGGGGCGGTGCGCTTCCAGATGGTGTAAAGGCTCCGGCGATAGAGTTCCGTGCCCTTCGATTGCGGGTAGTTCGGGCGGCCCATTGCCTCGTTCCACAACCCTTGGGGTTGGTACGGATACACGCTCGGGCCGCCGAGTTTCTCGTGGAGTAACCCCGAGGCGAACAGCGATTGATCGCGGAGCATTTCCGCCGTCAGCCGTCGTGCGGGTGCGTTGGAAAGTAGCAGGTTGTACGGGTCTTTCTGCAACCGTGCCGCATCGGTTTTGGACGATTGGCGATACGTCCGCGAGAGTGCCATGTTCCGCAGTATTCGCTTCATGTCCCACTTGCGTTCGATGAAATCGCGAGCGAGAAAATCGAGCAGTTCGGGGTGCGTGGGCACCTGCCCCGTGCTGCCGAAGTTGTCGCTGCTTTCGACGAGGCCCCGGCCAAACATCTGCTGCCAGAGCCGATTGACTGCCACGCGCGCGAACAGCGGATGATCGGGCGACGTGGCCCATTTCGCGAGGCCGAGGCGGTTCTTCGGCAAGTTCTCCGGGTACGCACCGAGGAACGCCGGCGTAGTTGCGGTCACCGCTTCGCCGTGCGAATCGTACGCGCCGCGGGTGAGCACGAACGCCGGTTTCGGCGTCGGCAGTTCCTCCATCACCATCGCTTCGGGGATCGCATGAACGAACTTCGCGTGCTCCGTGCGTGCGACTTTCAATGCCGCCAACGGCTTCTGCGACGGTTCGTGAATTGCAGACAAATAGTACGCCAGTAGCGATTCGCGTTGCACGGGCGTGAGCGTTTTCGCCGTCCATGCCATTGTGAAATCCGTAAGCCCCGCGAGGTGTGCCGCCTCGATTGGCGTGATCGCGCGGGCGAAGATTTTCAGATCGTCGATCGCGCCGCCGCGGAAGCCGTTATCGCGGAAGCGGTTCCCGAGTGCGAGGTTCGGTTCGCCATCTTCGTACGTGGTGTCTTTGCGGAGATTATTCCGAATCACTTCGCGTTCGGCAGGCTTGCCATCGAGCGTAATCTGCACGCCATCGGCGTGGCCGGAGCCATCGTATGCCACGGTAATATGCGTCCAGGTGTTCGCACGAATCGCCGTTTTCGCCGACACTTTCAGCGAGTTCCCCGGCCACATGTAGTGCAGCCCGAGTGCGACGCGGCCGTTCTCCAGGAGTAGTTCGTAGCCGCGACTTCCCGCATCGATCGGGGCTTTGCTGTGGTGCAAAATCACGGCACGCGGTGCGAGTGTTTCGGCGCGAATCCACATTGAAAAGCTGAACGGGTCGGACCGCGAGAAGTGGCCGACGCCGGGAATGTCGAAGCCATTCTCGCCGTTGAGCGCCACCGCCTTGCCGCGTTTGCCATCGATCAGCAGCGGGCTGTCGTGGCCGTTCGCGGGCTGTTTCGCATCGACGCCGTTCGGCGACTGATTCGCTTTGAGTTCGTCGAAATCGAACGACGCGACGAGGCCCGGCAGCGTCGGTTCCTTCGGTCGCGATGCCAGCCATTTCTCGAAATCGGCTGGTGCGGAAGCCCGCGATGCGACGAGTGCCGTCTGTGCGGCGGCAATGTTTTGCACCAGCGTGCGGATCTTTGCATCTTGCTCGTCGGTGGACAGCAATAGCGTCGGCACGGGCATCGCGTTCGTGAAGTACGACGTTTGCCCGGATTCATCGATGTTCTGGAAGAACGCGAACAGCTTGTAATAATCCTTCTGCAAGATCGGGTCGAATTTGTGATCGTGGCAACGGCAGCACTCGAACGTCTGCGCGAGGAACGTGGTGCCGAAGGTGTTGACGCGGTCCGCCACATAGGCGACGCGAAACTCTTCCTCGACGACGCCGCCCTCTTCGTTCTGCATGTGCAAACGGTTGAACGCGGTCGCCAGCCGTTGGTCTTTCGTGGGGTTCGGCAGCATGTCGCCCGCCAGTTGCCAGGTCGCGAACTCGTCGTATGGTTGGTTGCTGTTGAAGGCGCGAATCACCCAGTCGCGGAATGGCCACATCTGGCGGAAGCGATCCGACTGGTAGCCGTGCGTGTCCGCGTAGCGAGCGAGGTCGAGCCACTCGACCGCCATCCGTTCGCCGTAGCGCGGCGACGCCAGCAAGCGATCGACGACGGTTTCGTACGCGGTTGCGCTGACATCAGTTTTGAACGCATCGATTTCGGGCAAAGTCGGCGGCAAGCCAGTGAGGTCGAACGTCGCGCGGCGCAGCCAGGCTTCTTTCGTCGATTCGGCCGAGAATGGGAATCCTTCGCTAAGATGTCGCGCCGCGACGAACGCATCGATCGGGTTGCGCTCGGCATTTTTGGGAACCGCAATCGCACGCGGTAACGGCATGTACGACCAGTGCGTCCCCCACTTTGCGCCCTCATCGACCCATTGTTTCAATAGTGAAATCTGCTTCGGCGTCAGCTTGCGGTTCGAGTCTGGCGGCGGCATCATCTCGTCGGCATCTTTGCTCGATACCCGCACAATCACCTCGCTCTCGGCACTCTTGCCTGGCACGATCATCGTGCGATCTTTCTTCTTCCGGAACGCGCCGTCCTTCGTATCGAGGCGCAAACCTGCCTTGCGTGCGGCTTCATCCGGCCCGTGGCAGTGGTAGCAATTGTCCGAAAGGATCGGCAGAATGTCGCGCGAAAAATCGACCGCCGCACGCGCAGGGATCGCCGCGAACAGCAAGCCAACGAAAGTACCGAGAATGCGATCTCTCACCAGCATCGGGCCGTTC
>JAYWCL010000195.1:0-25443 GCA_043780595.1 Limnoglobus sp.
CTGAAAATCTGTGTTCGTTGCGGATGCATTAATGGATTTTCAGCGAATATTCGGAAGTCCCTGTCAATTAACGGTTTACAGCGGATACAGTAGAATTAAAGGCGCATTCGGGCAAAAGGGTCGTATTCGGTCGCGAAATGATCGGTAGTTTCGGCTGATGTGAAATCGAGAGCCTCGACGCAAATCACGACAGGAATGCAGGATAAAGCAAAAACCCTCGAAACCGATCGGCGATTTGCGATCGAAAAGTGGCATTTTGAGACCGAAAAACACCCAAAAACACGGTTTTGGCGTCTCCGCAATTGTGACTTACGTCGATTAAGAGTGGCGGAAAATCGTCTGGACATTCCCGAACACTCACGTTATGCACCCGGAACTTACAGGGGACTACCGATGCGCAATGCGACGACACTATTTGTTGGGGTTTGCGGTCTCGTCGCAGGAGTCTGCGCGACGGCGTTCTATTTTGGCTCGCCGCGAACGGTCGGGGCCGCGAGTAGCGACCGCTACCAAGACTACGTGATGGTCACCGGGGCGGTGTCGATCAACCCGCGAATCCAGACTGATGGCGTTTGGTTGCTCGACTATCGTTCTGGCAAACTGCTGGGCACCGTCATCGACAAGAATCTCGGTAAAATCGTTGGCTGGGCCGAGGTCGATCTCGCCGAGCAGTTCGATGTCAGCCCGAAAGCCGACGTTCACTTCATCATGACCACCGGCTACGTGACGCAAGGGCAGGCCGCGCTGTATATTGCCGAAACGACTTCGGGGAAGTTCGGCATCTACACAATGGGGCCAGGAACCAATGGCGTCGGCGTGTCGATTCGCCGACACGATATGACCTCGTTCCGACAGGTTTCCAACAATGCCCAGGCACCGGCGAACACTCCGGTCAACGCCGTCGCCCCGATAGGCTTGCCTGCGGGAATTCCCGTGATCGCACCGCAAGCGATTCCCCTGCCACCCGGCACCGCGAAGTCGAACTAATTCGACGGCCTCACTCTTACCCCGTGTCGCTATGATCGATGCGCACATCCACGTTGCCCCGCCGCAGCTTCCCGGAGCCGGGTCGCTGTCGCCGGTATTACGGCAATCGGTGGAAAGCGTGGCACAACTCGTTCGCGCGGAAATGGCGATGGCGGGGATCACCCGTGCCTTCGCGATGGGCGAATGGACGATCACGCCAGACGATCCGCTCGGCATCAATCGCACACTCGAAATCGCCGCATACGTACCGGGCCTGGCTGCCATCGGCGTGATGGACCCGACGAAAGACCTCGCCGACACCGAGCATTTCACCCGCGTCGAATCGCTCGTGCGCGGTCGTCAAGTCGTCGGCCTCAAAGGCTACCTCGGCTACTTGCATTTCGCCCCGACGCACCCGACCTATCGGCGATACTACGAGATCGCCGCACAGTTTCAGATACCCGTGACATTCCACACCGGAGACACGTATTCGCCTTACGCGAAGCTGAAATACGCGCACCCGCTCGGCATCGATGACGTGGCGGTCGACCACCCCGAAACGCGATTCATCATCGCGCACATCGGCAACCCGTGGACGATCGACGCGGCTGAGGTCATTTACAAGAACGTCAACGTCTGGGGCGAACTCTCAGGGTTGTTCGTGGGGGAAGCGAGCGACTTTGAAGCCGAGGAACATCGCGACACGATGGCCGACGTGGCCGAGCGAATTCGCAAAGCGTTCCGCTATGCCGAGCGACCCAATCGCTTCCTGTACGGCAGCGACTGGCCCCTCGTTCCGATGCTCGCGTATCGCGATTTCATCGCCAGTATCGTGCCCGCCGAATCGCACGAACAAGTCTTCAGCGAAAATGCCGCACGGCTATTCCGAATGTTGTGAGCGCAAGTTGATCGGTGAGGATCACGTTTTGATCGTTGGTTTGACAGGGTTTACGCGATTGGCAGGATCTTCAGAACGATTGTGATACGCCGATTTCTTAACGAGTTAGGAACGCCTCATGCCACTGCAAGGCATCATCCCGCCCGTTGTCACGCCGTTTCTGGCGGACGAATCGCTCGACTTGCCGGGGCTTCGTGCGCACATCGATTGCATGATCGCGCATCGCGTTCACGGCATCTTCGTTCTCGGTACGACGGGAGAGTTTTACGCACTCGACGAACGCGAAAAGCAAGTCGTCGTCACCGCGGCGGTCTCGCACGTTGACGGCAAGTTACCCGTGTACGTGGGAACCGGTGCGGAGTCGACTCGCGAAGTGATTCGCCTCACGAAAATGGCTGAGAAGGAAGGCGCGAACGGCGTTTCCGTCATTACGCCGTACTTCATCAAGCCGACGCAAATTGAACTCGTCGAACACTTCCGTGCGGTGGCAGACAGCACGAGTTTACCCGTCGTGCTTTACAACAATCCCGCCACCTGCGGCGGGCTGAGTATCGAACCCGATACGGTTGCAAAACTGGCTGAGATTCCGAATATCATCGGCATCAAAGACTCGTCCGGCGACTTGCAGAACACCATCGAAATCATCCGGCGCGTACCCGCCACGTTCAGCGTATTAAATGGCCGCGACACGCTGATCGCCGCTGCGCTGATGTTCGGTGCAAAAGGAGCGATACCTGCCTCTTGCAACATTGCACCCGAGTTATGCGTAGGGATTTACGAATCGTTCTCGAACGGTGATTTTGTCGCTGCGCTGAAGCAGCAAGCGATCTTGCACCCGATCCGGTTAGCGATGTCGCTCGGTACGGGCAACGGCGCGATCAAGGAAGCGATGGCCTTAATCGGACGTAGTGCCGGGCCGAATCGCCGCCCGATTGCTCCTCTCAGCACAGAGAAGAAACAGCATCTCAAAGTGATTCTGACAGCTGCCGGGTTACGAGTTGGTTAGCGTGGGTGGCAACGTTTCGGTGAGTTGATGGCCTTTCCGCGGGCTACGATAGAACATGTAATTGCGGCCGTAGCAAGATTCTTCGACCGCATGAAGATAGACGCCGAGCGCGCCCCATTTCCCTTCGACCAACACCGGCATTCCTTCGGTGACGTAGCGAACGATCGCCGTGTGTGCCACTTTCGCATCGTTGCGATAGACGACGAGATCGCCAGGACGCGGAGATTTCGTCGGCTCGTAATTGTTCTGTTTGAGAATCGGATCGACCGACCGTCCGAGCACCCAATAGCGTCCACCCGTAAAGACCCAGCCATGACAATTCGAGTCATCGTTGGCCGGTTCGTGCTGGATAATGTGCATCGAAACGTGCATATCCTTAAGCAACTCGCGTTCCTCTTCGGATTTCAAATCCTGCACCAGATCGGCAGGCAAGTGGGCTTCGATTCGGTTGCCGCTATCCGTTAAGAGGAATCGCTCGTTCGAGATGACGAGTTCCGGCGTGCCGTTCAATCGCTCCATCATCTGAATGTCGCGTTCGTTCGACGCGATTTGACGGCGTTCGTACTGGAACATAGCGCTTCCAACAACGATCGCGCCGAACGACAACGGCATCACCCATCGAGCCGTCGAACTTTGGAGGAATTGGGAGACCACTCGAAAAACTCTGGAAATCCATGCCCGATCCGACAACAGCGTCGGTAGCAAAATGAACGCGAGGGACAAACTCGAAACGAGTGCGTTTTGCTTCATTTCAAAGGTCAGTCCTGCGACCGCGATAACCGTGATCGCGGTCCAAACCAAACGGGCACGGATGGAAACGGCTTTCGAGAGGAACGCCCCGAGACCGTAAACGCACAGACCGCCGCCTACGATAACGCCGAGGATCAAGCTGCTGAACGGATCGGAACTCATGACGATTATCCTCCAACCTGCGACACGCAAACCGCAACTCGGTATGCGGTATATCTAACACTTCAAACGTGAGAAGGTGCTGAGTCAGTCCTGAGAAATTGATGAACGAAATCGCTGGAAATACTGAGGAAAGGAAACGAAAACACCTCGCCGTTCGGGCGAGGTGTTTTGTTTTGATACTTTCGCCGCACTACGGAAGTTCGACCTTTTCCTGGGCGGCCCATTCGCGGAGTTGCTTCATACCGCGGACGTTAATCTGCCGCACGCGCTCCTTCGTGATGCCGAAATGCTGGCCGATCTGTTCGAGCGTCATTTCTTCGCCGCCCGCGAGGCCGGTTCGCATCCGGATCACATCCCTCGTCCGTGGGTCGAGGTGTTCGAGTAGCATGTTCACGCGATTCCGGGCCGCGTCCGCAAGCGCGACGATCTCTTGCTCGTCGGTTCGAGCATACGCTTTCGCGTCGAACAACTCGTCGGCACCCGTCACGTACCGCGTGCGACGTGTGTTTTCGTCCGGAATGCTTCTCGCGAAGTTCTTCATCACCGCCCACGTGGCGTAGGTGCTGAACTTGTTCCCGCGACTGTAATCGAACTTCTCCACGGCTCGCATGACCGAGATGTTCGCGTCGGATTTCAGTTCGTCGAGCGACTGGTTGCTCTGCATGTGCTTAGTCGCCAGCGAGTGAACGAGACGCTGGTTGCACTCGATCAACAGGTCGCGCACCGCTTTCACATCTTCGATCAGTTCGTTCATCGCACGAATGTCTTGAACGCGTGCCCGTGCGGGATCGAGCTTCTCGCGGAGCTTATGCAGCTTGTGCTTACGATAGTTCATTTTGCGGAACAGGTGCGCTTCCTGTTCGCGGGTCAGCAGTGGCTTCTCGTAGAGATACGCCATTTGCGGATCGATGTCTTTGGGCGGGCGCATCGACTGGATCTTCTCGAAGAACGCCACTTCGTCGGGCATCGGCCCGAGGATCGTCGCATCGTTCTTCGGGTCGTCGAACTCGGCATTGTGCATGTAGTCGACCGGCGTATTGAGCAGTCGTTCCACGCGCACTTCGTTCGCGACGCGGTAGACGCTCGATCGGGTACGGCCGAACTGTTTGGCAATCGTTTCCACAGAAGCCCCCTCCAATTTGGAGTTGAAGATCTGCTCTTTAGCGGTTTCGTTTAATGGTCCTTGTCGCATCGGATAAACCGCTTCGGTCGGGTGATCCCGGTCGAAGTTTTTGATCGTATACCGCACCGTCTCGGCAGAGCGATGGATGTCGGCCGCGATCTTTTTGCTCACGTCGGTCAGGCTTTCGCCGATCGACGCGAAGGTTCGTGCTTGCAGGATGATCGATTCTTTTTCCATATCGCTCAGGTGGCAAAATTTGCTACTCTTGGCGACGCGGTCTTTGTGCGAAGCGGCGAAGCGGGTGACCGACGCACGCGGAAATACCAACAGGCTGCGTCCGTTCGATTTGACGCGGCGTGCGACTAAGCCACGCAGACGCCAACGGCCAATCGTTTTCGTCGAGACGTTGAATTCCTTGCTGATCGCGTCGAGCGTCAGCGCTTCTTCGCAAAGCGATTCGATCGGTTGTGGAGGGATCGAGCGTTCGACCTGGATCATGAGCAAAGACAGCTCGTTCTTGAGCTCTTCGCCGACGATCAGCAGTTCGGGGTGTGCATCGGTCCGGTAGTCGGTCAAGCGAAAGCAGATAAACGAGTATGGGTACTGTTTGTTCGGTACGATTTCGGCTTGCAGACGCTCAGCGTTGTTGAGCTGTTCGCGTCGCTTAGCGAGCGTCGCCAAACAGATCTGCTGCGTAAGTTCTTTGATTGCTGTATATTGGTATGCGTAGGTCATGTGGTATCCCTCCAACTTGTCGCCTGGTTTCCGTTGTTGTCTGGGTTCTTTCGTCGCGTATTTCGTGTTCTCGTTGAACTATACAACCGTTTCGATTCAATCTTAACCGTCGTGCTTTGAACGTACTCCGTTGAAACGGGGTTGATTCTTACTGAATCAGACGTTACTCAGTGCTATTCGAGTCCGCGTCGCCATGATTTTAATCGGAATCGAAGTAAATCGTTTCCAAGCCGTTAGTTTCGTCGTCACCCTTAGTTGTGATGTTTCGACAGTCCTCGAAGCACGTCCCAGCTACAGCAATTTCAGGGCCGTTTCTCGAGCTTCTCGAACTTACTTTGAGATTATTACTCAAATCGTTCGTCTATCATCACTTACGTTTTCGGGAGGCCGCTCGTTGGCCGAGTATCGTCGATTTCCGTTGCGTCATTATGCGTAGCAGTAGTCAGATTTACACGCTCGGTCGTACCGCTTTGCAAAGGTACGTCGTTCTGACTCACGTCGCGATCCGGTTTTTCTATCTCGTGACAGTCGAACGAAAATTATGCTCATGTTTGCGCCCGCATCGGACGACAACTGCGAATAAGATGGTTTCTGTGCGTCCTTCGTTCCCGTTTCCTAGCGCGTTAATCATGAATCGACTGCAAATCCTACCTATTTGCCTACTGGCCTGGATCGCGGTTGCTCCAGGTGCTTCGGGCGAGGAGCCTGTTGTTATCGCAGAGCCGTTTTCGGTGGGCAGCGAATATCGCGTCGATATTCGCGTCGAACTGAGCGGAAGGATGTCGGTCCCCAACAAAGAGGGTAAGCCGCAACTCGTTACGGTGGTCGGCAAAAGCGTTCTCAACTACGACGAGCGGGTTCTGCCGAGCGATGAACCGGGCACCGAGAAAGTCCTTCGTGCCTATCGCGACGTTCAATTCGCCCGCACAATCGGCATCGGTGGCGACCGCGAACAGCGTGCGGACATTCGCAAAGACGTTCGGCGGATGGTTGTGATTCGCAAAACGCTGCCGAATCGTTCGGCGGTGAAGTCGCCGTTCTCGCCCGATGGCCCGCTCATGTGGAGCGAAATCGACATCGTGCGTTCCGATCTGTTCTCCGCAACGCTCGTCCCCGCGCTCCTCTCCGAGAAAGCCGTCAAAGTCGGCGATAAATGGCAAGTGTCACCTGCGGCAGTCAGCGAACTCACCGATATGGAGAAGTTCGACGAAGGCGGGTTCGCGGTAAAATTCGTCGCGATCGCAACTGTCAACGACCGCAAACTCGCCCGGCTCGCGCTTTCGGGCACCGTCAAAGGCCTCGACGAACACGGCCCGTGCCGGCACACCATCGAAGGCACCGCGTACTTCGACCTCGAAGCCAAACGGCTGTCGTATCTGTCGATCACTGGCAATCACGAACTGCTGGATGGTAACGGTAAAACCGCAGGACGCGTCGAAGGTCAACTGACGATGACGCGTTCCGCAAGCCGTAACGCGGTCGAACTTTCCGATGAGGCGATCAAAACGATCGAGACCAAGCCGACGATTGAGAACTCTGTACTCCTGTACGCGAATCCCGATCTTGGCGTTCGTTTCATTTATCCGCGACGTTGGCGGATCGGTACCGTGCAGGGGCGGCAATTGACGTTGGACGGGCCGAACGGGGCCGGTATCTTACTCACATTAGAATCGCCGACTCGCTTACCGACGGCGGCGGCGTATCTCGAAGAATCGCTGGAGTTTCTGAAAAAAGCCAAGGCAAAGACTGCGAACGTCCAGCCACCGAAGCGCGTGCAAGACAAACCCGCCGTCGATCGGTTCGCACTCGATGCGGACCTCGACGGCCAAAAGGTGCGGATGGATTATTCGGTCGTGACGCAGTCCGAAGGCGGCGTGACGATTGCGACCCGGTTACTGCGAACCGATGCAGTTGAGTTGACCGACGATCTGGATCGCATCGCAAAGTCGATGAGTATTACGAAACCGCTGAAATAGTTTCTGGAGGATCACCTGTGGCGCTGCGGGTCATTGTTGCGGCATCGGAAGTTGTGGGGTTCGCAAAAACCGGCGGATTGGCGGACGTGGCCGCGGCACTTCCGCGTGCGTTGCGGAAACGCGGGAACGACGTCATCGTGGTGATGCCGTACCATCGCAGCGTTCGCCTCGGGAAAGTCCCCGTCGTGCAAACCGCGACGGTCGTACCGGTTGTTGTCGGCGACCGCACGCTGGCCTGCAAGCTGTTTCGATCGACGTTGCCGAACTCGGACGTGCCGATTTACTTCATCGATCACGGTGGCTATTTCGACCGCGACGATCCATCGTGCGGCTTCGGGCTGTATCAGCAATCGATGCCGGGCGGTTACAAAGCGGACTACCCCGACAACGCCGAGCGGTTCACGTTCTTTAGCCGTGCGATTCTCGAAGTCGCCTCCGCGATTGGCTTCGCGCCGGACATTATCCACGCCAACGACTGGCAGTGTGGCCTCGTTCCCGCGTACCTTTCCGAGATGTATCGCGAACGTCCCGGATTCGCACGCACGCGATCCGTGTTCACGATTCACAACATCGCTTACCAAGGGATGTTCGACCGAAACGTCATGCGGCTCACCAATTTACCCGGTTGGTTGTTCAACCACAAACAGCTCGAATTTCACGGGCATTTGAACTTTATGAAGGCGGGCATCGCGTTCGCCGACGCGATCAACACCGTCAGCCCAACCTATTCGCGCGAGATTCAGACTGCCGAGTACGGGTGTGGCTTCGAGGGGTTACTTCAGCAATCGCGCGGCAAACTCTCGGGCATCATGAACGGCGTCGATTACGACGAGTGGAACCCCGAAACCGATACGTTACTGCCGCAGAAGTACAATTCGGAGACGTTCCCGCAAGGGAAGGCGATCAACAAAGCCGAACTGCAACGGCGTTTCCGCCTGCCCGTCGATGCCGCGAAGCCGATACTCGGGATGGTCGCCCGGCTCGTGGGGCAGAAGGGCGTCGATCTCGTGATGAGTGCCGCACCGGGGTTCCTCGACCTCGGTTGCCAGATGGTGTTCCTCGGCGAAGGCGACCGCGAATACCATCAGCAACTCAACGAATTTCAGTCGAAACACCCGCAACAAGTCAGCGTACATCTGGGTTACGACGAATCGCTGGCGCACCTGATCGAAGCCGGTTCGGACCTATTCCTCATGCCGAGCCGTTACGAGCCGAGCGGCTTGAACCAGCTCTATTCGATGAAATATGGCACGCCACCCGTCGTTCGGGCCACGGGCGGTCTGGCCGATAGTGTCGTCGGAACGACGCAAGAAACGCTTCTGAAAGGCACCGCAACCGGTTTCAGTTTCGTGGCCTACACCGGTAGCGCACTCTACGAGACAGTCAGACAAGCCGTTGGGTTGTATCGCGATCGACCGAAGGATTTCCAGAAGGTCATCCGGTCGGCCATGCAGCAAGATTGGTCGTGGATTCGCAGTGCGGGCGAGTACGAACGCCTCTACCAACGGTTGCTCGGCATCACTTGACCTTGAGGTTGACGCCCAACCCGCGTGACGCCCAAATCCCGGCGACGATCAGCATGAGGATCCCGAGCGTGCCGAGTATCTGTTTGTACTTCGGTTTCAATGCATGAGCGATCGGTGCGTCGAATTGTCGCAGAACCCGCTCGATGACCCAATTGCACGCGAACAGCGGCCACAACAACAATGGCACCTTCGCGAGTTTCGGCTTAGATACGATCGGCTCGCTTGGCAATGTTCCCGACGAATGCAACAGCACGACCGGTTCTGGTGCCTTCAGCTCCGTCAGGTCGATTCGGTCGAACTCCGGTAACCGCGAGGGGCTGCCCGGCAACGTATACGTGCTACCCGCGAACGACGTGTCTGGCACTTCCATCGGCACGTTGGGTGCGGATAGCGGCAAGAACGGCACGGTCGGTGTCGGCAGCGGTGCGGGGGCGTATGCCAGCGACATCCCGAGTCGGTCGGCCGTAACGTTCGGTTGCTCCACTAATAACAGGGCTTCGGCGTCGTGCATCATGTGCGGCGAACGCACGGTCGGTTCGACGGCAGGCCGATCCATACGCCAAGTCGGAGCCAGAAACTCCGGCGGCTGTGGCAACGGACTTGCGGGCAGCGGTGCGGGGGCAGGGCGAGAGTGCGGCGTCGAACTCGGCGACGATAGCATTCGCTGCAAAAGCGAATCGAGTTCGTCGAGTTGCTGACGGGTCAAGTCGTTCGCCGAGGGGGTAGCCATGTCTAATCCTTACAATGCCTCGAACGGGGTTGTCTCAAACTGTACGGTAATCCGCGCCACAAGAAAAGATCAACCAAAAAATGACGCTTCCACCTGAAATCGCGAAACAGCAACGAGGTTGTTTACTTCCACCCAATCGAGGTGGACATGCGAGTCGCAGTTATAGCACGGATTTTGGAGGGTCAGATGGATCGTGACGAACGAGTTGAAGAAACTTGGGAAGCGTTGCGAACGGACGTTACGCGGTCGGGCGAATCGTGCTTCGTTTCTAACCTCGCCTTCTCGAAACTGGAGCGACACGGGACAGGCTTGACTGCAACCATCGAAGCAGTCGTCGGCAGCCCCGAGTTCGAGTCGGCCCGGCAAGCAGAGTGGCTTGTTGAACAAAACACCCTCCATTTGATGCTAATTTATTTCGAGCAGGCGGACGCCGCTAAGTGGGACACGGTTCCGTTCTTGCGGTCGCTTGGTGGTCCCATGCTTCACAAAGCGCTTGTAGCCGTATTCCTTCTCTGGGGTCCGTCAAGCGGTACCAACCGGCGGCAGGTCATGCCTCGGACGCTATATGAGGAGTGGCATATGCTCATAGCCCGCGATCCGGACTGGATCGGCGATCGAGAACAGATTTCCAAATATCATGCGGAGGGATCGTTGTCGCTGGTGTGACGAATGCCCATACGTGGAACATGTTCGCAACTAGATCAGAATCTACGTTTAGCCGCGCCGCGTAGGCTTTGCGTAGCGAAGCGTGAGGGCCTATTTGGTCATAATCTCGTTGACATCCTATCTACAGGTGAAGAGGATGTGCAAAACTTGATTGGGGCCGCGTATGTTCCATCACATTCGACAGCCCAGTTCAGTGGCGAGGTTCACGAATGGACAGTCTCACATGGGAAACTGTTCGCGACGAGTTCGCCTTTGACGGCAGTTGGCGAGACATATATGTCTTTCGCACTACTATCGCCGACTGGCAGCGTATGTTGGATGCGATTCATGCGGCTCGCTACACTCTGGTGTACTTCCGAAATGAAGAGCGCACGGAATTGCCGAGCGATGCTTCCCTGGCATTTCCGTTACCCGGCGAGTGCGATCGCCGTTTGACAGTTTGGTTTTCTGATGTGCAGACTAACTGCCACTTTTTCACGGTTGACGAAATCGAGTTCGACATCGATCCGCAGGAGATAAAAGGACAACTGCAACTCGATGCCCTGTTCGGTTTCATGCGGTGTCTGGTGGAGTCAACAGGGAAGGAAGCCGTGCTTACGGCCGAGAATTGTCCTGAGATTGTTATCTTTCGCGTTCATCCGGCTCAGGTGGCAGTCGAACATAAGAGCTTTGGCGGTTGGCATGATTGGGGGAAATGATCGCGCCACCGTTCCAAAATCTGGCAACATTTGGCTTGCGAACACAGCACACTCCGCTGCTACTTTGCGAAGGAAATACGATGCACGTCTCCGCCATTCTCGTTCTTGTTGTGGCCGCGCAACTCGAATCCCCTGCGTTTCGATTGATCGCCAAACCGGGGGAGACTTACGTTCTCGAAGTGGCGAATCTCGCTGCAAATCCAGTTGTGGATTGGTCTGAGAAACTGAAAGTCATCACGGGCGATGGCACGCGGGAACAGCTTGCGGCGCGGGTGCCGATGTTGGGGCAATATTCGTACGCGAATGGCACGCTACGCTTTGTGCCAAGGTTCCCGTTTTCGGTGGGCGTGAACTATCTCGCGATCTGGAATGGCGACACCAAACGCGAGTTTGCATTCACACTTCCCAAACTCGTCGCCGAACGTTCGCGTGTGTTCGCGGTGTATCCTTCTGGCGACAAATTGCCAGAAAACATGCTGCGAATGTATCTGCACTTCTCGCAATCGATGTCGCGCGGCGAGGCGTTCCATCGCATTCGTTTGTACTGCGACACCGATAAAAAATTCGTCGAGATGCCGTTCCTCGAACTCGACGAAGAACTCTGGTCGCCGGACCGCAAACGCTTCACGCTGTTGTTCGATCCGGGCCGCATCAAGCGCGAGGTCAAGCCACGTGAGGATCTCGGGCCGGCGCTCGAGGCGGGGAAGTCGTTCACGCTGATCGTCGATCCCAAATGGGAAGACGCCAACGGCACTCCGCTAACGGAAGGTTACCGCAAAACCTTCGCCGTTGTGGCGGCCGACCGGCAAGCCGTCGATCCATTGAAATGGAAGATCGCGGGGCCTAACGACGCGGGAACGCTCACCGTGCAACTCGGCAAACCGCACGATGCCGCGTTACTCCAACGGCTCGTTTGGGTCGAAGATTCGGCGAGCAAAACGTGCGATGGTGACATCGCACTGTCATCGCACGAAAGCGTCTGGTCGTTCCAACCGAAGCGACCGTGGTTGCGCGGCAGCTATCGGCTTGTCGTCGATCATCGGCTCGAAGACCCGTGCGGTAATCGCGTTCACGATCCATTCGAAACCGATCTCACGAAGCGGGATTCGCTGAAACCGAAGCCGACAACGGTGGTACGCGAATTCACCGCGAAGTGATGCGTCACTTCGCTTTCGCCTGGAAATACTCTTTCAGAAACGCACGCAGCGGCTTCGATCGCACTTGATCCGCTGTCGTGAATTCGAGGCGAAGGACTTCGGTACCATCGGAGCGTTCGTTGGCAATCGATACTGTGTGCGCTGCACCTTCAACGTGACTGAGGTTGTACTGGCCTTGCTTGATGACGAAGTTGCAAACGAGCGTTTTGCTCTCCTTCGTTCGCCACCAACCCCACGACTTCGCGTCGTTCGCCGTCTTGAACAAAATATGCTCGCGGCTATCCCATTTGACTTCGACATCGGGCTGCATCTCGCCGATGAGCTTCAATAACAAGGGCAGGGCAGGGCGGTCCCACTTTGCCCCTTTGCCGGGCGGGAACCCTTTCTCGCCGAGGTGCCACGCTTCGCCGTCTTTCTTCCACGGCATGTGGTCTTCGACACTACCCTGCGACTTCTCTTGCAGGCTTGCGAACGACGCAACCGCCGTCTGGAGAAACTTCAAAAACGCTGGAGTTTCGACCTCCGCCATCTTGTGAACGACGATCACAACCTGCTGCATTCCCGGCGACGTGGTGATTTCCACACGGTTACTGTCGCGAGAAAAACCTTCGAGGCCCGGCGTGTCGCTGAGCGGTTTCAGGTTCAGTTCCGCGCCCAGAACGTCTTCCTTGAATGTGCCCCGACCGACGCGGAACACGAGCTTTAGATATGCTTCGTGGCCCGTCATTGCGTGGAGGAACCAGCCGTTCGATTTCTTCGCAGCCGAGATTTCGACGATGCTGCGGTGGTTCCAATTCGTATCGGAGAACGTGCCGAATTCGTGGATGCGCTCGTTCACCCACGCGAGCACGGCACCCTCCCATTTGCACGGTTTCCCCGTCGTGGTGACGCGGTCTTTCGTGTGCCAACGTTCGCCGTTTTCCTCCCACGGCAACTGCGAATCTTTCCCCACTTCGGAGATGTCCATGTCGCCGACGAGTGCGCGCTTCGCAGCCTTCGCGTCGTAGCGTTCGCGTGCCACGTGCGGTCCCGCTGCAAGAATCTCCTTCAAAATGATGCCGGTGTGCGAGACGGGCCGCGACTTGTCCGCCGCCTGTTTCGCCACAGCTTCGGGCGTGCCTTGTGCGACGACCTGCCCGCCGCGGATTCCCGCTTCGGGGCCGATGTCGATGACCCAATCTGCCGTCTTGATGACTTCGAGATTGTGCTCGATGACGATGACGGTGTTGCCGAGGTCGGCGAGGCGGTGGAGCACGTCGAGTAGCTTTCGCACGTCGTCGAAGTGCAACCCCGTCGTCGGTTCGTCGAGCAGATAAATCGTACGGCCGGTGCTCGGTCTCGCGAGTTCGGCGGCGAGTTTCACGCGCTGGGCTTCACCGCCGGACATCGTCGGTGCCGACTGCCCGAGTGCCATGTACCCGAGGCCGACATCGGCGAGCGTTTGCAAAATCACGCGGATTTTCGGGATGTTTTTGAATAACTCCAGCGCCTGCACGACCCGCATCGCCAGCACGTCGGCAATCGATTTGTCGTGGAACTTCACCGCCAACGTTTCGGGGTTATAGCGGCTGCCATGGCACGTGTCGCACTCGACCCAGACATCGGGCAGGAAGTGCATTTCGATCTTCTTTTGGCCCATCCCTTCGCAGGCATCGCAGCGGCCGCCCTTCTGGTTGAAGCTGAATCGCCGCGGGTGATAGCCGCGCACTTTGGCCTCGGAGAGCCGCGAATAAACTTCGCGAATGAGATCGAAAACGCCGGTGTAAGTCGCCGGGTTCGACGATGGCGAATTGCCGATCGGGTCTTGATCGACGTTGATCACTTTATCGATGAAATCGAGTCCGGTGATCTCGTCGTGGGCGGCACCGACGGTGCGGGCGCGGTTCAGTCGGCGCGCGAGTGTGTTGAACAGCACCTCGTTAATGAGCGAGCTTTTCCCCGAGCCGCTGACGCCGGTGACCGCGATGAACGAACGCAGCGGCAGGCTGACGTCGATGTTTTTCAGGTTGTTTTGTCGAGCGCCGCGGATCGTCAAAAACTCGTTCGCCGGGAACTCGAATGCCGCACGCAGGTCGGCTTCGGTGGCTTCGATCGGGACGGGTTTCGCAGGCGTTTTAACGGAAATACGCCGGTTGGTCGGCACGGGAATCGACAGCTTGCCCGATAGGTATTGGCCGGTGAGTGACGCCTTCGATTTGAGTACCTGTTTCGGTGGGCCGAACGCGGTGATTTCGCCACCGAGGTCGCCCGCACCGGGGCCGAAGTCGAAGAGATGATCGGCACTCGCAATGACGTCGCGATCGTGCTCGACGAGAATGAGCGTGTTGCCGAGATCGCGGAGGCGTTGCAGCGATTTTAATAGCCGTGCGTTGTCGCGCGGGTGTAGTCCGATGGTCGGTTCGTCGAGCACGTACAACACGCCGGTGAGGCCCGAACCGATCTGCGAGGCGAGGCGGATGCGTTGGGCTTCGCCACCGGAAAGCGTCGGCCCCTGACGGGCGAGCGTCAGGTAATCGAGGCCGACATCGATCAGGAACGTCAGGCGATTGCGAACCTCGCGCAGCACCTCGCCGGCCACGCGGGCTTGTTCGGTCGAGGGCTTCCAATCGTCGAAAACGCGGTTGACATCGGACAGCGGTTTGTCGCACAGTTCGCCGAGTGACAGCCCTGCGACACGGGTGGCCGCCGCATCGGTCCGCAACCGCGATCCGTGGCATGCGGAGCAGGGCACTTCGTCGACCAGATGTTCGAGCTTTTGTCGATACACGAAGCTCACCCGCGAGGCTTCGTCGATCGCCGGGAAGAAGCCTTTGTACTGGAATTTGTGCGTTCTCGATGGTTGCACTTCGGGCGTGCGCGGCTTCTTTCCTTTCGCTGCCGGTACCGATGGCGCGAGCGCAATCCAGTCGTCGCCGGTCCCGTGGGTGATCGTGCGCTGGTGCTTTGGGTCGAGCGAACTGAATGGCACATCGAGCGAGAAACCGACGTGTTTGGCTAAGCCTTCGGCGACGCGCAACCATGCAGAACCAGGTGCGAGCCACGGCCACGCCGAGATCGCGCCTTGCCGGAGTGTCAGCCCGGTGTCACCGATCAGCAAGTTCGCGTTCGCACCGCGCTGAAAGCCGAGGCCCTCGCAGGTGGGGCACCAGCCGAGCGGGCTGTTGAACGAATAATTGTGCGGGTTCAACGGCTCGTAGCTCGTGCCGCATTGGTCGCACGCCAAGTGCTGCGAAAACTTCTCGACGGTCCACTGTGTCTCCTCTTTCTCCAGGTCGACAAAGGCAATTAGCATCACGCCTTTACCGAGGCTAAGCGATTGTTCCACGGCCTCGGCGATGCGGGTTCGCGTACCGGCCCGCACGATGTTCCGGTCGACGACGACTTCGATGCGGTGCTTGCGTTTGTGGTCGATCGCGGGTGGCTCGTCGAGGTTGAACGAACGACCATCGACGCGCATTCGTGTGAACCCCGAGCGGCGAATTTCATCGAACAACGATTCGTATTTTTCCTGCCCCTTTCGCTCGATTGGGGCCATGATGTAGATCTTCGTTCCTTCGGGCATCGCGAGAATCCGCTCGACGATTTCGTCGCGAGTCTGCGTGCCAATCGGGACGCGACACTTCGGGCAATATCGCTGGCCGAGCCGCGCGTAGAGGATGCGCAGGTAGTCGTAAATTTCGGTGATCGTGCCGACTGTCGAACGTGGGCTTTTGCTCGTCGTTTTTTGTTCGATGCTAACCGCCGGCGACAACCCCGTGATCTGTTCGACACGCGGCTTCTGAATCTGGCCGAGAAATTGCCGTGCGTAACTCGATAGCGATTCGACGTAACGGCGTTGCCCCTCTGCGTAAATCGTGTCGAGTGCCAACGAACTTTTGCCCGAACCCGACGGTCCGCTGAATACGGACATCTCGTTTCGCGGGATGCGTACCGAGACATTTTTGAGGTTGTGCTGCATCGCGCCGCGCACGTCGATGTGCGTAATCTCCGGCAGTCGCGGCTTCTTGGTCACCTTCGCTAATTTTGCTTTCTTGCCAGACTTAGACGACGACTGACGACGCGGTGACAGTACCGGTATCAACGCCTGCCCCGTGTGCGACTCGGGAACTTTCGCAACCGCTTCCGGGGTGCCGACGGCGACCAGCATTCCGCCGCCCGCGCCGCCGTCCGGCCCCATATCGATCAACCAGTCGGCCGTCTTAATCACGTCGAGATTATGCTCGATCACGAGGACGGTGTTGCCGTTCGCCACGAAGCCTTGAAGCACATCGAGCAGCTTGCGAATGTCTTCGAAGTGCAGCCCCGTCGTCGGTTCGTCGAGGATGTAAAGCGTTCGCCCCGTGCCGCGTCGGCAAAGTTCCTTCGCGAGTTTGATGCGCTGCGCTTCGCCGCCCGAAAGTGTCGGCGATGGCTGCCCCAGTTTGATGTAATCCAGCCCGACATCGTGCAAGGTTTTCAGCATCGTGTGAACTTTGGCGATGTGCTCGAAGTGCGCGACCGCCTGCCCGACTTCCATTTGCAACACGTCGTGAATCGACTGGCCGCGATACTTCACTTGCAGCGTTTCGTGGTTGAAACGCTGCCCGCCGCAGACCGGGCACGTCACCCAGACATCGGCGAGGAAATCCATTTCCAGTTTGTTCGAGCCATTGCCTTCGCACGATTCGCAACGCCCACCGGGCCGGTTAAAACTGAATCGCCCGGACTGATACCCGCGCACCTTCGCCTCGGCCATCTTCGCGTACAGCGAACGGATCTCATCGAACACCTTGATGTACGTTGCGGGGTTTGAACGCGGCGTACGGCCAATCGGCGTCTGGTCGATGTCGATGACTTTGTCGATCCACTCGATGCCTTCGATGCGATCGTGCTCGCCGACCGAATGCGTCGCGGCGTCTTCGCCTTCCGTTTCCGTATCGGCGCTCGACTTGCCGACAGTCAGCAACGCCTCTTTCAGAATGTCGTTCACGAGTGAACTTTTCCCCGAACCACTCACGCCCGTCACGCAGACGAACAACCCGAGCGGAATCTCGACGGTCACGTTTTTCAGGTTGTTGTGCTTCGCGCCGACGATCCGCAAAACGCCAGCCTTCGGTTTGCGTCGCTCCTTCGGGATCGCAATTTCTTTCGCCCCCGTAAGGTATTGCCCCGTGGGGCTGTTGGGGTTGTCGAAGACTTCCTGCGGGGTGCCTGCGGCCACGATCTGCCCGCCGCGGATGCCGGGGCCGGGGCCGAAATCGACGAGGTAATCGGCCGCCCGCATCGTGTCTTCGTCGTGCTCGACGACGATGACGGTGTTGCCCATGTCGCGGAGATTTTCGAGGCTGCGCAACAGCCGTTCGTTGTCGCGCGGGTGCAGGCCGATACTCGGTTCGTCGAGGATGTACAGCACGCCGACGAGGCCCGAACCGATCTGGCCCGCAAGGCGAATGCGTTGAGCTTCACCGCCGGAGAGCGTCGGTGCGGAACGATCCAAGCTGAGGTAATGCAAGCCGACGTTGAGCAGAAACGAGATGCGGGCGCGGATCTCTTTGAGGAGTTCGCTGGCGATGAAACGCGGCACGGCCGGCAGGTTCGCTTCCATGTCCGCGAACCAAACGACGAGTTCGCCGATCGGCATCCGACCGAGTTCGACGAGCGTCTTGTTCCCGACGCGGACGGCCCGTGCCTGCGGGTTCAGGCGATGACCGTTGCAAGCGGTGCATTTGCCGGTACGCATGTACTTTTCGAGTTGCATCCGTCGCGGGCCGGCCGTGGTTTTCTTGAACTGCGAGAGCAATTGCGGAACGATGCCCTCCCACTTGCCGCCGTGCTTCCAGACCGCGCCGCCACGCTGTTTCCATTCCCAAACGATGTGCCGATCCCCACTGCCGTGAAGTAGCAACTGACGGTGTTCGGGCGACAGATCGCTCCACGGCAATTTGAGATCGATCCCGAGCGACGCGCCGACGCCCTCGTAAATATGCTTGCGCCAACGCCCCATCCCCTTGAGCGGGCCGACGACCATCACCGCACCGTTGTAGACGCTGAGTTTAGGATTCGGAATCAGCAGTTGTTCGTCGAACGAATACTGGCTGCCGATGCCATCGCATTCGAGGCACATACCCATCGGGCTGTTGAACGAAAATAGTTGCGGGGAAGGGGGGCTGTAGCTGCGATTGCAGTCAGTGCAGGCGTAATGCGCGGAGAGCAGAATCTCCTCGCTCGGGGTTTCTTCGGTATCGTCTTTGTTCGTGGGGCGCGCATCGGGTTCCACGGCCACAATCACCGAACCATCGGCGAGGTTCAACGCCTGTTCGACGGCTTCGCCGAGACGGGTGCGAACCTTCGGTTCGACTTTGAGCCGATCGATGACGACTTCGATGTTGTGCTTGATGCGTTTGTCGAGCTTGAGATCATCGGTGAGGCGAACGACTTTGCCATCGACCCTGGCCCGCACGTAACCGCGTTTCAGCATGTCGGCGAAGAAGTCTTTGAACTCGCCCTTCTGCCCGCGCACGACCGGCGCGAGCAACAAGAATCGCGTCCCTTCGGGAAGTGCGAGAATGCGACCGAGAATTTGCTCGCGAGTTTGGGCGGTGATTGGCCGTTCGCAAGATGGGCAGTATCCCTGCCCGAGGCGTGCATACAACACACGCAGGTAATCGCTGATTTCCGTGATGGTGCCGACGGTCGAACGCGGATTGCGACCGGCGGACTTTTGCTGGATGCTGATCGCGGGGGACAATCCACCGACGAAGTCGACGTCGGGTTTCGGCAGTTGGCCGAGAAACTGCCGGGCGTAACTCGACAGCGATTCGACGTATCGCCGTTGGCCCTCGGCATACAACGTGTCGAACGCCAACGAGCTTTTGCCCGATCCGCTAACACCGGTAAAGACCACCAGTGAGTTGCGGGGAAGTTCGAGGTTGATGTTTTGGAGGTTGTGTTCGCGCGCCCCGCGAACGATGATATTCTGGTTGTCCATAACGGCGGGTATTGCTCGCTGTCGCACGGCGTGGGTAGGGTACGTCTGATTAGTATAGCCGGTTCGATATCCCTGCCAGGAGGGAACTTCGCGCGTTCGGGAAATCCGGGCAGATGCGGTGTGACGCCGAACTATGCTAAGCCAATAGGTTCTGGAATCGCTGAAATTCGACCGAAGCCGGGAACTAAACGTTCGCTGGCCATCTCTATGCGTGTAGGGTGCCGTGAACATCGATGACCGGAAACTCATCGACGAGTGTCTCAACGGCCAGCCGAACTCGTTCGGCGCGTTGGTGTTACGCTATCAGGACCGGTTGTTTCGGGCACTCGTTTGCATCGTCAACGACCCCGAGGACGCCTACGATGCGGCACAAGATGCCTTCTTGAATGCGTATCTTTCGCTGCACTCGTTTAAGGGCGATTCGGAGTTTTATACCTGGCTGTACCGGATCGCGTTCAACGCCGCGATCAGCCAGAAACGCAAGAAGCGACCGGTGGTGAGCCTCGATCAAAACCGTAACGGGCAGACGATCCCCGAGCCGTCCGATCACTCGATTGGCGTGCGACCCGACGAGCGGATGGAACGAAGCGAAGACGAGATCCAGCTACACGTAGCGATCCAGCGATTGTCGGCCGAGCATCGCAATGTACTGGTGCTCAAAGACATCGATGGAATGAAGTACGAAGAGATTGCCGAGTTCCTGAAAGTACCGATTGGTACCGTCCGCAGCCGACTGCACCGGGCACGACTGGAACTGAAATTATTATTGTCGGCGCACGATAACGATTCGATTTCTTGAGGAGAAGGGGACTACCCCAATGAAGACGCTACCCGATTTGGAACGCGAACTCGTTTGTCTCGCCGTCGATGGCGAACTGACTGCTGCGGAACGACCTGCGTTTCAGGCGCTGATCGCGAAATCGCCAGTTGCGAACGAACTCTATGTCGTGCTTTGCGAGCAGCGCGACCGGCTGCGACAATTCGCGGTTTGCCAGGCTCCGAAGTCGCTGGCGGAATCTGTGATGGTTCGCGTCCGCCAACTGCCCGCCCACACGCACACGACGCCTGCCAAACCCAAAGCCGATTCGCATCGTCGCACGGTGTGGTTATCGCTGGCCACCGCCGCGAGTTTCTTCTTGCTCGTCGGCAGCGCATCGTTCTACATCGCACAAAATCGCAACAGTGAAGCCGCGTTCGCCCAGCAAATTCTGGCATTACCTTCGGGCGACACGAGCGCGACGCCACCCGTCGAGACGTCGATTCTCGTGGCGGATCGCGGCAACGACACGGACCAGATCGAATTCGAGCCAATCGATGTCGCCCCGAGCGTGGCCATCGTTGAAAAGCCCGTTACGGTACCCACGGCGAAAATTGCACCTGCGAACGCCGGTACGGTTTTTGGCTCGCCGCTCGTCGATTCGTTCAGGCCAATCGATTCGGTTCGCGTGCAACTACCGATGTTGCTTCCCTTCCGCGATATTCAGCGCGACGATGCCAAGGAATCGCTACGCAATCAACTGGCGTCCGCATCGGGTACGCGAATCGATCTGTTCGCGAAAGACACTGCTAAGGCCGCTGAATTGCTGATCGTTGCGGGGAAATCGCAAAGCATTTCGACGATCACCGAGACGATCGCCGGCGAACGGATGAAGCGGAAAATGCCTTCGACGTGGATCCTCTACACCGACATGTTGACCGCGACCGAAGTGTCGAACTGGTTAGCGTCGGCAGCGACGACCACGCCACAACTCGCGACGCGGTTGCACGTGGTTTCCGGGCAGCAACAGGAACGCAAAGACCTACGCGAACTCCTCGGCATCGACCTAACCGCCGCGAAAAAACCCGAAGCGACGATACCGAATCAATCGTTGGCAACGGGCACGCTCGATCAAGTGGCGAACAGTTTGCAGAAGGCAACGAAGGTCGAGAAATCGGCGATCCTGCTGACGTACTTACCGCCGATCGTGCGGGCACAACCGTCGCTCTCCAAAGACGTGAAGCAGTACCACGAGCTACGCAAAGACCGCCAACCGGGCACCGTTAGCGTCATGATCGTGATCCGCCCCACGAACGCCGACTGACATCCGGTTGTCGCAAACTATCGCAGCCCGGCGAACGTTCGCCGGGCTGTTTTCGTTCGTGTAACTCCCGCGTAACGACCGCCAACGAATCGGCGTTTCCCATCGTCTTCTCATCGTGCTTCCGAGTAGAATCGGGGCAGGGCAGCCACTTCCTCTCACCCCGTTGAGGTCTCTCATGCGTAAACGACTCTCACTCCTGATCGTTCTGCTCGCGTGCGCCAGCCACGCGCAAGCCAGTGGCTTTCTGATACCCGAAGACAAAAAACTGCCGCCGCTCGCGATGGTGAGCCACAAGGTCGCGGCCACGATCGACGAACAAGTGGCGACGACGACCGTCGAACAAATCTTCCGCAACCATACCGACCGACCGCTCGAAGCTACGTTCTTGTTCCCCGTGCCGAAGGGCGCGAGCGTCAACAAGTTCTCGATGTGGATCGACGGCAAAGAAACCAGTGGCGAACTCCTCGACGCGAAGAAAGCAAACGCCATCTACACCGAGATCGTTCGCCGTACGCTGGACCCCGGAATTCTCGAATACATGGGGACGGACTTGCTGAAACTGCGCGTGTTCCCCATTCCCGCGAGGGGCGATCAGAAGGTGAAATTGCAGTTCACATCGATCGCGCAGAAAGAGGGCAACGCGGTCGAATACATCTACCCGATGCGTACCGACATTCAGGCGACGCGGACGCTCGAAGCGTTCTCGGTGAGCGTGAATATCAAGTCCGCACACTCGATTCAAAGCGTTTACAGCCCCACGCATTCGATCGTGCTCCACCGCAGAAGCGACCGCGAAGTCGTCGTTGAGTTCGATAAGAATCAGGCGACTCTCGATAAAGACTTCCAGCTTTTCTACGGCAGCAGCAAGCAGGAAATCGGCATCACGCCGATCTTCTATCGGCCCGTTTCTTCGGACGATGGCTACTTCATGATGCTGATCTCGCCGCAAACCGAATCGGTAAAAGCGCAGCGAGTCCCGCGCGATGTCGTGCTCGTTCTCGATAAGTCCGGGAGCATGTCGGACCTCAAAATGGCCCAGGCGAAGAAGGCACTCAAATTCTGCCTGAACAACCTCAGCGAGAAGGATCGTTTCGCGATGGTGAGCTTCGCCACGGTGGTCGATAACTACCGCGACGATCTTTCCCGTGCGACGCCCGACCAACTCGAAAAGGCGCACAAGTGGGTCGACGATCTCCGGCAAAGTGGTGGCACCGCAATCTTGCCTGCGCTGAATGCCGCACTCGGTTTCCGCCCGAAAGACGAGGGGCGTTCGTTCAACGTCGTGTTCTTCACCGATGGCGTGCCGACGGTCGACGAAACGAACCCGGATCGCATCATCAAAAGTGTCGCTGCGAAGAACAGTACCAGCACGCGAATCTTCACGTTCGGCGTCGGCGACGACGTCAATTCCTCGATGCTCGATCAACTCGCCGAATCGACGCGGGCCGTCAGTACGTACGTGCGGCCGTCGGAAGACATCGAAGCGAAAATGAGCAGTTTATACTCGAAAATCAGCCATCCCGTCATGACCAACGTCCGCCTGACATGCAGTAACGTCCGGCTGCACGGCATCTACCCGGTGCAAATTCCCGACCTGTTTCACGGGAACCAACTCGTGCTCATCGGTCGCTTCAGCGGTCGCGGCCCTGCCACGATCAAGCTGACGGGTCAGGTCGGCAGCGAGACGCGCGAGATCGTCGAAGAAGTCGATTTCCCCTCGCGCACGACAGACGATAAATCGTTCGTCGAACACCTCTGGGCACGGCGGAAAGTCGGTTACATTCTGGATCAAATCCGCGCCAATGGCGAACAGAAAGAACTCGTCGACGAAGTCGTGGCACTCGCGAAAAAGTACGGCATCGCGACGCCCTACACGAGCTATCTCGTCGTCCCCGATGGCCCGATGCCCGTCGCAGCTCCCGGTCGATTCCGGGCGAATGGCATCGCGCCTCCCGGCGGGGGTGGTAGCGGGTTCGGTGGCGTGAGTGGACCCGCGCCAAATACGAGCGTCGTGGCCCAACAAGCGGCGGGGAAGGGCGATAAGGACGGAATCAGCTCGGCACGCGGCGAGTTGCAAAAGCAGCAAGTCGAAGATTCACTGAAGGCGTTGAAACCGGAAGACCGCAAGAGTGACATTGGGCAGTCACTCGATAAAGCGAAACGCGATCAAGAGCTTTACGACAACGCCAAGAAAAACTACGAAGGTGGCAAATTGTCATCGAATCAGACCGGCACACTCGGCGTCGATTTGTCGCTCGCTTCGACGAACTTACGCAACCAGAATCAACTTTCGCAAACTGCCAACCGTGCCGCTTACGGTCGCAACTGCGTCGAAGTCGGCGGCGTCTGGATCGACGACAAGTTCGACAAGAAAATGCCGATCGTCGCGATCAAGGCCCAAGGTACTGCGTACTTCCGCATCCTCGAAAAGCAGGCGCAAATGAAGGACGTCTACCGCCTCGGCAACCACGTCCTCTGGGTAACGCCCAACGGCAACGCCCTCGTCATCGACCCCAAAGAAGGCAAAGACGCCCTCACCGACGACGAGATCGACAAGCTATTCGTTGCGAAGTGAATGCGAGTGGTGAGTGGCGAGTGATGACTTCTTGTCTCACCACTCACCACTCACCACTACGAATGCTATCCCACGAACACGCCGCCGCTGAAGCCGTCGAGCAACTCGAAGTCGAATTGCCCGGTGGGCACGCCACTGACTTCGATGTTCTTGCCGAGGTAAGCCGTCACAAAACTGCCGGCACCTGCACCGGAACCGACCACGATGTCGGCTTTCGTGTCGCCGTCGAGGTTCTTCACGGCGACGCGAATGCCGCCGCGGCTGCTGATGTCGCCGGCGAAGAAGTTCGCCAAATTCACGTACTCGTTCGATAGCAAACTCTTGCCGTCGAGTGCCAACACGCGCGGCCCGCCGCCCGGTCCGCCACCCGCGATCAGGTCCGCGAAACCGTCGCCGTTGATGTCTCCGGCGGTGACGAAGATGCCGTTGCGGAGGGCTTGCTCGAACGCGAAGAAGTCGCCGAAAATCTTCACCGGCGTGCCGGTGCTCAGCGACCTGCCTTCAAACGCCGCGACTCGCGGCCCGCCACCGAAACCGGCCACGACAATCAAGTCGGCTACTCCGTCGCCAGTCATGTCCGCGATCGCCGAACGTGCCCCACCACGGAAGTTGGTGTCGTCGATGCCGAAGAAACTCGCGATCTTCGGGAAGCCGACCGCCCCGCTATAAACGTCCGCTCGCGGCCCGCCGCCCTCGTCGGGCGTGATCGCCAGATCGGGGATGCCATCGCCCGTGACATCGCCTGCCGAGATGTAGACGCCACCCGTGAACGAGTCTTCAAATGGCGCGACGAAGAACAGTTCGGCCTGCGTTTTGCCGTCGAAAATGCGAACTTGCGTGGCAATCCCCGGACCCGTGCCCACGACGAGATCGGCGACGCCGTCGTTGTTGAAATCCGCGCTCGCGGTGCGAACGCCACCGGTGAAGCCTACGAACGGCGTGACGGTGAACCGCACGGATTTATCGGGGTTGAACAGCGTCGCGGTGCCGCCACCCGCATCGGTCCCGACCGCAAACTGCGGCACGCCAACGAGTGCGACAGGTTGAGCAGTAATCGTCACGAGGAACCGGCTGGTCGTCGTTGCTCCGGCTCCATCGACAACCGTCAGTACGATCGTTGAACGTCCCGATATTCCGCTGGTTGGCGTTACGGACACCGTGCGAGTTCCACCGCTGTTGCCGAGGACAATTGCGCCGTTCGGAATCAGTGTGAGATTCGATGATGTGGCCGTTACGACCAAACTGCCTGCCGGTGTCTCAAAATCGTTCGCGACGAAGTTGAGTGGCCCGATTGCGTTCGCGAGGCTCGATCGATCGTCGATGCGTGAAAGGGTGTAACCGCGTTTCCGGCGTCTGGTTTCTGGCGTTTTGACTTGCTCTTTACGAAAAGACGGCCTCTAAAGCATGCTGTTGGTGCTCGAACCCAC
>JAYWCL010000196.1:0-35910 GCA_043780595.1 Limnoglobus sp.
TCCAGGGATGGGTGGGTGGGTAGACGGTGGAATCATTCACCGGCTACCAAAATCGCCGCGATTGGAACCATGCCCCCGACTCGCGTATCATCGAGAGGGTGGGCCAGTCTCTCACAATGTGCCAAATCAGGTGCGAACGATGGCGAAATCCAAAACGAAACTTCCACGCGATTCCTCTCCAATCAAGCGGCTGGTGACTGCGATCGGGCAGGCGGCGATTTCGGCGAAGTTCTTTGTTGCGGGTAGTCTGCCTGCGGTCGATCCTGGTCTCGTCGTCGAAGGGATGGGTTCCGTGCGGGTTCCGCTGAAGCGCGGGGCGGCGAAGTTGTTAATTGATGTCTGCCAAGTCGCACCTTACGGGAAAGGCACGGAGACGCTGGTCGATACTAAGGTCCGCAACACGTACGAACTCGATCCGCAGAAGTTCCAACTCAGCGACGAATGGAACGCGGCCATCGTCGACGCGACGCGAACGATCGCGGACTCGCTGGGATTGCCCGCAGACCGACTGGAAGCCAAACTCTACAAGCTGCTGATGTACGAGAAGGGCGGGTTCTTCCTGCCGCACCGCGACAGCGAGAAGCACGATCGGATGGTGGCGAGCTTGATCGTCGTACTGCCGAACCCGTTTGAAGGCGGGCAGCTGACCGTTCAGCATGGTGCGACCAAAGAAGTGTTTTTGTTCAAAGAAGCAGCGACTCGCAAGGCCCCCAGCTTCGCTGCGTTCTACGCCGATTGCGAGCACGAGGTCGGGCGCGTGACGAAAGGCGTTCGACTCGCTCTGGCCTATAACCTCGTGCTGAAACCGCAGCCCAAGAAGCAATCGGAACCGGCGGCTCCCGACGATCAACTGACCGAGGCGCTCGGGTCGTGGGTGGTACGCCAACCGGCCAAGCCGCTGGTTTTCGCGCTCGACCACCACTACACGCAACGCGGGCTTTCGCTGGATTTGCTGAAAGGTGCGGACCGGGAACTCGCGGACCTGGTGGTGACGGCGGCGGCGAAGGCGGATTGCCTGGTACACTTGGCGCAAATCTCACGCCACTTGATGCAGTCCGCCGACGATGGCAGCTACGACCACGGTTATTCTCGCCACTCCCGCCATGCCCCACGACGGCACGCGATCCAGATCGGCGAGACTTACGAAGACGATTTGAGCGGAACCGAGTGGGCCAATCCCGATGGTGAGAAACAGCCTTTGGGAACCATCCCATTCGACCTGTCGGCCATCGTTTCGTCGGTGCCGATCAACGATTGGAAGCCGACAACCGAGGATTACGAGGGGTACACGGGCAACGCCGGGAACACGCTCGACCGTTGGTATCATCGCTCGGCCATCGTCGTCTGGCATCGTGATCGTCACTTTGAAGTCATCGCCAGTTCTGGGGCGGCCAACAGCATTCCACTACTCCATTCGTTGATGGGGAAACTGGCGAAAACGCCAAAGAAACGGCTCGAAGCTGCACGCAACGACTGCATTCAGTTTGCCCGCGGCATCGTGGTTCATTGGCCCAGACAATCCTTCGATTACGGTCGTTCCCAGAGAGTGGCAGGGTCGCCGCTCGATGACTTTCCGAAGTCTCTGCTGATGCTGCACGATCGGGACACCGTCGCAGCGTTCCTGACGAAAATAGCGGAAAAGGATGGAGCGTTGCCCCTGGACTCGTTCGTGGTGGCCGTGTGTCGCGAGTTCGGTTGGGCCGCGTTCGCTAAGGAACTGAAACTCCTAATCGCAGCGCCGCCGAATGATCGTAGCCGACCGGAAATCCCGTTGCGGGACGTCGAATGGCTTTCCGCATTCTGTTGCGATCCGTCAGCGGATCCCGACAAGTCGACTCTTGCAGGTGTACTATGCAAAATCGCGGCAGACCGATTCTGCGAACCGCGTCCCGAGCGACCGCAATACTATCGCCGTGAAGTGTCCGTTCCCAACAAATCGCTCCCGCTGCTGCTCCAGGCGCTGGCGGCAAGCGGATGCGACGAAGACCTGTCGCGGGTGATGCGTGTCGTTCGGGAGTTGCCGGACGAATTCAGCCTCGACGACTGCCAGGTTCCCGCTCTGAAATCGTTGATCCCATGGTCGAAGAAGCGTTTCGGCTCGGTTCCCCCACAATTCCAGTTGTGGCTCGACGCTGTGCGAGCGCAACTCGAACTCACCACCGCGAAGAAGCCCACGCCACCGACCGATTGGGCGCGTCCCGCAGTCGTCGATTGCAAGTGCCAGTACTGCGCAAAGCTTATGGCCTTTCTGGCCAACCCCACGTGCGAGATCGACCGCATACCGGCCCGCGAAGACATGCGGCAACATGTGAGCGACAAGATCCACCGACATCAATGCGACGTCACAGAGAAACTCGAACGCAAGGGGAGTCCCTTTTCGCTGTTACTTACAAAAACAACCGGCTCATTCGAACGAGCCGTCAAACGCTATGAGCAAGACCAAAACCTCTTGAGTGCGCTACCGTCGGTTTCGTGATTTCTGAGGTCGAACAATGCCATAATGTGTGTTCCGTACTCGATTGGTTAAGAAATCATGCTCGCACTGCCCCCATTCACTGTGATTGCCCCTGAAGCAGAACATACGCTTGCGAAAGTGCTGCGTTCCCGGTTGCACCTCCACCAACCGTCGTGGAGCGATGTGAAGGCGCTCATCGAGAATCGCCGCGTGAAAATCGGCGACACGGTCTGTGCCGATGCCGCTCGGCGCGTTCGCGAAGGCGAGATTATCGAACTGCTGATTCGGCCTGCCGGGGCGACGCGAAACGCGATTGCCGACACGCTCGTGATTCGTCACCTCGACGATCACGTCGTCGTCGTCGAGAAGCCATCGGGGATCAGTAGCGTTCGCCATCCGGCCGAACTCGAATGGTCCGAGCGCCGCCGCGAACTCGATCCGACGCTTTACGATCTCGCACATGCGGCCATCGCGAAGCGCCTGAATCGCTCGTTGAAAACGCTTCCACCGTTGCGGATCGTGCATCGTTTGGACAAGGAAACCAGCGGTTTGCTCGTGTTCGCGCGCACGGTGTTGGCGGAGCGCGTGCTCGGTATGCAATTTCGCAAACACACCGTCGTTCGCCGGTATCTGGCGATTGTGCCGGGCACGCTGATAGCCCGCACGATTCGCTCGTTCCTCACGCGGGATCGTGGCGATGGCCGCCGTGGCAGTACGCGAAGTGCGGATTCCACGGGCAAAGAAGCAATCACGCACATCGAAGTGCAAACGCGATTGCCGAAGCATACGATCCTGTCGTGCCGATTGGAAACGGGGCGAACGCATCAGATCCGCATTCACCTCTCGGAAGCGGGGCACCCCGTGTGCGGCGAAAAGGTTTACATCAAGAACATGAACGGCACGACCGTGCTAAACGCCGACGGCGCACCGCGACTCGCACTCCACGCCACCGAACTCGGCTTCGTGCATCCCGTCACCGAAGTCGTCATGCACTGGGAAATGCCGCTCCCGGCGGACCTCATACGATTCGTCGCGAAACTGCAACACGGTCAATAACGACGTCGAATAATTGCTCTCCCTTTCGCGGCGAACATTCGCTATTGAATCGCGTGCTTTCGGGGGAAGGCACAATTTCTCGATCGTGGGGGCGATCATGAACGCGAACGAAATGGGATGGCGCGCGACGCTGGCCGACATCGAACAATCGATCGGCAATTGCTTGACGGACCTGCAAAAGTACGATCTGCCTGCGGACGTTGCCGCGCCGAAACCGGTTCATCGCGGCGACGATCATTTACCGACGGTTACGGCGTTGCACGGGGCATGGGACGCGAAACTCGACGCGATGCAACGACACGCGCACGGCGTGGAACAACTCTTAACCGAGCAAGAAACGATCTGGAACGAGTGGCGAACGAGCCTATCGGACTGGCAACAATCGCTGAAGGACGTGCCCGTTTTGGCGAGAGGGGTGGCGTCAGCCCCCTGATACTTCCTGTGGCGTTGGCAATGCCCATCGCCAATTGATAGTTTGTGGGTCGGTTGCTGGAAATTGTGTTTGCGTGTGGCGGGATCAGTGGGCTGACACCCGCCGCTCGCCATGAGAGAGGGTGCCATGTTTGCCGTCATCATCCCGGCTGCGGGTCAGTCGTCGCGGTTCGGCGGACTGGAAAAGAAGCCGTTTGTCGGGCTGGATGGCCGACCGATTTGGCAGCGTTCCGCTGAGTTGTTCTGGACTCGCAGCGATGTTTCGCGGGTGTACATCGTCATTTCACCGGAAGACACCGACACGTTTCGCGGGCGGTTCGGGCATCTGTTGGCATTCGCGAATGCGGAGATCGTCGCAGGCGGTTCGGAGCGATTCGAGTCGGTGGCGAACGCTCTGGCACGGATACCCGACGATGTCGACTACGTGGCCGTTCACGATGCGGTGCGGCCGTTGGTGACGGCATCGCTGATCGATTCGGTGTTTGCGACGGCGCACGTTCATGGGGCCGCGATGCTAGCGGTACCGGTGGCGGATACGCTCAAAAAGGTCGATGCGGAATCGTTGCGCATTATCGACACGGTGCCGCGGCTGGGGCTTTGGCAAGCGCAGACGCCGCAAGTCTTCCGCCGCGATTGGCTCGTCGAAGCGTACGCGAAACGCAGCCATCTCAGTGCAGCAATTACCGACGATGCACAACTGATTGAAGCGATTGGCCACGCGGTGTACGTCGTCGCCAGTAGTGCGTCGAACTTCAAAATCACCACGAAGGACGATCTGGAACTCGCCGAAGCCGTCGTGAAAGCCAGGCACAAAGCCGTTGCTGAAACTCCAAGTGGCGGCCACTTCCACGACGAACCCAGTTGGTAAATCGACGTAAGTCAGAATTGCGGCGGCTCGAAAACCGGTTTTTCGGGTGTTTTTTTCGGGTTTCGCGACACTTTTCGATCGCAAATCACCGGTCGGTTGGTCGTATCTCGACCCCGAATTGCGAGTTGCGTCGAGTGGGTCGTCACGATCCGCGCTGAAAATAGCGACCGTTTCGCGTCCAAACGCGACACTTTTGCGTCCAAACGCGACACTTCTATGTCATTTAGCGACACTTTTGCGTCATTTGGCGACACTTTTGCGTCACTTCGCGCACGTCGCAAATTCCGACTTACGTCAGATCGCGTTTCGCTTTTTGACAAATCGCGTTCGCGTAGGTGAAGTCGAGACCCGTTAACCTTTCACCAACTCCGACCACATCGCTCGGTACTCTTTCAGAAACTGCGTGCCGGTCTCGACGTCGTACGATTTGCCGACTTCGCACAGCGTGTAGCGGTCGTAGCCGATGCCTTGTAGGCGCTGGAACAGGTCGCGGTACGGATACTTCCCGGCTTTGTCGTTGGTCAGGTCGTTGATGTGGCACGATTTAATGTGCGATTTGAGCAACTCGAACCCCTCGGCAATCGAACCGTCGACGATGTCGGTCGGGTTCGAGTTCCAGGTGACGCCGACCGATTTGTGCCCGCACGAATCCATGATCGCCTTCATGTTTTTGGGGATCGCGGTCATAGCTCCGTGAACTTCGACCCAGATTTCGACGCCCGCATCGGCGGCCGCGTTCCCGCACAATTTCAGTGCATCGCCGATCTGATTGCAAGCGGCTTCGACGCTCATGCCTTTCGCCACGCCGTTCGGGCGAACCTTCACGCCTTTGCCGCCGAGGTCGGCGACGAGTTGCACGAACTTTTTGCAGTCTTCGACGTTCTTCGCCACCACCGATTTGTCTGCCGAGTGAAACTCGCAGATGCTACCACTGCCCCAGAACTTCACACCCGCATCGGCAAATTGCTGTTTGACGGTCTTGCGTTCGTCGGCCGTCAATTTCGGTTCGACGCCGTGTTTATGCGTCGTGCGACACTCGACCGCAGCGAAACCGTTCGCCTGACATACCTTTAAGATCGCCGGCAGATCCCACGACTGCACGACGTTGTAAGTCACGAGGCCGAGTTGAAACTTCGGCACTTTTGGCGTTTCCGAACGTGCGATACCAGCGAGTGTGGCTGCACTGGTGGCGGCCAGAAACGAACGGCGAGAGAGTGACATGCGAACGAACCTCTAAAGGGGAAGGGATGTTAGTTTTGGAAATTACGGTGCATCGGAGGAGGTGTGGTCGTGGATAATTTTCCAGCCATCCGATCCTTTGCGGAGAACGATCGTGAACAGGCCGCCCTTCGATTGTCCGTTGTCACTGACAACCCAACGGCCGCGAACGAGGGCGGAATCGTAGGCGAGTGCTTCGACTTGCACGTTCTCGAACTGGAGTTGGCCCATCCTCGCACCAGGACTACCGTAGCTTTTCTGGTAGCGTTCGAGGATCTCCGCCCAACCTTTCGTTGGTGATCCACCGCCGAAGAACGTGACGTCGTCCGACATGCGGTACGTGGCCACGAAGCCGTTGAGATCGCCTCGATTCCAAGCCTCGACTTGCAATTTTAGCACATCATTCCCCGCATTCTTCACGCTCAGTCGGCCATCGAGATAGCCCATCATCCAGCCGACGACGCCGAGTAACGCGATGGAAAGTATCGCGAAGCCGAGGCAGCCGCCGAAGTAAAGGCTGCGTCCGTTCGATGTTGGTGGATTCGCTGTCATGGTGCGTCTCGTGCGAAACTCTTCGATCCTTCGGTTTACCCGATGGGCGATTCGCGGTAAAGTAGATTCATCGATAAACCCCTAGAGGAATGTACTGATGCAGGCTGCACTCGACTGGCTGACGAAGAACCACGAAGCGATCATCGGCGGGCTTTCAAACCTCGTGGCGGTGCCGAGCATTTCCACCGATGGCGAACACCAAACCGAAATCGAACGCACCGCCGCCCTCACTTGCGACATGATGCGCGAGGCGGGGTTGCACAACGTCGAAGCGATCAAAGTCGGGAACTCGCTGCCGTACGCATACGGCGAATGGCTCGAAGCCCCCGGCAAACCGACGGTGTTCCTCTACGCGCACCACGACGTGCAACCGGTGAATTACATCGAGCAATGGCTGTCGGACCCGTGGAAGCTCACGCGGCGCGATGGCCGTCTGTTCGCTCGCGGTGCCGCCGACGACAAAGGCGCGATCTCTGCTTTCCTCGGGGCCATCGCGGCCTATCGCAAGACATCGAATCAGCTTCCCGTGAACATCAAGATGGTCGTCGAAGGCGAGGAAGAAATCGGCTCGAAGAACCTGCTCAATTTCTTCGAACTGCACAAGAAGAAGATCCATTCCGACGTCATCGTCGTTTGCGACACGGAGAACATCGAAGTCGGGTTGCCGTGCATCACGTACTCGCTGCGCGGCATCGTCGCGCTGATGGTCGAAGTGACGACCGCTCGGATGCCCGTGCATAGCGGCATGGCGGGCGGAGCCGTCCCCGATGCGGCGCTGGCGCTGAACGTCGTGCTGTCGAAGCTGTTCGCACCGAACCAGCCACTGCCCGTTCCCGGCTTTTACGACAGCGTGCGGCCACTGACCGACAAAGAGCGGGCCGCGTTCCGGAAACTGCCGTGGGACGATGCGAAGTTCCGCAAGGAACTCGGCGTCGTGCCGTCGGCGAACTTCGCGATGGAAACCGGCACCGGCGTTTACGAACAAACCTGGCGTCGCCCATCGGCCACGGTGATTGCCCAGGAAGCGAGTTCGATCAAAGGCGCATCGAACCAAGTGCTTCCGACCGCGTCGGCGATCGTCAGTTGCCGAATCGTACCCGATCAGAAGCCTGCGGACGTCGTTGCACAGATGAAAGCGTACCTCGAAGCGAACCCGCCGTACGGGGCCGAAGTGAAGGTGAAACAACTCGGGGCCGGTTGCGATTGGTGGATGACCGACCCGAACGGCCCCGCCTTCGAGGCCGCAATGGACGCGCTCCGCAACGGCTTCGGCCGCGACCCCGTCGGCATCGGTTGCGGTGGCTCGATCGGCTTCGTCGGCCCACTTGCCGAACTCTTCGGCGGCGCACCCGCATTGCTGTTAGGCATCGAAGACCCCGCCAGCAACGCGCACGCACCGAACGAAAGTCTGCACGAAGGCGACTTCAAAAAACTGATGGCATCCTTGGTGCGATTGTTCGACAACCTCGCGAAAATGTGAACGTCCCGTTTAGCCGCGCCGCGTAGGCTCTGCACAGCGCGGGCGAGAAGCGTCGCAACAAACACGGCGGACAGAACTTTCGCTGGGTTCGGATGCGTTAGTCGTGGCACACTGCCAAACACGATCGAGATATTCGCGATGAGACAAGTTGCCAAACGTGCGTTGTGGCTTGGCAACGCAGGCGACCTGCGAGACGCTCGCGCGGTGCTGGCTGCCGGTGTCGAGGCCGTCGTCGAGTTGGCAGACGGCGACCAAATCGCCGTATTGCCGCGGGAGCTAATCCGGTGTCGGTTCCCGCTGTCCGACGGCGGCGACAACCCACCGTGGCTTTTGCGGTTGGCATCCGAATCGGTAGCCACGTTGCTAAAGGGCCGGGGTTCCGGTGCTGGTTTGTGGCTCGGCAGGCATGAGCCGATCGGTGTGTGTGGCCGCTGCCGGGGTATCTTTAGCCGATGGCCGATCACTTGCCGAAGCGCTGTCTGCCGTCGTTGGCTCGGGGCCGGCGGATGTTTCGCCCTGGTTGTGGGTACAGTTGCGGCAAGCGTTGTGCGGGCCAGTTGTAATTGGCGGATGACTGACTTTAACGGCAAGAAGAATCACATGCACTCGCTCAGCTCGAAACTCGGCGTTTGTAACGGGCGAAATGCCCCGCAGGTAGTCGCCGTCGAGCCGTGGGGCGAAGACTTCACACTCATGCCCGATGAGAATCTGGAGATCGTCGCGTTCGGCGATGTAGCAGTGCCATGGTTCAACGTTGTGCAGTGGGATGGCACCTCGCAAGTATATTGCGAGGACACGATCGACTTCAAAGTGTTCCAAAAAGGTCGAGAGCTTAAATGTGGGCATCAGAGACAGGCCGTGTCATAAACTGCCTTCTACCACTGCTTCCTGAAATTTATTTCGCATCGCATTTGTCGACGACGCAGGAAGGATCAGAGGGCTTACACGGCTGACGGTACCCGGCTCGCCAAATCATTACTTCCCCCCACTAAATATCCCAGACGCCGGGCTTCTTGGGTTTGGGCACTTTTTTCTTCGACTTGATCCGTTGCGAAGGGGCCTTGTTCACGATGTTATCGCGACGCGGCTCGGATCGCTTTTCGCTCGGCTCGGCGGGTTCTTCTTTCGCGGCGGCGACTTTGACTTTGGTGCGGGCCGGTTTGGCCTTCTCGCGGCCCGGTGGTGGCGGGAATTCGTCGGGTTCGATTTCGCCGCTGAAGTCGGGGATCGGATTACCGTCGAGGTCGACGGCCAGATCTTCCACCTCACCGGGTTTGCCGCGGATTTTGCCGCCTTCGTTCTTCGCACGGTAGATCATCTTGATCGGCACTTCGCCGAACGGGCTGGTGTCGCGCAGCACTTTCGTCAGGTACTTCGTGTAGGTATTGTCGAACAGTTCCGGGCCGTTGGTGACCATCGCGATCGTTGGCGGGAACACCGCCACCTGTGCCGCGTAATAGACCTTCGCCACGCGATTGAACCGCACCGGCGGTACGTTGTTTGCGAATGCATTCTTCAAAATGCGGTTGAGTTCGCCGGTACCGAGTCGCTGTCCGGCCTGCTTGTAAAGCTGTTGCGCGAGGTTCAATAACCGGATCGTGTTCTTGCCTTGTTTCGCCGTCACGAACGCGATTGGCACGTGATCGAGCATCGGGAAGACATCGCGAAGGTACTTCGCCATCTTCTCGGTTTCCATCGCGTGCATCACCAGATCCCACTTGTTCACGACGAAGATCGCGGGCTTGTGATTCTCGATGATGTACTCGGCGAGTTGCTTGTCGACGCGACCGACCCGCGTTCGGGCATCGAAGAAGTGCAGCACCACATCCGCGCGCCGAATCGAACGCTCGGCACGGTGAAGGCTATAAAATTCGACGTTGCCGGACATACTACTTTTCTTGCGAACCCCGGCAGTGTCGATGGCGATGAACGTCTTGCCGTCGCGCTCGAATCGCACGTCGATACTGTCGCGCGTCGTTCCTGCGACTTCGGACACGATCACGCGCTCTTCTTCCGCGAGGCTGTTGATGAACGTGCTTTTGCCGACGTTGCGCCGACCGACGATTGCGAGTTTCAGTTCGACGCTATCCGGTGCTTCGCCGGTATCGACGGGCAGCTTGTCGATGATCGCGTAAATCAAATCTTCTTTTCCGCGACGACTGTTCGCGCTGACGAGCAACGGCGGGCCATAACCGAGGCGATAGAGTTCGGTGGCGGCGTTGTCGAGGTTCGAGTCGTCGGCTTTGTTCGCGACGAAAATCACCGGCCGGCCGATCGACCGCAGCCGTTCGGCGACAGTCTGATCGAGCGGCGTCACCCCGACGCGAATATCGACGAGAAACAGCACAACTGCCGCGGTTTCGATGGCATTTTGAATCTGGCGTTCGACGTCTTCGGTCAGATTGTCGATGTCCTGAATGCCCATACCGCCCGTGTCGACTAGCTCGAAGTGTCGTCCTTCGTATTCGAGTAGCGTCGAAACGCGGTCGCGGGTCACCCCGGCAATCGGGTCGACGATGCTGATTCGCCGATTCGCGAGTGTATTGAACAGCGAGGATTTGCCGACGTTCGGGCGGCCGACGATGGCAACAATAGGCAGTGGCATGGTTCCGTCTCTTCGAGTCGTGGTCGAGTTGGCAAATCGGCAACCAATCCGTCGTCGCACGTAGCCATTCTTCGTTAGGAGTTGCACTCCAATTCGTTTAGTATATCGAGAACTGGAAAAAAGGTTAAAGTATGGCACGATGCGACGAAGGCTATTGCTGCCAGGTCTGCGGTTCGGACGTCGAAGCCGTCACCGATTCGGACCTGTATCTTCGCTATATTTTGGGCGAAGTGCCGCTCGAAGCGTTGCACCTTCAACCGGAGTGCCACGTTCGCTGTAATCCGGCACTCGCACAGTACATTGACGGCGAATCGTGGGCAATGCTCGCTTGTACGGGCGCGTTCGCCAAGTCGAACTTCGACGCCGCGTTCGTCGCGGAAGAAACGTCCCGTGTCAGCCGCGCCTGGCGGCGACTGCAATCCCTTCCGACACTCGGATTGTCGTTGCCGGAATATCCCCTGAGTGTCACGCCGGAGAATCGATTATGAACGCGGTTCGCACCTTTGCACTGCTCCTCGTCTTGGCATGCCCTGCCTTGGCGGATGTCGAATCCGGCCCGAAACCGGGAGAGAAAGTCACCGAGTTAAAGATCTTCGCCGCAACCGGAACGAACGAAGGCAAAGATGTCGACATCGCGATGCTACGCAAAGACGAACCGACGATTTATCTGTTCGTGAATGCCGAGAAGTTTTCGCGACCGATGGCCAAATTCCTGCGGGCGATCGATGCGAAAGTCAACGATGATTCGGACAAAGCCGTTGCCGTCGCGATCTGGGTCGGTGGCGACATCGACAAAATGAAGGCGTATCTGCCAACGGCGCAAATGTCGTTGAAGTTCGCGAAAACCGACTTGGCCGTCTACACCGAAAACAAGACCGGCCCGAACGGTTGGGGCTTGAACAACGATGCCCACCTCACCGCGGTGATCGTCCACGGCGGCAAGGTCGTGAAGTCGTTCGCGTTCGTTTCGGTCGATGATGGCGACGCGAAAGCCGTACTCGAAGCGTTGAAAGCGGCGGTGAAGAAGTAGGCTACTTCTCTTCCAACGCTTTTCGCACCTCGTCCTGAAACTCCTTGGCCACCGCGACGGCGGGGCCATCGAGGACTTTGAACTTGGCTTCGGGCATCACGGTTTTCGTTGGGTAGCAGTTCGACTTGTCGCACACATTCAGGCGGAACGACTTTAACGGGATCGCGATCTCGCCCGCCTTGGCCTTCGGTGAGACGACCGCTTTCCGTTCGTAAATCACCTCGTTGCGATAAATCCGCATCTCTTTGATGCCGAGTTCGGGTTCGGCTTTCGTGTCGTAGTCGATCGGGTCTTTCGTTTCGCCGACGAAGATCAAACCGGTGCCGTCGGCGAACGCGATTTTGTTCACCATGCCCGCCGCGTTCTTGTCTTCTTGCTTCAGCGGGTAGGTGTAGTAGCCCTCGTTGAGGTGGACGAGCAACTTGAGCGTCACCGTCTCGCCCGGTTTCGCTTGCGCGGGTTCGATGGTCACTTCGAGTTTCTTGACGGCCTTGACGTACCAAGCGTCCTTGTCGGCCGCCATCGCGGTCGCGAATGTCGCACACATCGCCAGCATTGCAATCAGACGCGCCATATCGTTCATCCCGTTCGTGGTGGTTCGCGTTACTTCTTCGGTTCGGTGGGGGGTAGCCATTCTTTTTGCGGCGGGGGTGGCAGCACGCCTGTAAGTGTCAGTGTGCTAACCTTTTTTGTTGCCAGATCGACGACGCGGATTCGGCTCGCGTTGGTGTCGGCCACATACACTTTGCAGTTCGCGATGCTCAGCCCGGCCGGTTCGTCGAACAGCGGCCCCGCGAAGAAACTGTCGGCGTCATCGCCACCGAGGAACGTCGTACACGTCCGCGTGTTCGGGTCGAGGAACTTCAGTTTGCTGTTGTACGTGTCGGCGATAATCAGCTTGCCTTCGTGGAAAATCACACCGAGCGCGTGTTGCAGTCGCACTTTCTCGGCGGTGCCGTCCACGTCGCCGAACTCAAACAATCCTTCGCCGACGAGCGTGGTGACGCGCCCTTCGCCGCCGAGTGGCACCTTGCGGATCGCACTCACTTCGCTGTCGGCCACGTAGAGGAACTTGCCATCGGTGGCGATGCCCGAAGGTTGCGCGAACCGGGCGGCGTACAGAGGTCCATCTTTGATATTCTCGCGGCCATCGCCGGCGTACGGTTTGATCTTTTTCGTGTCGAGTTCCATCGTCCAGATCTGGTGGTGACCGGCCATCGCGATGTACAATTCGCGGCCAATCACGAGTAGATCCCACGGGCTGTTCAAGCCGATGCTCGTCCCGGCAATCGCCTGTTCGAGTCGCCGATTCGTGGCATCGCCATCTTGCGTTCCCGTACCGGCCACGGTGCTGACGGTCTTCGTTTTCAGGTCGATGGCCCGAATGCAGTGGTTCTTGCGGTCAGCCACGTACAGCGTTTCGCCGTCGAGTGCCATGCCTTGCGGGTCGTCGAAACGGGCGATGTCGAAGCCACCATCGGTCCGCCCCGGCGAGCCAGTGCCGACGATGTCGATCTTGTTCCCGGCCAGGTCGGTGATGACGATGCGATGGTGCGTACTGTCCGCGATGAACAGCCGGTTGCTCTTGCCGTCGGCGTGGACTTTCCCAGGGAAGAACAACGGCGTGTCCTTGGTTTCGCGGTAGCGAATGAGATCGAAGCGGAGCGGCTTCTCGTCGAGCGTTCCCTTGGCTTTCGCGTCCTTGACAAGTTTACCGATGATCTTGTCGAGGAGCTCGAAATTGCCTTCGCCCGAAGCCTGACCGAGGTATTTTCCTTCGGGATCGACGAGGGCCACTGTCGGCCAGGAGTTCACGCCGAATCGGTTCCAGATCTTGTGTTCGGCATCGTTGACGACGGGGTGCGCGATTTCGTAACGCAAGATCGCTTGGCGGATACTTTTCGTGTCCTTTTCGTTCTCGAACTTCGCGGAGTGGACGCCGATGACGACGAGTTCGTTCGGATATTTCTTTTCGAGCTTTGCCAGGTCGGGCAAGACGTGAATGCAGTTGATGCAGCACAACGTCCAGAAGTCGAGCAAGACGACTTTGCCCTTCAAATCCTTCATTTTGATCGGGCCGGATGTGTTCAGCCAGGCGATGCCGCCATCGAGTTCGGGGGCGAGTTGCGGTTCGAGTTCGGCCTTCTCGTCGTCGGTTTTTTTCGTCGGTTTTTCTTCTTGGCGAGCATTCACCGACGATGTGGAATACACCAGCCCCACGATGATGGCGACCATCGCGAGCAGGGTGATGACGGCAAGAATCCACGGGCGGCGGCCAGCGGCCAGCGGTTGTTCGGGTTCGGACATCGTCAGATTCTCCACAGAGGGAACGGCCTACTCCAATCAATCTTACCCAATCGGCGATCGTTTTCATACCACAACGCAGGCAGAATCGAAATCGACATCGCGTATGATTTTAGGAACGGAGGAAGTCACAATGCGAATGCGATGGATTGGTTTGCTCTTGCTGACAGGGTGTGCTCCGGCCGTTACGCCGGTCCCAACCGTTGCGGAAGTCGAGGTTACGAAGCCAGCGTCGCGCCCGAAGGCTGTGCCGAAAGAGAAACCGCCGACGGCCAAGAACTTCGTCTTCTCGGATGCACCGAACGATCCGGCGCGGGTGCCAACGGTTCGTGCGGTCGAGTGGCCGTTGTTCCATGCGGCGGCGGTCTGGGGAAGCACCGGTCGCGATCACCGGGGGCGAATTTATTTCGGCGTCTCCTGCGATGGTGCGGAAAATCTCTCGGCCCATCTTTTCGAGTTCGACCCGGAAACGAGCCAGTCGATCGATATCGGTGGCGTCGTCGAGAATCTGACTCGCCTGAACCTCGCGAAACCGGGTGTCGAGCAGAATAAAATCCACACGAAAATTCTGCAAGCCGCCGATGGCTACATCTATTTCGCGTCGCTCGATGAAGGTGGCGAGAACGAAGATGGCTCGAAACTGCCCACGCACGGCTCGCACCTGTGGCGTCGAAAACCAGTCGCCGCCGCCGCATGGGAGCATATTGGCGAAGTGCGTGAGGCGGTGATTGCATCCGCAGTCGGCGGGCGGTTCGTTTACTTTCTCGGTTACTTTGGCCACGTGCTCTATCAGGTCGATACCGCTACGGGCAAAGTGGCAAACAGCGTCCGCGTGGGGTCCGTCGGCGGGCACACGACCCGCAACTTCATCGCCGATTCCCGCGGCCACATCTTCGTACCGCGGCCCAAAGAGGAAGGCACGAAGACGATTGTCCGTCTCATCGAATACGATGCGCAACTACAAGAAATCGCCGCGTTCCCGCTCGCGCATTATGGCACATCTCCCGATGCGTCGTCGCACGGCATCGTCGGCATTACGCCACTGAAAAATGACAGTTACGCCTTCGTCACCGACCGTGGCCGCCTGTATCGCATCGACCCGCGCGACACCGGAACCGCGTTTGCCGACCTCGGTTGGTTCCACCCCGATGGCGAAAGTGACACCCCATCGCTGTTCACGTACGACGGCGAAACGACACTGTGCGGGATCGGCAAACGCAATGTCGATGCGGAATACGAATGGCTCACGTTCGACCTGCGTACAAAGCGTGCGACGGCGAAACCGATCGTGGTGCCAGTACCCGTGGCCACCTTCAAAAGTTTGCTGATTTATGGCAGCACGACGCGCGACGATGAAGGCCGATTCTACATCGGCGGGCGGTACATCATCCCCGGCAACCCGGACCTGAGTACCCCCGCCGTCTGGCAACTGACGCCGTGACCGGCTAAGGAACTGAGATTCATTCACTTCCCCATTTAACTGTAATGATAAATGGGTTGCGTGATTACATCAGAATTTTAACCGCGGAGGGCGCAGAGAACGCTGAGTAACAATTCAGGATTTCCGCAAGGTTCAAATTTCTGTCTGTCGATCGCAGCCCAAAGGGACAACGCCGTGAAGGATTTCCTCATCGGCGTTTTCCTTATTCGTGTAATTCGTGTAATTCGTGGTGAATTCGGGGTTGGCACGACAACGTATTGCGTTTTGTGGGTTTCCCTCGCTGGCGCGAAAAACTTCAAAATACGAGCGAAATAATCGTTCGCGGCGTTGCCAAATGGGAAAGTGATTAAATCCTGTATCCTTACCGACAAAATGGTCGGTGCCCACCCAAAGTGACGGCTGCGACATACAAAACCTATCTGTGCTGCGTTGTTACGTCGTCCGTTTTCCTCGGGATTCTGCCATGCTCGTTCCGCTTTCGTGGTTGAGTGAATACGTGCCCCTGCCTGCGAACCCGGCGGACCTCGTCGAACGGCTGACGCTCGCGGGCCTCGAGTCGGCGGGCGTGAAGTTGTTCGGCCGTGCGGCACCGTCGGGGCTGCGCGTGAAGCCCGAAGATGCGGGCCTCGTTTGGGAAAGCGACAAAGTGGTGGTGGCCCGCGTCATCCAGATCGAAAAGCACCCCGAAGCCGACAAGCTCAAGCTCGTTAGGTTGGAATACGGTGCCACCGAAACCAAGACCGTCGTCACCGGTGCGCCGAACATCGCACCGGGTCAGAGCGGCATGAAAGTCGTGCTCGGGCTGCGCGGCAGCAAATACTTCTACGCTGACAAAGACGGCAAGAAGACGGTTTTTACGCTGGAACCGAAGGTACTTCGTAACATCATGAACGACGCGATGTGCATGTCGAACTACGAACTCGGCATCGCCGACGACCACGACGGCATCATCATTCTCGACGACGACGACGCAGCACCCGGCACGCCGATGGCCGATCTCCTCGGCGACATCGTCGTCGAACTCGACGTGCTGCCGAACATGGCCCGCTGCTTGTCGTTGCTCGGCATCGCACGGGAAGTCGCAGCACTCACCGGTGCAGTCGTTACCGAACCGGACCTGAGCGTTCCCACGGTGGCGGACACTGCCGAAGGCCGCGTGAAAGTCCGCATCGAGAACGCAAAACTCTGCCCGCGCTACTCGGCCACAATCGTTCGCAACGTCACCGTCGGCGCGGCCCCGCGCTGGATGCGTTCGAGGCTGCAATACGCGGGAATGCGGCCGATTAGCAACATCGTCGACATCACGAACTACGTGATGCTCGAATACGGCCAACCGCTCCATGCTTTCGATTACGACGTGCTCGTGAAGCGTGCGGGAGGCCAAACGCCGACGATCATCGTGCGCAGTGCGCGCGCCGGGGAAACGCTCAAGACGCTCGATGGCCAAGATCGCACGCTCAATATCGAGGACTTGGTGATTGCCGATGATGTCGGTGCCATCGCGATTGCAGGGGTGATGGGCGGGCACGACACCGAAGTGACCGCGACTACGAAAACGATCTTGCTCGAATCGGCTGCGTTCGATTTCGTCAGCGTGCGGAAGACGGCGCGCAAGTTCAATTTGTTCAGCGAAGCGAGTTCGCGATTCAGCAAAGGCATCCACCCGGAGATCGTGCCATCGGCGGCGAAACGGGCCGCACAGTTGCTACACCGGCACGCGGGCGGCGAGGTACTGGCGGGGGTCGTCGAAGAATATCCGGCCCCGTTACCGCCGCAAATTATCGAACTGAATAAACGCGAAATTGCCCGCTTGCTCGGGTTCGACCTGCCGCCCGAGGAAGTCGAGCGAGTGCTGAAAGCGTTGCAATTTCAAGTAGAAACGACAATGTGGGGCTGGTCGGTGACCGTTCCGCCGACCCGGTTGGACATTCAAGCCGGTGCGGCCGACTTGATCGAAGAATTGGCACGGGTGACCGGTTACGACAAACTGCCGGAGTCGCTGTTATCGCAAGAGATGCCGACGCCGAAGGGCAATCCGTCGCTCGAATGCGAAGAGCACGCCCGCGATATTCTCGTTCAACTCGGGTTGTTCGAAGCGGTGACGTACTCGCTGAGTTCGATTGAAGCGGAGACGAAACTCGGATTGTCCGCGGAGAAATCGGGCTTCGTGAATGTGGTGAATCCGCTCTCGCCGGAACGTGCCGCAATGCGCCGGACGCTGTTACCGGGATTGTTGGCGGTGGCACAACGCAACCTCGAATCGAATGCGCGGGTGGCGATGTTCGAAATCGGCCCCGTGTACCTGCCGAACGCGAACGCACTGCCCGACGAACCGCGCCGGGTGGCCATCGTTTTGTGCGGTCGTCGGACCGCTACCACGTGGGACGACCCGCAAGGCGTGAAGCCAGTGTCGTTCGATTTCTACGACCTGAAAGGCATCGTCGATTCGCTGACAGCCGACCTGCACCTCGTCGGTGTGACGTGTCGCGGCACGAAAACGATCCCGCACCTGCACCCCGGTAAGGCGGCCGAACTCGCGATAGGCGGTAAGGTCGTCGGCACGCTCGGCGAACTGCACCCGAAAGTCGCGATGGCGTTCGGCTTCACCGACAAGACCGTGCAAGTGGCCGAACTCGATTTCGAGGCAATCCTGGCGGCAATTCCCACACGGAACGCCTACCGGCCCTTCAGCACGCACCCGCCTGCCAAGCGCGATGTGGCGCTGATCGTTTCCGCGGAAACGACCGTCGATGCCGTACGTGCGGAGCTACTCGCGGGCGGCGGCGATCTGCTGAGTGATGCGACATTGTTCGATGTCTACACCGGCGACCGCATCCCCGCCGGAACGAAATCGCTCGCGTTCGCCCTGACGTACCAAGCCCCAGACCGCACGCTCGGCGAGAAGGAAATCGAGAAGGCGCATCAGAAGATTGAAGGCCGCCTCCGACACATGTTGAAGGCGCAGATTCGCGGCAAAGACGATGTGTAATCGATCCGTGCTACACAATGCTGAGGCCACCATGCGAAATCTGTTTCTTGCCATTTGTTCGTTGAGTTTCGCAACTATGACCGTTGCCGCGCCGCCGGGCGTTGTCGTCGATTATTCGCCGACGAAGTCGAAGCAGTACATCGGTTCGCCATCGCTGGTGGTGCTGCCGAACGGCGACTACGTCGCCTCGCACGACTTCTTCGGACCCGGCACCAAATACGATACGATGCTCGTATTTTCTTCCAGTGATCGCGGTAAAACGTGGGCGAAACGTGCGAAGATCGTCGGCCAATGGTGGTCGACATTGTTCGTTCATCGCGATGCACTGTATCTGATCGGCACGACGAAAGAGTACGGCCACGCCGCGATTCGCAAATCGACAGATGGTGGCAAAACGTGGACGACGCCGAACGATGCGACGAATGGTTTGCTTCTCGGTGAAGGCAAGTATCACTGTGCCCCCGTACCGATGCTCATTCACGATGGCCGCATCTGGCGGGCGATGGAGGAGTACACGGGGCCGGTTTGGGGAACGTTCCGCTCGTTCGTGATGTCCGCGCCAATCGATGCCGACCTGTTGAACGCCAAGAGTTGGACGAGCACGAACCGGCTGGACCGCAACACGATGTGGTTGAACGGTACCTTCGCATCGTGGCTCGAAGGCAATGTCGTCGTCGACCCGAACGGCAAAGTCGTGAACCTCTTGCGAGTGCAACAACCGAACCTCACCGAGAAGGCGGCACTCGTTCGCATCTCGGCGGACGGCATGACATCGTCATTCGACCCCGCGAACGATTTCGTCGACGTGCCGGGCGGTGCGAAGAAGTTTCAGATTCGCCACGATGCGAAGTCCGGCAAGTATTGGGCACTCGCGAACACGATCCCGGAGGAGTTTCGCAAGCTCGGCCTGAAACCCGACAAAATCCGCAACACGCTTTCGATCATTACGTCGAGCGATCTGCGAACGTGGGCGATTCAGCGAGACATCTTGCAAGACCCGGACACGAAGACGCACGGCTTCCAGTATCCCGATTGGCAATTCGACGGCGAAGACATGATCGCTTTGGTTCGCACGGCACATGAAGAACCCGATGGCACGCTCGCACACAACGCGCACGATGCCAACTACCTGACGTTCCACCGCATCGCAAATGTGCGAGCCATGAAGTCCCGATAGTCGCTGTCACCGATTGAATTTCACGACGAGTAATACAATCGCAGCGACACCCACGACGACGAGTGCGGCGGCGCGGGCGATTTTCCAACTGCTCCAAGGCCGCTTGCCGACGACTTTACCCGAACGCCCGTTGATCAGAATTTGGAACGTCTGATCGTGATAGCGGTACGCTGCCACCCAAACGGGCAAGAGCAGGTGCTTGAAGGTGATCGCCGAGTACATCGTCTTCTTGTCATCGACGCGCTGATGGTCGCCGCCGATGTCGCGACAAATCAGCCGATGAATCTCCGGTTCGATCAACGATTTCGCGATCTGGAAGCCTTCCTTTAATCCGATGGTGTATCGCTCGGTTTTGAAACTACTCAGAAACTCCGCCTGAAATGGCTCCAGCTTCGCGATCTCCCACGGCTCCAGATTATCGGTGAGCGAGTCCGGCAAACTCTTCGATGCAATCACCAGCACATCGTCGAAAAAGTGCTGGACCTCGCCCGTGACCGAGTACCAGCGGATGCGAATCACCGTCCGCGTTTCGGTGCGGGTGTTGCCGTTGGAATCGGTGACGGTGTAGGTTTCGTAGTCGGTGTAGTTGTCGCCGCGTTGCCCTTCATAGAAGGTGTACGTCATGGCGTCGTAGGTCCAGAACGGGACGTACACGCCGGAGAGTTGGCCGAGGTTTGCGATCTTCTTTAGCTCGGTCGGCGCGAACCAGAGTTCGTGCAACCACGCATCGAATTTCTGCCTTGCTTTCCGCAAATCGATACTGAACGGCAACAGGCATTCCGGGCAGATCATTCCCGCCACGGCAACGGGTTGATTCACGAGGTGCGTCGCACAGAACGGGCATTTGTCGGTAACGACATGCTCTTCGAGCAAAACGAGTGCGCCGCAACCGGTGCAGCGCGTCTGCGATTCGCGCCCCGGTATCGGCTTCGTTTGCCCGTCGAGATTTTCGAGATACTTCAGGTAGTCGCGCTCGACGATCTTGTCGTCCGAACCGCGTGCGATTTTTTCCTGGTGGCCGCAATACGGGCACTGCAACCCACGGATTTTCGGATCGAAATCGAGTCGCGCGCCGCACTGAATGCAGGGGAACTGCTTCCCTTGCGGCGGGGCTTTCGTCACCGCCGGTTCTTTGCGAATCGGCGGCGGGGCATCGGTCGATGGTGCGTCGGGCATAGTCATCAGTTCGGTAGTGGTGGTGGCATCTCGCCGAACAACGTCAGCAGTTCCGGGACGGTATCGGCGGCCACCCAGTTCGGCGTACCCGCCTTCCATACCAGCGAACTCCGCTTCACTTCGCCCGTTTGAACCTTCTGCGCGACGATTGTCATCTCGTACGGCCCGGCGGCGGCACCGTTGACCACGAGGTGAAACCGTGCGGTGGCGGGGAGCGGTGGCGGCATTCCGCCACCGGCCTGTGCCGCGTTCGCTTGCGTGACCGCGTTCACCACCTGTTGCCCGATGGCCACGCCCGCCCCCAGCCCGACGCCGATGCCCGCGCCGCCGTTCGGGTTGTTCGCCGCATCGCGAATCGCTTCGGCCGTCTGGAACTTCGTGTACTGATCCAGGTTCCCCAGCACGCCCATCTGCGAACGCTTATCGAGTGCCGCTTCGACTTCGGGCGGTAGCGAGATGTTTTCGACGTAAAATTGCGTGAGTGATACGCCCATCTTGCTCAACTCGGGTGCGATTTTTTCCATCGCGACTTTGCCGAGCTTTTCGTAATTCCCCGCGAGGTCGAGCATCGGGATTTTCGCGGTGCCGATCGTGTCGATCAGTCGCGAAACGATCGTGTTGCGCAACTGATTCGTGACTTCGTACGCTTCGAACGAAGGATCAGTCGCAACGAGTTCCTTCAGGAACGTGCCGGGTTCGGTAATCTTGAACGCATAGTTCCCGAAGGCCCGCATCCGCACGGGGCCGAACTCGGGGTCGCGCACCATGATTGGGTTCGACGTGCCCCACTTTTGGTCGGTCCATTGTCGCGTCGAGATGAAGTAGACTTCGCACTTGAACGGCGACTCGAAGCCGTATTTCCAGCCGAGAATCGTCGAAAGAATCGGCATGTTGTTCGTATCGAGCGTGTACATCCCCGGCAGTTTCACGTCGGCGAGTTGGCCCTCTTTGACGAACGCCGCCGCTTGGCCTTCGCGCACGATGAGCTTCGCGCCATTCTTGATTTCGTTGTTGTGTCGCGGAAAACGATATGCCAAAATCTCGTTCTGCGAAGGCTCGGTCCATTCGATGATGTCGATGAACTCGCCGCGTAATCGGTCTAACAGACCCATGAGGGAACCCTCCGAGAAGCCAGTGAGAAAGGCACGCCGATGTTGTATGGCGTTATCCGTACAGTTCCACAATTGGGACCACGGCATCTTTCGTTATGAGTGCGGGCCAGTAGCCGAGGACTTCGCGGACTTGCGGGCGGCCCGTCGTGTAGCCGGTGACACCGGGGTAACCAGAGGTGACGAGCGGTGCGAACTCTTTCGTGAATCGCTCGACCGATGCGATGTTCGGGTCGCGGACGGCGACGCGCAGCACGACCTCGGCGAGTTCCGATTGCGTGGCCACCACCCCCGGCACACAGCTACCGGCACCGAGTGTTTCGATTAACGAATGCTCGAAACTCACACCCGCTCGTTTCAGACGTTCGAGCAGGATCGCACCGCATTTCCGTGCTTTCGACGCTGCGTTCGGTCCAAAAATCACCAGCGTACCCGATGACGTGAAACCATCGCGAATCGCCACGGAGACTTTGTAACTATCGGTAGCCGGGCGACCACGACTGCCGGTAACGAATACTTCATCGGGGGCGGATTGTTGAAGTTGCACCCCGGTAAAGTCGGCGACGACATCGGGCGTGAGGTAACGAGCCGGATCGGCGACTTCGTAGAGAAGTTGCTCGCTCACGGTTTCCAAGTTGATGGCACCGCCGGTGCCAGGCGGTTTCGTTACGGTGAACTCGCCGTTCGCGCGGACTTCGACAATCGGGTAGCCGACGGTTTCGAGGTGCGTCGAATCGTCGGCGTTCATCCACAATCCGCCCGTCACTTGCGCGCCGCACTCGATGAGGTGGCCTGCCACGGTGCCGGCCGCGAACTGGTCGATATGCGTCCAGCCGAACTCGTGTAGGAGCGGGCCGAGCGTCAAGGACGCATCCGCGACTCGGCCGGTGATGACGATGTTCGCACCCATGCGGAGCGCTTGCGCGATCGGCACGGCACCGAGGTAGGCGTTCGCGCTGACCACGCGATGTCGCACGTTCGCCAGCGGTTCGCCCGTATCGAGATGTTGCAGAGCATGGCCATTCGCGAGGAGTGCATCGAGGTTCGGCATCAAATCATCGCCCGAGACGACCGCGATGCGGTGCGAGTGCAGACCATGTTTCGCAATAATCTCAGCCACCTTGCGGGCGCAAGCGTGCGGATTCATGCCGCCCGCATTCGTGACGATTTTCAGTTTCGGTTGTGCGGCCAGGATCGGCGCGAGCCGGTCGACGACATCGAGAAAATCGCTGGCATAGCCCAGCGAGGCATCGCGTTGTTTCGTCTTCGCGAGGATCGACATCGTCAGTTCGGCGAGATATTCGAGCGTGAGATAATCGAGTTCGCCATCAGTGGCGAGCCGGATCGGAGCATCGACGCTATCGCCCCAGAAACCGCAGCCGTTGCCGATGCGTATGCTATTCACGACCTATCCTCGAATTCGCTGAGTTTCCGGTTGCCCGGCGGATGTTTAACAGTTACAACAAAGTGATTGTATCACGCCCATTTTAGCCACACGTTGAAGGTGCCTGCCGATGTGCAGACTGCCCGCGTTATTGATCGCCATCTTCTGCGTGATGCCCACGATTACGCATGCCGAAACACCAGCCGACTGGGCGTACAAACCAGTCGCGAAAGTCAGTGTGCCGAAGTCCGGATTCGCGAACCCGATCGATGCGTTCCTGGCTGCGAAACTCGCCGAGTCGAAACTGGCGTTCGCGACACCGGCGGACAAAACGACGTTGCTTCGTCGTGTGACGTACGACCTGAGCGGGTTGCCGCCGACGCCGGAAGAGATTGCTGCTTTCCTGAAAGACGACACGGAAACGGCTTACGAGAAAGTCGTCGATCGCTTGCTGGCTTCGCCCCACTTCGGCGAACGAGTCGCGATTTGGTGGCTCGATGTCGCACGCTTTGCCGAAACCGACGGCTTCAAATCCGACGACCACCGCCCCAATGCCTGGCGTTACCGCGATTACGTGATCGACAGTTTCAACGCGGACAAGCCGTACGACCGCTTTGTGAAAGAACAGATCGCAGGCGATGAACTTGCGGGCGACAACGCAGCGATCATCGCGACGGGTTTTTTGCGGCATTTTCCCGACGAGTATAACGCGGTCAACCTCGAACAGCGTCGCCAGGAAATCTTGAACGACATCACCGACACGACAGCGGCAGCTTTCCTCGGCGTCACGCTCGGTTGTGCGAAGTGCCACGACCATAAAACCGACCCGATCACGCACGTCGATTACTATCGATTCCAATCGTTCTTCGCGGGGATCTGGCCGACGGAGAAACCACTGTTGTCGCAAGAGGCGATCTCCGCAATCGACGCCAAAACGAAGGCGTGGGAAGTGAAGACTGAGGAACTTCGCCAGCAGATGGCGGAGTTGGAAAAACCGTACCGCGAGAAAGCCGAGAAGAAAGAACGCTCGCGGTTCCAGGAAGAGTACGTCAGTCTAATCGACATTCCGAGCGAGCAGCGGACACCGTGGCAGAAGCAGATTGCGGCGATGGTCGAAAAACAGGTGTATTCGGCGAAGCGGTTCACGCCCACGCAGATGAAAAGCCCCGTGAAAGAGAAGTGGGAAGGCATGTCCAAACGGATGGCGGAACTTGCCAAGGACAAGCCCGCTGACCCTCCCACGGCGATGGTGATGACCGACGTAGGGACCACCGCACCGCCGCAACATTTACTCAAACGCGGCGACTGGCGGAAGCCCGGCGAAGTCGTCGAACCCGGTACCCTTTCTGCATTCGACGACCGCGATGCCGAGCCGGTGCCGACGAAAATCGGTACGACCGGACGGCGGACGGCACTCGCAAATTGGATCGCCGACGATAAAAATCCACTCGCCTCTCGCGTGATGGTCAATCGCATTTGGCAGCATCTATTCGGTCGCGGCATCGTCGCGAGTTCGAGCGACTTCGGCCTCACCGGCGAACGCCCGACGCACCCCGAACTCCTCGACTGGCTCGCACAAGATTTCGTTGCCAACGAGCGATCCGTAAAGCACGTGTACCGGCAAATGGTAACGACGACCGCCTACCGTCAGTCGGGGATCGGTAACACTTCGCATTACACAAAAGACCCCGAAAACAAGCTCTTGTGGCAGATGCCTCGCAAACGGCTCGACGGCGAATCGCTCCGCGATGCGATTCTCGCAGTGACGGGTACGTTGAACGCGAAGAGGGGTGGCCCGAGCGTCTACCCCGAACTGCCGTCGGAACTGAAGGGCACTGCGGGTTGGAAGGTCAGCGAAGACCCGAAAGAACGCAGCCGCCGTAGCGTCTACGTTTACGTCAAACGCAACCTGCGTTACCCGCTGTTCAGCTTGTTCGACAGTCCCGACCGCAGCGAAACCTGCGCCCGACGCTTCACGACAACGACCGCGCCGCAAGCGCTGACACTCCTCAACGATTCGCTCGTAATGGGTTACGCGAAGACCTTTGCAGAACGAGTGATCGCCGATGTCGGTACCGATACGAACAACGTGATCGAACGCTCGATGTTCCTCGCACTCGGGCGGAAACCGACAACCGAAGAAGCGGCCAAGTTCAATGCGTTCTTCGCGAAGCAAACTGGCACGATGACCGACCGAGTGACCGACCTCTGTCACTCGGTGCTGAATCTGAATGAGTTTCTGTACATCGATTAGGAATCGCTCATGCACGTTCCCGCATTTGCCTCGCGTCGCGAGTTCCTGCACCTCGCCGGTGGTGGCTTCGGCGCGCTCGCGATGTCCGCACTCGCCGCCGATGCCGCCCCGACTGACGACCCGTTGACACCGAAGTTGCCGCACTTTGCAGCGAAGGCGAAGTCGGTGATTTTCTTGTTCATGGAAGGCGGGCCATCGCACGTCGATCTGTTCGACCCGAAACCCGAACTGACGAAGCGGCACGGCCAAAAACTACCCGATAGTTTCGGACGGGTCATCACGCCGATGGGTGCGGGTGGCAACACGCTTCTCGGCAGCAAACGCAAGTTCGCCAAGCACGGCAAAAGCGGGCTGGATGTCTCCGATTGGCTTCCGCAAATGGCGACGACGGCGGACGATTGGTGTCTCATGCGGGCGTGTTGGGCCGATGGCCTCAACCACGTCGGCAGCGTTTGCCAGATGAACACCGGCTCGGTGCTGGCGGGCAAGCCGAGTCTCGGTTCGTGGGCGATCTACGGCCTCGGCAGCGCCAACCGCAACATGCCCGGCTTCGTCGTCCTCACCGATAATGGCGAAGTCACCGGCGGGGCACGTAACTGGGGCACCGGCTTCATGCCCGCCACCTATCAGGGCACGCTGTTCCGCAACGGCGCGAACCCGATTCTCAACCTCGCGACACCCGCGAATGTGACCGCCGACCGCCAAAAACAGAAGCTCGAACTGATCGGCCAACTCAACGAAATTCACAAGCGACAACGGCCCCACGATAGCGAACTCGATGCGAGGCAGGCCGCGTACGAACTCGCGTTCCGGATGCAGGCGACCGCGCCGGAAACCGTCGATCTTTCGACCGAAGATGCCGCCACGAAGGAGATGTACGGCCTCAACCGCAAGGAAACCGCCGACTTCGGCCACCGCTGTTTACTCGCCAGGCGGCTGGTGGAACGCGGCGTGCGTTTCGTGCAAGTGTACTGCGGCGCGGGCAGCCAGTGGGATGCGCACTCAGACATCGAAGGCAACCACACGAAGCTGTGTACGCGCGCCGATCAACCGACGGCAGCGCTCATCAAAGACCTCAAGCGCCGCGGGCTGCTCGATTCGACGCTCGTGATTTGGGGTGGCGAATTCGGACGCACGCCGATGAGCGAAGGTGCGAGCGGCCGCGACCACAACCCGTTTGGATTCAGTATGCTCATGGCGGGCGGCGGCGTCAAAGCCGGGACCACGCACGGCACCACCGACGAATTCGGACTACGTGGCGTCGAAGGCAAAGCCCACGTCAGCGACTTCCACGCCACGATTATGCACCTGTTGGGCTTCGACCACGAACACCTGACATACAAGCACAACGGCCTCGACGCACGGCTCACCGGCACCGGCGGCCACGTCGTGAAAGAAGTCATCGCGTAAAGGTTGCTATCGAGCGACGCGAATCGGCACCGATTCGGGTTGGCCGACGCGAATATCCCGAATGATGTAGTTCGGACGTCCCTTTACTTCGATGAAGATTCGGCAAACGTACTGCCCGAGAATTCCCAAGCTGAGAAGTTGCGTCGCGCCCATGAACAGCACGATGGCAACGAGGACCGACCAACCCGAAGGTACAGATCCCGTGCGAGTGGCCTCAACGCCTACCCACCCGCTGACCAGCATTGCCATCATCATGGCGACGATGCCGCAATAACTGATGGCGCGGAGCGGGTAACTGCTGAAGTTGACGATGCCATCAGTGGCGAGGGCGATGAGTTGGCGGAAGGTGTACTTGGGCGTTCCGGCTGCGCGGGCATCGCGCTCGTAGATCAGGCCGACTTGCCGAAAGCCGACGAATGTGCGCAATCCGCGCACGAACCGCACGCGCTCGGGAAGGTGCCGCAGCACATCGACGACCTTGCGATCCATGAGGCAGAAGTCGCCGCTATCGAGCGGGATGTCGATGTCGCCGATGGCGCGCAAGAGGCGGTAAAAGCTGAAATACGCAGCCCGTTTCAGCAGCCCTTCCTTGCGTTTCGTTCGCACCGCATACACGACGTCGTGCCCTTCGCGCCATTTCGCAATGAACTGTTCGAGCACCTCCGGCGGGTCTTGCAGGTCGCCATCCATGATGATGACGGCTTGCCCCGTGGCGTGATCGAGGCCCGCCGACACCGCGGCTTGGTGGCCGAAATTCCGGCTCAGGTGAATCGCCACTACGTGCGGATCGTTCGCGGCTAGTTCGTCGAGTAGATGCGGCGTACTATCGGAACTACCATCGTCGACGAAGACGATTTCACAAGCGATCGACGCGAGGCTTTCGCGTAAGCGGCGATACAGTTCCGGTACGTTTTCGCGTTCGTTGAACAGCGGTACGACGACGCTGACTTCCGGCACGGGGCGTTCGATCACCTCGGCACGGCGAATGCGATAGGTCGGTAAGGTTTGCATCCGTACACACGATATTAACGATGGTTGCGGGCACTCTGCGGTAGAGTGTCGCGAATCGACGTCAGAAAGGGAATAGCAGTCGGGAAAGTTCAGCGCACGGTCGGATAATACCCCGCCAGCCGATCTGGTGACACTCCCATGGCAGCGAAAGCAGTAATCGCCCAGTTGCGTGCGGTTTGGCGTACGAGTCCGACTTTCTGCCAGCGTCGATCTGAGACGAAAATCCGGCGAGGCGACACGACGACGCGGCCCAATCGTCGCAATCGCTGACCGATTATGACATCTTCGAGGAAGCGAACCGGCGGGAAGCCACCGACGGTATCGAAGGTTTCGCGCTTCAAAAATAGGCCCTGATCGCCGTATGGTATGCCGACGAGCCGCACCCGTGCGGTTGCGGATGCGTTAATGCACCGGTAGCCGAACCCCGGCGTCGGCACGCACATTTGGAAACAACCCGCCGCCACCCACGGCTTTTGCAACCAGCGAACGGCATCTTGCAACGCACCCGCTTCGAGCGTGCAATCGGCATGAACGAACACGAACGCATCTCCCGTGGCAACCGCCGCCCCCTCGTTCATCTGGTTCGCGCGACCCCGCGCGGGGTCGATCACGCGATCTGCGAATTGGGCTGCAATCGCCCGCGTGTCGTCGGTACTTCCACCATCGACGACGATCAACTCGTACGGATTCTGTTCGCGAATGTTCGCCAGTGACATCGCGATGACGTTGGCTTCGTTGAGTGCCGGAACGACGACTGAGATTTTCATGCCTAAAACTCGACAGTTTTCAGCGACTTAGCACCGGCACGCATTGGCAGTATCGTCGCAACGATACCGATGGCGACGCCGACGGGCAGACCCGCGTAGGCCCACCACGGGAAGCCGACGGTCGTGATTTTCTGGAAGTGTTTCATCACCGCGGCGGCGTGCATCGGGATCGCCATCACGGCGAGGATCACGACGACGTAGAGCAGGCCGACGACCATATTCACGGTGCCGTTGAAGCCGACGACGATCTTCGAGGGGTCGGTCTCGCGGAAGTTCGGCATGTATGCACCGAGGCCGACGTTCAACCCACTCAAACCGATTGCCATCACCGCCACCGTGAGCGCGTGAACCATCAACCCAGCCATCGAGAAACTCAGTAGTAGCTCGCTGCCGATCACCAGCGTTTCCGCGATCAGAACCGAACCGGTGGCGGCGAACGCGAACTTGCCGATCAGGATCTGCTGGCGTTTCAGCGGCATCAAACCGAGTATCCAGAACTTGCGTCCTTCGAGCGAGATCAGCGGAAAAATGAATCGGCTAAGACCCGCGCACAATAGCACCGACGTGCCCGCGAGGTTCACTAACCCGAGGATGTATTTGTCGAGTGAGTCGAGATCGGCGTTGTAATATTGGCGGAAATTGCTCGCGCCGATCAGGATCATACCGCCGAAAATGAACAGCAACACCCATTGCGTCGGGTCGCGCCGAAAGGTGCGGAAGTCCTTGATTACGAGTACGCGTGTCGGCTTATCGAGGTAGAACACCAGCCAGCCCATAATGCGATCGAGCCAGTTGGCCCCGTAACGTTTTTGCGTGCCGCCGAAGCCGGTGGCGCGGTCGAACGCGGTGCGGTAAATCCGCGATGCCGTCCAGGCGGCGATTAGGAACGCGAGCAGGCCGTTGCACCAGATCATAAATAGCGGCAGGATCATCTCGGCGACTTCGCCCCGTGCAGCAGCCATGATGCCGTTGGTCATCCAATGGCTTGGGGCAAAGGCACTGCGGGCGAGCGCGAACTGCCCCACGAAGCCTTCGAGTTCGTCCTTGCTATTCGTAACTAACGTCGAACGCGCCGCCATCGCGGTGCGGTACATCCAGAAGCCGACGACGACCGCGACGACGACGCCGATTGCGATTAACGCCTGTTTCCGGTTGCGTGGCAAGAAGCGAACGAGCATCAGGCTGACGAACGCCGAGACCGCGCCGGGCAGCAACACGAAACCCATAAGGTACAACGGCAGTAGCGGATAATAGAACCACGGCACACCCGCAACGAGGCCATACGCGATGAGGATCGGCATGCCGAGCACGACGAAGCCCCACGACGAGAACGCGACGGCGGCCTGGAATTTCGTCGCGAAGATCCGGTCCGCCCTTGCGGGTGTCGTCAGGAGGAAGTTCGCTTCCGGCGCGGTGAACAAGCTGGCGTAGAGGATAATTCCCGTCGAGAACAGCAACATCACACCGAGCGTGAAGAACATGAGGTCGAACAGCCCGCCGACGATGAGACCCTTGATTGGCAAGTTCAAACGAAAGAGTTCGTAGAAGCCAAAGTAGCTGAGTCCGAAGACGAACGCGGTAACGAACAGGCTCGTGCCGAGCATCGTGACGAGCCGCACGCGGCCACTTTCGAGCATCGTATGCAGGCCGTTTCGCCACAACCGCTGACGCAGCGAACGAAACACAGCCGCCTGGTCGGTAGACATTGCGTTCCTTTTCTCTCGCCACTCGCCACTCGCCACTAGATCATGCCCGTTCGCACTTTGCCCATGATATTCACTTGCCAGTATTCGCGGCTGATGGCGTCGAGGCAGGTGAGCCAACCGCCGTTGTAGGCGTGGGTATCGATACAGATCGTGGTGCCGAGGTCGAGAATTTCGCCGGACTTTTGCGACGTGTGCCCGACGATGACGGTCTTACCGGAGAAGTGGCGAATCGGTTGGGCGGGGTTCAGGAATTCCCAGAACAGCCAGAGTTCCATCTGCTCGTTCAGTGGCAAATTCGGATCGACCCCGGCGTGGGCGAAGATGTGCGTGTCGGTTTCGTAATAGTCCAGGCAATCGTTTTCGAGGAACTGCCAGTGTTCGGTGGGGACATCGTTGAGCGTGCCCGTGCGACCGGGCGAAGGGCCATACGAGCCGAGCGCCTGCAAGCCACCGCATCGGCACCAGCTTTTGAACTCCGATGCATCGTTCCGAGAACGGAGCATCATCATTTCGTGGTTGCCGCGAAGCGTGATCGTGCGGCAGGTTTTGCGAATCGCGAGGATGCGATCGATGACGCCGCGCGAATCTGGCCCACGATCGACGTAATCCCCGAGGAAAATCAGCGTGTCGTCGGGGGTCGGCTGTACGGCAGCCAGCAGATCGTCGAGCATCGCCGAACAGCCGTGGATATCGCCAAAAGCGAGCGTTCTCATTCGACAACTGTAGCAGACGTTTCGCGATTTACCCACTCCGCCATTTCTCGAAGGCATTCTTGGTAATCGCCTGGACTCGCGAATCGACGCCGTGCGGGCGGCCGTTGTGGACGAACGGCAGAATGAAGCCCGGTGGCGAACTCAGCCCCATCGCCCAGAAGATCGTGCTCGCATTGAACACGGTGTTGCCCTTCGGGCCAGGGTAAATCGTCGCTTCCCAGTGCGATTCGGCTTCGCCGCCATTGATCGTCTTCCCTGCGGCAATTACCTCGAGGCCCGGTATCGGCGCGGGGTCGCCGTGGAATTCCCAACCGACGAGGCCGGGAATACGGTCGCCCTTCTTCATGCCGGTGCCGGCAAATAGCCAGTGATCGGGCTTCGTGACGATCCAGTCGCCGGAGCCATTGAACGGGGAAACCGTCTGCGCGCCGATCAACGCCGCTTCAGAGGGCGCTTCGCGGGGCAGGTCGGCCATCCAGGGATCTTCGCCCTTGCGGATGCCGCCGAAACGCCCCATTCGCTCGATGGAACGCCCTTCGCGATCGATGACGAAACAGACCGAGTTTCCACTGAAGAAACCGAAGTTGACACCGCGTTTCACCGCTTCGAGGCAACTGTCATATTGCTTGCGAGTCCAGTATTCGTCGTGCCCGACCGACAAGAACGCCTTCGCACGGGTGAGGTACTCGACGCCACCCGCATCGACATCTTCGTTGGCGCAATAGGTCACGTCGTAACCCTGTTGCTCGATCCAGTACGCGAACGGGAACTCCCACAGTAGGAATTCGCCAGTACCGAGCGAAAGCGCGTGATCGACGACTTGCGGGTACTTCGCGTACGGTCGTGCGAAACTGGCTCGAACGCCCGAAACGAGCGGTTTCTTGTCGGCGCGGTCGTTGTCGTAAAGCGAGTGGTTATCGGGCCATTTGTTGTAAGCCTGCCACGTGTTCGTGCTGCACTGGAAGAGGAAATCTGCGGGGCGGTCGTCGCGGACGATGAACGTGACGTAGCTCTGGTACCGATGATTCTTGGCCGAAAGTTTCCCGATGTAAACGCCACTCGGCCAGTCGCTGGGGATGGTCAATTCCGTACTGGCGTCCCATTGGCACTCGTGGAGCCGTTTATCGCCCATCTTCGGCGTCGGTTGTGGCTTACCTTCAAACAGCCCGAGCGTCGTCATATGTCGGCCACCGTGGCCCTGATAATACCCGAGTCGATAGATGTCGATCGTGAACGACGAAGCGGGGTTCGTACTGATGTGCAAGCCGATTTTCTCGCCGACCTTCACACTCGTGTGCGAACAATAGCCTTCGATGAGCGACGAGCGAAACTTCGCTTTGCCATCGAACTTGACGTACGTGAGTTGCCAGTCGGTCGTTCCCGGCTTGGCGTTCTCGATCGAAATCGCACGGTTCGCGGCAGGGGCAGCCGCGGTGCTGAGTGCTGCAACACTGGCCGCAAGTAACGCACGACGGGTGATTTCAGGCATCGTATCGCTTTCGTGTTTGGCAATTCTTCGCACGAACGTTACCGACATCGTACGACAAAGGCGCACTATCGTCGCGCATGACTTCACATCGGCAGTGTACTGGCGTACCATAGCCGTATGTTGCGCGAACTTGCCGTTCAAAACCTCGCCGTGATCGAAGATGTTCGGGTCGAGCTACGTTCGGGCTTCTGCGCCTGGACGGGCGAAACCGGAGCGGGGAAATCGCTCCTTCTCGGCGCGCTCGGGCTGCTTCTCGGCGAGCGTGGCTCGGTCGATCTCATCCGCACGGGTGCCGAAGAACTGCGCGTCACGGGGCGATTCGATTTCATTCGCCTCGAACAAAAGCAGGCCGTCGAAGCGATCCTCAACGATACGCTTACCGACGACGAACTGATCGTGACGCGACGACTGTCGCGAACGGGTCGCAGTACCGCACTCGTCAACGAGCAACCGGTGGCAGTCACAACCCTGAAGCGGCTCGGTGAAATTCTCGTCGACGTTCACGGGCAGCGCGAAAGTTACTCGCTGCTTCAGCCCGCGTATCAACTCGAAGTCCTCGATGCGTTCGGGAAGCTCGCCGAACCGCGTGCGAAATATATCGCCGCCGCCGACAAAGTTCGCGAACTCCGCAAGACGCACAAATCGCTATCCGATGCGCGCCAGACACGGCAACGCGAACTGGCGTTGTTGCGGTTCGAGCGAGACGAACTCGATGCGGCGAACTTACAGCCGAACGAATGGCAGAGCCTACAAAAAGAGCGAGAGACGCGGATTCACGCGCAATCGCTGTCCAAATTCACCGCGAGCGTGGCCAACCGGCTTTACGATGACGAAGGCTCGGTCGTCGAAACGCTCGGCCGCCTCATCAAAGAGGCGTATCACTGGTCTGCGATCAGCGATACGCTCGCCGATGTCGCGAAACGGCTCGATGCGTTACGCCCCGAAGTGCAAGACCTTGCGGAAACGTGCCGCGATCTTTCGGAGACATTCGAAGCCGACCCCGAACGGCTCGACGAGATCGAACAACGGATTCAGTTCCTCGGAAAACTCACGTCGAAATACGGTCAATCGGTCGAAGAGTTGGTCGTTTACCAGCAATCGCTCGAAAGCAAAGCGACGACGCTCCAACGACAGGAAGACGACCTGGCGGGTGTCGAATCGCAGTTGCGGCCCGCGTTTCAGGAGTGGAAATCGCTCGCCGAAAAGCTCAGCATTCAGCGTGCGAAAGTGGCGAAGAAACTCGCGGCGGAAGCGCAGAAACATTTGATCGACTTGCAGATGGCCAAGGCGAAACTCGACGTGACGCTCGAAGCGATTCCGCTCGGCGACGATCCGATGACCGGCGAGATCCCCGCGTACGGCATCGACCAGATGGAGATTTTATTGACGGCCAACCCCGGTGAGCCAGCGCGGCCGTTACGCAAAGTCGCATCGGGCGGGGAACTCTCGCGCACGATGCTCGCATTGAAGACCGTACTGGCCGCGCACGACCCCGTTCGCACGCTCGTCGTGTTCGATGAAATCGATGCGAACGTTGGCGGGCGTCTCGGCGACGTGCTCGGCCAGAAACTCGCGGGTCTCGGGGTTTCACACCAAGTATTGTGCGTGACGCACCTGCCGCAAGTCGCGAGCTACGCCGCACACCAATGGACGATCCGCAAGCAGATTTCCGGCAAACGCACGACGACGACGATCGCGCCACTGGAAACGCTCGACGATCGGGTCGAAGAATTAGCAATGATGTTGCGCGGCGAATCGCGTTCCGAAACGACGCGAAAAGAAGCCGCAGAGATGCTCAAGGCTTCACAAAAACGATAGTGGAAGCGGCGCGGCAAATTGTATGAATTTGATGGTTTCATTTTCCATCGCGATTGAATCGGATCTGGCAGCCGCGAGCGATGGTTTCGGCTTTCTCGACTGCTTTTCCCGCTGCGATCGCAAGCAACGCGGCTTCGACATGATTGACTTTCGCTTCCTCGGCGTTGGTCTTGTCGTCGAACGCGCCCATGTAGATGATCTTGCGTTCTTTGTTCAATACGAAGAATTCTGGCGTGTAGGTTGCACCGTAAGCCTTCGCAATTTCTTGCGAAGGATCGTAAAGATACGCATAGGGCAACTTCTTTTTCTCCGCACGTTCCTTCATCTTCGGCAGTTGATCGACTTTGATGGTGTTCACATTGATGGCGACGACGGCGATCTTGCTGTCCGGCCCCGCGTGCTTCTTCGCGAACGCGATGATGCGATCTTCGTAGTCGACCGCGATCAAACAACTATTGCAAGTGAAGACGACTACGACCGCATCTTTGTCTTTGAGGTCTGCCAGCGAGTGCAACTTGCTATCGGTGCCTTCGAGGTCTTTCCACGCCGGTGCGGCATCGCCGATGCTACGTTTCTTGTTGAATTCGCCTGCCTCTGAAGCGGTTGTAACGAGCAAAGCGATGGCGAGCGTGCGGAGAATCTGCGAACGAATCATGATCGGACCCCGTGCGGTTCTGCGTTCTATCCGCGATTCTACTGCAATCCTGTTGAACTTTCGATGCGTACGTGAGATATTATCACTCTCTCTCCTGGAGGATTTATGTCGCTTATCGCTCGCCTTCTCTTCGCTATCGTGGTTGCCCTCATCGCGTCGCCGTCGTTCGCGCAAGACGCCAAGCCAGCGGAACTCGAACAGGTGTTCGTCGACGCGCTGAGTAGCAACAAAATGCTCTCAAAGGGCGAATATAAAGCGGTACGCTCGGTGATGTCGGCGTACTTCGAGAAGAAGTACGATGCCGACATTCGTGCGGGGTTCGACAAAGAGTACGAAGCAATCACCCAGTTCCTTAAGGACAATCCCGAGATTCGCGACACGCTGTTCACGGCGCTCAACCCCGAAGACGATCAGTTCGAGGATGCCCTGAAAATTTTCCGCGAACTTTACAAACTCGGCCCGGACAAGCTGAAGGCGCACGCGAATCTGGCGATTGCGATCTGCGTCGTCTGGGACAACCCTAAGGCGATCTACGACTATCGCCAACATCAGCGGCGTACGCGGAGCAACCTGCCCATCGACCCGATGACGATTGGCTGGAAGGAGAACTACGAGTATCTCATTTCGCGTGAAGGCGAGCTAAAAGGTGTGGTGCAAAATCTGCCTTGGGAGTTTCTCGTCCATATGGTCAACAATCGCACGCCCGGAACCGAAGGGTGTAACCGCGTTTCCGGCGTCTGGTTTCTGGCGTTTTGACTTGCTCTTTACGAAAAGACGGCCTCTAAAGCATGCTGTTGGTGCTCGAACCCAC
>JAYWCL010000197.1:0-8247 GCA_043780595.1 Limnoglobus sp.
ATGCCTCGCCACCGCCCGAAACCCCACGCTACTCGCGCCCCCGCGAGCCCGTAAACGTACGCACCTGCTACCCAAAACTACTGCGATTTGAACCATGCCAATCCGTCGCACGAATCGGCAACAGTTTGGGTAAGCCTTGTGGGGTCATGCGACGATTGCGATGTTTGGCCTATTTTGCGGAATGTGCGATCGGCGGCAAGTTTGCGGGAAGCGGCCTCATGTTTTGCGTGCGGTCGTGCCGATTATTCCACGTAGAGCAAACAATCCGTGCGCGGGCGGTGGCACAAGTGGGGCCCGCCGCGGCCAAGGCAGTTCAGGAGTGTACCATGATTAAAGGATTTTTCGGTACGATTGCGGCCTTGGCGGCCGGGGCGGGAATCGCCGCGGGGCAGTCGCCTTTCGTACCTCCGCCGACACCGATTTCGCCCGCAATGACCTACGGCGAAGTGCAACCCGCCGAGCACAACGTACCGCAACAGATCATCCCGCCACAATTCGGCCAGGGCGGTCCTGGCGGGCCAGGCGGCATGATGGACGGCCCTCCCGGTTTGGCCGGACCGAACGGAATGCCGACGTATCCACCGCCCGGCCAGTACGGTGCGCAATCGTACGAGTCGGCAATCAATCCGAATCGGACGTCGCCAACGGGTGCGCCCCACTATTACTTAACATTCGATTACTTGCTGTGGTCTGTGAGTGCTCAACCGGCGAATGTGCCATTCGTTACGACGAGCGCCCCTGCGGATCGCGGCCTCGCCGGACGTCCGACGACCGCACTGCTGTACAGTAATACCGACCTCGGTTACGGCTTGTCGAGTGGGTTCCGCGTGACGGGCGGTTGGTTCAAAGGCGAAGACCGCCGCTACGGTTACGAGATCTCCGGCTTTTCGCTCGAACAAAAATCGAACAGCTACTTCGCTCAGTCGGCGAACAACGGAGTGCCGGTCCTTTCCCGGCCATTCATCGACGCGACCAGCGGCGGACCGGCCGTGCTGACGGTCTCCGAGCCGAACTTGGCGAACGGCAACATCCTGGTTTCGACGTCGAATCGCATGTTCGGTGCGGAAGTTAGCGGGATTGTCAACGTGTATCGCGGTTGCCCGACCGACGGTGCCCGCTTCACGGCCAACGGTTTGCTCGGCTTTCGGTTCATGGAAATCGACGAGCGGCTGGATATCGCATCGGCTTCCACACTGTTGGGCGGCGGGGCACCGTTGTTCAACGGCTTGCCAGTCTTCGCACCCGGCACGATCACCGTGCAAGACGGCTTCCATGCAGTCAATCGCTTCTACGGCGGTCAAGCTGGGTTTCAGACCGAACTCCGCTATAGCCGTTACAGCTTCGGCTTCACGGGCAAGTTGGCCGTCGGTGTGATGAATCAGACGCTCGACATCACCGGTCAGTCGGCACTACTCGACCCGACGCGCGGGTTGGCACAAGTGGCACTCGGTGGCGTGTATGCGAACTCGATGAACATCGGCCGCTACCGGAACGACGAATTCGCCGTGATCCCCGAGTTCGGCACCACTTTCGGCTACAATTGGACTTCGTGGCTGACGACGTCGGTCGGGTACAACTTCTTGTACGCGAATCGCGTGCTGCGTCCGGGCAACTCGTTCAGCGACCGCGTGAACCCTGCGGTGCTTCCGACGAGCCAGAACTTCGGCACCGGCAGTGTCGTCCCCGTCGTCAATCGGGCACTCACGCAAGACGAACTGTTCGCACAAGGCGTCACGTTCAGCTTGCTCATGAAGTATTAAACGACGACGGATTCAACGCAAGACGGGGGCCACGAGGCCCCCGTTTTCTTTAATTGGCGATCCACCATGACCTCGCGTGAGTTTGCGATTGAAGTCGTTCGGAAACTCCAGGCGGCGGGGTTCGTGGCGTTGTGGGCGGGTGGATGCGTCCGCGACGAATTGCTCGGCTTCGTGCCCGCCGATTACGATGTGGCGAGCGATGCGCGACCCGAACAGGTGAAATTGCTGTTCCGGCGCTGCGTCGAAATCGGCGTTGCGTTCGGCGTCATCGAAGTCATCGGCCCGCGCGGCAACGATGGCGAGTGGCTCAAAGTGCAAGTCGCGACGTTCCGCACCGATGGCACTTACACCGACGGTCGCCGTCCGGATTCCGTCGCATTTTGTTCCCCCGAAGAAGATGCAAAGCGCCGCGACTTCACGATCAACGGCATGTTCTTCGATCCAATCACGCTGACGGTCTTCGACTACGTCGATGGTCAAAACGACCTCAGAAACAAGATCCTTCGCGCGATCGGCAACCCGAGTGATCGCTTTGCCGAAGATAAATTGCGCGTGTTGCGTGCAGTCCGGATGGCCACACGATTCGACCTGCACCTCGACCCGGAAACCCGTGCTGCGGGGCGGGCGATGGCCCCGCAGATTCGTGCCGTCAGCCCCGAGCGGATCGCCGACGAACTCCGCAAGTTGCTCGTGCATCCACGGCGAGCGCGGGGTGGCGAACTGCTCCGCGACTTCGGTTTGCTCGAACCGATCCTGCCCGAGTTGCTGCCGACGTACGAGGCCGATCAGCGGGTACTCGCGGCGTTGCCGAGTGCTTGTTCGTTCCCGCTCGCGTTCGCCACGATGCTGCGTTCGGTCGGCGTTCGCACGGCACGCACGATTGCCAATCGACTGAAATTTTCAAACGACGAACTGGCGAGAATCGTTTGGCTCGTCGGCCACCGCGATGCGTTACTCGAAGCTGCGAAGATGCCAAACCACCGACGGCAACCGCTGCTCATTCACGACGGCATCGACGAACTGTTATCACTGCACCGTGCCGAAACGATGGCAAAGCACGCTACGATCGCGCACGTCGAATTTTGCGAGCGAGTCTTGCGCGAAACGCCGCCGGAACTGCTGAACCCGATGCCGCTGTTAACCGGCGACGATCTCGTCGCAGTCGGTTGGCCGCCGGGTAAGCTGTTCAAAATTGTGCTGGAAACCGTGAGAAATCAGCAACTCGATGGCGAGTTGACGACGAGTGACGAGGCAATGTTGATTGCAAATGCAATCAAATTGGCGGGACGATGAGCCGATCCAGAACATCGAGCGTGCGCACGGTGGCCCCTTGCTGATTGCGAACGAAAGTGCGAGCCGCTTCGCCCATCGCTTGCCGACGAGCGACGTTTTCTAAAAGCTCGCCGATTGCCACCGCGACCTCATCGGCATCGCGAACCATTACCGCGCCACCCACTTCGACGAGCCGTTTGGCGGCATCGCGGAAGTTCCAAATATGCGGGCCGAAAACGGTCGGCACGCCGTAGCCTGCGGGTTCGATCATGCTCTGCCCGCCACGCTTCCCGTCGAGCGTACCACCGACGTAGCCGACATCGGCCAAGCCCCACGCCGCACCGAGTTCGCCGACCGAATCGAGCAAGACGATCGGCGATGACACCGGGGTGACAATCCGGCTGCGACGGTGGTATGTCAGTCCGGAGCGAACCAGCAGTTCGGCGACCTGCTCGAAGCGGTCGGGGTGCCGGGGCACGAGGATCAATCGCAACTTCGGGTAGTGCGGGGACAGCGAGCGGAACGCTTCGAGAACAATCGCTTCTTCCGGCGGGTGCGTGCTGCCTGCCACCCAGATCGTTTGCGTATCGTCGATGGCCAACAACCGCCGCAGTTCGCGACCCTGCGGCGTGTCGCGCGCGCCGCTGGCCCCGTCGTACTTCACCGAACCGGTTACGGTCAGTTTGGATGCGTCGACGCCGAGTTGTGCGAAACGTTCGGCATATTCCTCGGCCTGCACCGCAATCGCGCGCACGTGCCGGAACAGCATCCGTCGGGCCAGCCACGCGATGCGTCGATAACGCCCGAAGCTGCGCGGGCTGAGCCGGGCGTTGACCACCGCCACGGGGATGTTTTTCGCGTGGGCGATCCGCACGAAGTTCGGCCACATCTCGGCTTCGGCGAGTACGATCAAGGATGGCTGCACCCGTGCGAGTGCCGTGCGAATCGCCCACGTAAAATCGAACGGCCACGCGATCACGGTGCAATCGGCGAAGCGGTTCCGCGCCTCCGATAGCCCCGTGTCCGTCGTGCTCGATACGACGATCTGCCAGTCCGGGTGGCGCTTGCGAAATGCCGCAACGAGTGTCGTGAGTAAGTGAATCTCGCCGACGCTGACGCCGTGAAACCACGCGACCGGTGCCGGGGATTTGATAATCGTCACGCGCCCGAGTAACTTCGCCGCCGCATTCTGGCGGTAGCGCCCCGTTCGCCACGCCCGCCAAACGAGCCACGGCGACAGCAGGGCAACGATAGACAAGTACAGCAGATTCAGCAGCACGGGGAACGAGCCATTGAGTTTTCCTCAAGTTGCGCGCAAGAAAGCGTCGGCCAAAACACAGTGTATGTGCGTATTTGGCGAGCAGTGGGTGTCAGCAGCATTACGCCTCGAGTTGCAAAAAGCGAATGATTCCAACGTCGCGTCTTCAATATCTGGCGATCCGGCCCTCGGAACTCGCGTTCGATCTGGTAATCTTGCTCCATAATCCGAGAATAGCCATCGAGGCGTTTCGCGTACTTTTTGCTGCGAGGTTTCATGTTTCGGATCGACGAACGAACGGGTGCGATTGTCCTGGCCGTGGGGCTGGTGATTGCGATTGTGGGCCTCGTATGGTTGCTGATTCGGCTAATGCCCGTGTTGCGGACGATCGTCGTACGCGGGTTCAAGCCGGGGTTGGTGATCGTGCTCGGAACGGCGATTGCTGCGTCGCCGATCCTCATTAACAAGTTCGCCCCACCGGACGATAAAGCCAAAACCGAAGTCAAGACGGTCGAAGGCAGCGAGGCCGAAGAGCGCCTAACATTGACGGGTGCGAAACCCAGCGAATACGAGATTCTGAACGCGAAGAAGACCTTCGCCGTTCTCCAGTGGGCCAACGCCGACGTGACCGATGAACTCGTCGAACGTCTCCGCGACATGCCCAACTTGCGCGAACTCGACCTCGACGGCACGGCCATCACGGACAAATCACTGGCGCTGATCGCGACGTTGCCGAAACTGCGATCGTTGCGGCTCGCCGGTACGAAAATCACCGACGACGGCTTCCGCCAACACATCGTACCGCTAACCGCGATAATGGAACTCGACCTGACCGGCACCGCCGTGAAGGGCCAGACCGGCCGCGACTGGAAAGTCGCCGTGCCCGACCGCAAATTGACGAAGTATAAAGAGGCTGCGACATGATCCGTTACAAGGCTGGTTACAAGTATGTTTCGACGGGCGTTCATGCTCAGGTGCTCGACTTCCCTGCGGCGATCACATGGGCGGCAGACTTGGCACAAGCGAGGCAGATGTTAATGGTCGCGCTCGTCGATGTCGCCGAAGCGGCGTTAGAAGTGGGCGAAACGCTGCCCAACCCAGATCCGACAGTCAGCGACGCAGAGATGGATATCGAAGAGCCGATTTACCTTCATTTGGTTGCTAGCTCGGATGTACGAGTCGAACCTGCGGGAGCGATTTCGTGAAGCGCGTAGACTTGGTCAAGCATATGCAACATCACGGTTGTTTATTGTTGCGTGAAGGCCGCGGGCATTCGGTGTGGGTCAATCCGTCAAATCGAAAACAGAGTGCCGTTCCCCGTCACCGCGAAGTGGACGATTACACCGCCAGAGCAATATGTCGCCAATTGGGTATCGCTGAGATGTGATACCGAAGAAACGTACGAACACCAGGAGACGACGGAATGCCATTTGCGCTTTTTGAAGACGAACGCGGCGACTTGCGGAATGCCAAGGCGTTTGCGGCGGCGTCGCACTTTGCGTACTACCCGGCCGAGCGGGGTACGGAGGCATTCCAGAACGAACTCGGGCTGACGGCGAAGCTCATCAGCGTCAACAACACGCAGGCGTATCTGGCCACGAACGACAATCACATCGTCGTGGCATTTCGCGGTAGCGAAGGGCCGACGAACATCGATGGCCTGAAGGACTGGCTGCTGACGAACGCGATGAACTTGCTGATCGTGCCGCAAGGCAAACTGTCGACGGAGTTTCTTGCGGCCGGTGTCGGGGCAAAGTTTCACCAGGGGTTCGTCGGCGCGATCACCGACATTTGGGACGAACTCTACCCGCAACTCGAAGCCGAAGTGAAAGCGAAAGATCGGCCCGTGTGGGTGACGGGGCACAGCCTCGGCGGGGCGCTCGCGCTGCTGGGGGCATGGCTGTTCAAACGCAAGTTCATCTCGGTGCATCAGGTCTATACGTTCGGCGCGCCGATGGTCGGCAACCAGGCCGTGGCGGAGGCGTTCGACCGCGAGTTCCCAAACGCGATTTTCCGCTACGTGAACCCACCGGACCCCGTGCCGCTGTTGCCGATGATGAGCCTAGTGGCGAACGATTTCGCCCACTGCAACAAGCTGATGTTCCTCGGCGACGGCAACGAAGCCGCGAATCTGCTGACGTATCTGCAAGGGGCCGCGGGCGATGTCGCCACGGGGTTGTTCAGCGGCGAAATCGGCGACAAAGTCTGGGGCGGCATCAAGAGCAAAGTGATGGCCCACCTCATGGACGACTACCGCAAACTAATCGGGTGAAATCTACGCGGCGCAACCGTCTGAAAATTATTCTTGCGAGCGAAACCGCGTGGGTTCTCTGACAGCCAAATTATTAGGCGTTCGTCCGAATACGCGATCCCCGTGGCGAGAGCGGTTTGCAATCGTCGCAGATCGTTTGGTTTCGGAGTACGGCGTTCCATCGCTCGGTAATTTCCGCAATCCCGTGAAAGAAATCTTATACCTTCTACTTTCCGCGAAAACGACCGATGCACAATATCGTCGCACGCACCGCAAATTGATGGCTGCGTATCCGAAGCTCGCCGATTTGGCCGTTGCAACGATTGCAGATGTGCGAAAATGCATCGAATCGGGCGGGTTAGCGAGTAAGCGGTCTGCGCAGTTGATAGGGGTCGCGCGGGAACTGCTCGCAGCATGCGGTCGCTACCCGACGAGATACCTACGCAAACTCGATGCGGAAGGCGCGTACAATTTGATTTCCGGATTGCCGGGAATGGGTCCGAAGTCCGCGTTGTGCGTCATCATGTACAGTCTGGATTTCGACGCATTTCCCGTCGATGTCAACGTACAACGTATCGCCGAACGGATGGGTGCGATCCCAAAAGGGCTGAAGCACTATCGAGCGCAGCGACGACTTGCAGCAATCGTACCGGACGGGCATAGCCGCGAGCTCCATATCGGGTTAGTGGTACACGGTAGGGCAGTCTGCTTACCTCGAAAACCGGACTGCGCAAACTGTTGTCTGAACGACATGTGCAAAATGGGTCGTAAAAAACGGATCGCGAAGGAGGTCGAATCTCTTGAGTAAAACACGCACAAAATCACAAAATCGACCTGTTGCCGTGGATTTATTCTGCGGTGCAGGTGGCATGTCCGTCGGATTCGAGCAGGCGGGATTCGACATCAAACTCGGCGTCGAAATGGACGGCTATCACGTGGCGACCCACGACCGTAACTTTCCGTACGGAAAGACGCTGTGCAGATCGGTCGCCGATTTGAAAGCATCAGACATCTTCATCGCGTTGGACGGGAACGAAGAAATCGATGTGATCTTCGGTGGGCCACCCTGCCAGGGATTTAGCAATATGGGTTCGCGCGATGCACTCGATCCGCGGAACACACTCGTCGGGCATTTCGTTCGCGTCGTTTGCGAAGTTCGGCCGAAAGCATTCGTGATGGAGAACGTTCCCGGAATGCTTTCGGGTTCCACGCAAGCCGTGTTAGCCGATGCAATTCGACGATTGGAAATAGCAGGATACAACCTTACTCAACCCGTTCGCATTTTGGATGCAAGCCTTTTCGGCGTTCCACAAAAGCGAAAGCGGCTCATTCTTCTCGGGTTGCGTAAAGACATAGCTGGAAAAATCGTTTACCCTACACAATCGCCGGAAGATTCTCCAGAAAGGCCGAACGTATGGGAAGCCATCGCCGATCTACCCGATGTGGATCGGGATGACGCGCTATTCGCGAATAATAATTGTTCCTATACGAAAGAACCAGAGTCGGACTATGCAAAAGTCATGCGCGGTCACGTTGTAGACCCAAACGACTACAGTTATCCTCGTGTATGGGATTCAAAACGTTGCACGGGTTGCCTTCGAGTCAAACAGGGTGTAACCGCGTTTCCGGCGTCTGGTTTCTGGCGTTTTGACTTGCTCTTTACGAAAAGACGGCCTCTAAAGCATGCTGTTGGTGCTCGAACCCAC
>JAYWCL010000198.1:0-20502 GCA_043780595.1 Limnoglobus sp.
GTGGGTTCGAGCACCAACAGCATGCTTTAGAGGCCGTCTTTTCGTAAAGAGCAAGTCAAAACGCCAGAAACCAGACGCCGGAAACGCGGTTACACCCTATTTGCCATCGATGCCGACGATGCGAAGTTGGACGAGTTCGGAACTTTCCGGCATGATGTCGTCGACCGGAACGATCGGAATCGTTACATAGCTTACGTCCTTCGCAAATGTCACCTTATACAGATTCTCCGTCGTCGAACCGCCACCAGTCATATACGTGACCGTATCGAGTACTAACTCGCTATAGTCGTCCTTGTTGGTTGCCGATCCGGCGGTGGTTTCGATCCGCACGTAGGTCGTCAGCGCATCGGTCGTGCTTCCACTGCGACTGACGCGAAACAACCCCGTCGAGGTTCCCGGCGGCGATTTCCCCTCGGCCGCGGTCGGGTCGATCGCTTCGATGCCGACTTCGGGAAGCGGGTCGCCGTTCGCTGCCGTCTGCGCGACGTTGAGGCTCCAGGTATAATCGTTGTAATCGTAGTCGGGGGTTGCGCCGGGCAGGTCGGCGAGGTCTTCGAGTTGTAGCTCGGTCGTGCTGCCGCTGCCGACGATGCGGAACGCCGCCCCGGTGCCCGATGTGGAGGTCGGGCTGAACGTGTACGTGTGCGTTTGACCACTATATGTAACGATGACATTACCGCTGATTGCGAGCGAGATGGCATCGTTGGCGGTGGGCGCAGTGACGCTGGCCGTGCCGACGACCAGCGATTCGGTGATGGTCGCATCGGTGCTACCGGGGTTCGACGACAGCATCTCGACGTGCCACGTCGCGGGCACATCGCGCGACTCGAGCGGCGTAAATCGTGCAAACATGGTTCACTCGGGAAAGAGTCGAGGAACTGGCACCATCGTATCCTCTCGTTTCGGAGGATGTCAAACGGATTCGCGGAAACTTTTGTTTTTCCGCTCACCCACACGATTCCCCGAAGTCAAAAAATCGCAGGCGATCCGACGTAAGTCGACTTTTGCATCGTGCGCAAAGTGACGCAAAAGTGTCGCGTTTGGACGCAAAAGTGTCGCATTCGGTCGCGAAACGGTCGCATCTTGCGCCGGTTCTCGAATGGAGAGCATTCGGCGTAACCCACGATTTGCGTTCGAGCTACGGAAAACAGATCCGTAGTTTGCGATCAAAAAGGGGGCTTTTGAGGTCTCCAAAACCGGAAAAAACACCCCAAAAACCGGTTTTGGAGCCTCCACAATTGTGACTTACGTCGTTTCTACAGTCGCGATGGCCGGGTTTAAGGGGAGAATCTGCGTTCGACTTCGGAACGCGGTTGCTCTAAGTCAATGTCATCGGGTTTTGCGATTGCACAACGGGAGAGCCACATCATGCCGCGCCGTACCAAGATCGTTGCCACGCTCGGGCCAGCTACCGACGACCCTGCCATGATGGAGGCAGTTCTCCGTGCGGGTGTCGATGTGGCACGAATCAACTTCTCGCACGGGATCGCCGAAGACCACCTCAAGCGGGTGAAGTTGTTCCGCGAACTGTCCAAGAAAGTCGGCAAAGTGACGGCGATTCTCGCCGACCTGCCCGGCCCGAAACTCCGCTGCAAGATCACCGCATCGCGAATGTTGGTCGTCGGCGAAGAACTCGCATTTTCACTCGGCGACACTGCGATTCACCCCGATGACATCGTCATCACCGAGCCGGAAGTTCTCGGCGATGTCCGGCCGGGGCACCGCATGTTGCTGGACGATGGCCGCCTGCAACTCGAGGCAATCGGCGCGAGTGACGGTCGGCTGACCGCCCGCATTATCGTCGGTGGCGAACTCAAGCCGAACAAGGGAATCAACCTCCCAGACACGCCGCTGAGCATTGCCTCGGTAACGGATCGCGACCGAATTGCAATCGAGGTGGCAGTGAAGGCGGGTGCGGATTGGCTGGCGTTGTCGTTCGTGCGCGGGCCGGAAGCGGCTGCGGAACTGCGCGAAGTTGCGGCGAGTTTCGGCTACCGTGGCCCGGTGCTGGCGAAAATGGAACGACCCGAAGCGGTCGAGCGGATGGTGGCGATCATCGCCGCGTTCGACGGCATTATGGTGGCACGCGGCGACTTGGGCGTGGAAATTCCGCTCGAGCGCGTGCCAACGGTGCAGAAACAACTGATTGCCGAAGCGCGCACGGCAGGCAAGCCGGTGATTACGGCGACGGACATGCTCGATTCGATGCAAAAGAACCCACGACCGACGCGGGCCGAGGCGAGCGATGTGGCCAACGCAATCTACGACGGCACCGATGCGGTGATGCTTTCCGGCGAAACCGCCGTCGGGCAATATCCCGTCGAAGCCGTCAACTGCATGGCGCGAATCGCGTCCGAAACCGAGAAGCACATTCGCCAGAGTGGCTTCAACCGCATGAAAGCGAGCGAGTTCACGCCGATTAACAATATCGACGACCCTCTCGCGCAACATGCGTGCAAACTCGCGGAAGAAGTCGGTGCGGCCGCGATCGTAACGCCGACGCTGACGGGGCGAACAGCACGGTTGTTGTCGCGAAACCGGCCGTGGGCGCAGATCGTCGCTCCCGCGCCGGGCGATGTCGTGCCGCGACGGATGGCACTGGTATGGGGGATTTTGCCGGTGACGATGGGCTGGCTGTCGCCGGGCGAAGATCGCATGGAGGCGGCAGTACGCGACGCCTTCCGTGCGGGTGCGGTGGCGGTGGGGGATCGCGTCGTCGTGATGGCGGGTCACCCCGTGGAAGGCGGGCAGCGTTTCCCGACTGTGCGGGTTGTTCGCGTCGGGGCGAACGGAACGTCTCAGGAACCTTGACCGACCGATGGGGTTCGATGGATCGATCCACGCAGGATCGTTATCGGTGTCGTGGCGGGGGGCGACGCATTTGTGTGGCCCCGATGGGTATCAATTCGTGGGCGGGTGCATCTCCGATGGTCGAATAAACGCGAACAACTCAATCGGCAAGGATTGCCCCACAACCGTACGAAACGGCGGGGGCGACTTGCGCACCCGTCTTGAAATCCGGTAGTGGGACTCACGCACGATTGATTGACACCCTGAAGGAGTCACCAGATGCCCATCCCTCCGCACGGACGAACGTTTCTTCGTTTAGAGTCTCTCGAAGCGCGGGAAACACCTGCGGCTTTTGTCGCTGAGACGTTTGAGGTTACGAAATATCCGTTCTTGCCAGCCAACTGGCAGCAGTGGGCGAGCAACGGCGAAGAATATTACGGCCTCTCGCGAACCGCAGCGACTTCCGGCACGAATTCGCTGGCGATTTACGGCAATAACAACCTGACATCGCGCACCTGGAACACCACGAGCTTGAGCGGGAACCTGACCGTTTGGGCGAACGTCCGCGCCGATGCATTGGTTCCAGTCACGGCATTTGCACGCGGCCAGAACTTGAACGCGGCATCGGCGAGCTACGTCGGCGTGGCGGTCGGTCGCGGCGGGTCGGTCGATCTGCGCGAGACGCGCAACGGCATCGAAACGAGCATCGCCAAACTGACGCCGAAAGAGCCGGTGACCGCCGGTTGGCTGAGGCTTTCGTATACACTCGTCGGCGATTCCGCGAATGTGCGGCTCCAACGCAGCGACGACGGACGCTACCTCAATAGCAAAGGTGCGTGGCAAGCCGATACGGTCGATGCGATTCAGGCGAGTGTGACGGTTCGCGCGGATAACGGCATGATCGGGATCGGTCGCGGGAAGGGTGTGTACGGCACCGTTTACGTCGACGATGTTGCGGGCAGCTCGATCGTCGATGCCCTTGCCGAGCAGAAGTATTCGCACATCCGCCTCGCGCAACTCGCTTACTCTGGCACGCCGATCACCGATTTTGAAAAGTCGCTGTTGAAGAACAGTATCGATCTCGTGGTGCCGAATCCGCAGTACCTCGATGCGCTCGAACAAGCATCGGCAGCCACGCCGAAGCTGATTTATTCGAACGTCTCGAATTTGTATCAAACGCTACTCACCGACTGGCTGAGCTACGCGGACCGCACCGGTTCGCCGCGTGAGACCGCGTTCTATCACGTGCCGCGTGCGACCGCATTCACGGGTAGCAGCCCGTCGTCGCAACCGGTGAACTGGTTCTGGAACGTGTCGCGCAGTTCGGCGAGCGGCGACATCGACCTGACAGCGAACGCACGTGGCGGTCGCAACACGGGCGTAACATTCGGTGGCGTGGGGGAAGCGATCACCATCGGCTACACCGATAAATTCCGCGAACTCAACGTAAAGCTCCTTCGCGGGGCGCAGGCCGGTTGGTCCGGCGTCTGGGATTACGCCACCGCGAACGGTTGGAAAACACTCTCGACCCTCAGTGACGGTACGAACTCGCTCCGCAAAGACGGCACGATTACCTTCGACCCGCCTGCCGACTGGGCACCGAACCGCACGTCGCTTTACGCAATCCGCTTCCGCACGACGATCGGCACGGCGACGATGGCACCGGAGGCGAAAACGCTGTTCGGCCGGGACTACGTCAACGCCGCCGGCATGGACAAAGGCACGATCCCTGCGTTCGATAGCGCCGCCGACCTCGACCGCGATGGCTACCTCAAGGACAGCGAGTACGCGAAACGCCGCGCGGGATTCGATGCACGCTTCAACTACGAATCGAGGCTTTTCTACCCGTACTATGGGCAGATGCGGTTCGTCGTGAACCCGGCATCGTCGGCAATCAAAAACTGGGCGACCGAGTACGATGCGAGGCAACTGGCCGAGAACCCGCTCGCGGATGGTTTGTTCTTGGACAACGCGAACGGCAAACTCCCGTTCGCGGGCACGCCGGTTCTCGAACCGACGGCGACGTTCAGCACCGATTCGGCCGCACTGATCGCCGCCGTCCGGAATGGCATCGGCGGGAAGTTACTTTTGGCGAACACGTCCGGCGCACGAACCGAAGCCAACGCGGTTACGCAGGCCGCCGGTATCGCCTTTGAGGAATTCGCGATTCGCCCCACCGAAGCCAACTGGTCGCAGGTCGGCGATCTCGCGAACCTCATCGGCCAACGGCTGGCGGCTGGCAACACGTCGGTCGTGATCGACAGCCACCCCGGCAGTACGGCAATGATCGACCCACGCACGCTGATGGGCGTGCTCTCGTATTACTACTTGATCGGCGATCCGCAGAAAACGTTCCTGATGTTTTACGGCGGAGTTGCACCGGCTGCGTCGTGGCAACAGAAGTGGACGCCCGCCGCCGCCGTCAACGTCGGCAAACCCACCGGCGCGATGGCCACGTTCGCCAGCGGTGCGGACCCGCAAAATGCCGCGCTGCAATATCGCGTACTGTCCCGCGAATACGCCGACGCACTCGTGCTGTTCAAACCGCGTTCGTACACGCTCGGCAAAGGCACCGGCACGACCGTCAACGCGACCGCCACCACGCACGTATTAAACGGCAACTACCGCGAACTCCGCGCCGATGGCACACTCGGCCCCGTCGTCCGCCAAGTGACGTTACGCAACGGCGAAGGTGCCGTCATGATGAAAGTGTAGAACTTTGCGAATGAGTTCGGGCAATCGACTCTCGCCGGTAAACGGCCTCAGTATTCGGGCCACATCGGCCGCACCGGGACGGCCCGCAGGATCCTTTGCCATCATCCGTTCCAGAATCGCACTGAGTTCCTCGGGGGCATCGGGCCGCGCGACACGCAGCAATGGCACGGGAGCAGTCGCGTGCGCTTTCATCTTGTCCACCACAGCCGCGTATTGCGGGGCCGGGTACGGTACTTCACCCGCGAGCAGATGGTAAAGCGTGCAGCCCAGCCCGTAAACATCCGAACGACACACGACCGCACGCGGGTCGGCGGCTTGTTCGGGGGCCATGTAATCGAACGATCCGAGAACTGCGTGGGTCGCCGTCGCATCCGCATTTTTGAAAAGATCGTCCGCACTCGATGCGTCGCTTTGGGTTTCGTCGTCCGGTTCCGATTGGTCGAGAAGTAACGCCAGACCGAGGTCGAGAATCTTCACCTGACCCGATGGCGTCATTGCGGTCGGCAGTTGCGTAATCCCACTCGTGAATCAAGCCAAGACCATCGCAATCGGATTGGGGAAGGTGACGGTCGATATGGGTGACACGGCCTGTAAAACTCCGTTGGCGTTCGACGCCATCGCCAAGATCGAGGCGCTGGGTCGTACCTGGAAGAAGCGGAAATCGGCGTTCTGCAAGTAATGCCATCGCATAGGTGCAGACGGAATTTTCGACAGGGTTTCAATCGCGGCGATTTTGGATCGCAGAGAATGATTCCACCACTTACCCACCCACCCCTCCCTGGAATCATTCCCAATTTCGGAATCAACATAACACACCAACGACTTACATCCGATTTCGGTCGTCTGAAAGCACACCGGAACCACTTTTCGGTGGTCTTTTTTTGGCAAAACTGCGAACCGTACCGAATTTTCATCCAAATAATCGTATTTGTCCAAAGATATAATTGACATCGGTGACGAAATCCGCAAGGATACTCTTAGTTACCGAAAGCGTGCCGAATCTCGCCTCTCGTTTCGGCTTCGCGTTCTATAGGTATGTTGGTATCGTCTCGCTTCGTACGAGTATGGCACAATCGGTTTCGTTCTCGCAAGGCTTCGATGGAAGGGTCGCGTATGCCTACTGTCACATTCCTCGTGTTGGAAGGCGTCGATAAGGGCCGCGTATTCCGCGACCTATCGATACCCGTTACTATTGGCCGCGAAGAAGGCAATGGCCTGCGGCTCAACGACGAGCGGATCAGCCGATACCACGCCAAAGTCCAGCACGAAGACGGCGACATCATCATTACCGATTTGGAAAGTACCAACGGCACTCGCGTCAACGGTACCACCGTCCAAATTCGTCGACTGCGACCGGGCGATCAAGTCTCCGTTGGCCGGTCGATGCTGCTGTTCGGCACGATGGAAGAAATCGCGTTGCGCCGCGGCACGCCGCAAGTGAAATCGATGTCGCAGGCCGTGCATACCCTTCGCGCCGAAGAACTCGCAGCCGGAATGGGCGCATCGGGGAAAATCTCCGTCGACGACGCGCATCGCCACATCAACGATTGCGGCTCCACGACCGACTGGAGCCCACGCGATGCCGACATTCCGCCACTTCCGATGAAACTCAGCGGCTCGCAGTCGGCACGCATCTCCGAAGTCTTCGACTACCTCCATCGCGGCCTCACCATCGCCACGGAAAATATCGAATCGAACGAAGACGGCACCGAAGTCCGCCTCGGCTTCGACGAATGGCAAACGATCGTGGCCGTGCAAATGCTACTCGCCCGATACGTCCGCATGGTCGCCGAACCCGATCAACGTTAAACCGCGCCGTATCGCATTCATGCCGAGCAGGTTGGCATCCGCCGGCATCCGCATCCGATTCTTACTGTGCCGTGGGCGACGTGCATTTCCAGCGGTTACCTTTTATTTGTCGCGCCGAATGGTTGGTTGAGTTTGCATTTCACTATCAAGCAACGATCCGTTACACCCGAACCCAATGGTCCCGTAACGTCCGCTAAATCGCACCGCACATTCGCAGGATCACCGTCGCTGTTAGCCCGATCAGCAGTGGTCCGGCGACGCGCTTCACGATGTCGAACGGCTTCACGCCGGTCAGCGTTCCGCACATTAACACCACAGCGGCCACGGGGGACATCGTTCGACCGGCGGCGGCTGCGATCGACACGATTCCGCCGATGCCGGGGGCGTCGTAACCGTGCGCGATTGCCGGGTCGTAAAAGAATTCGTACAGCCCCTTCGTGCTCGCCATTCCGGACCCGCTGATGAATGCGAACGCGCCCGGAACGATCGCGGCGAGTGGCGTGAGCATCTCCGGCGCGTGGCCGATGAGCGTGCCGAGCGACTTCGCCAACCCGCATGCTTTCATCGCATCGGCGAAGCAGGTCGCGGTCACAATGAGGCTGACAATCGTGGCAAAACCGTAGCCTGCGCCTTCAAAAAACTGCTTCGCGCAATCCTTGGCTTTTCGCGGCGACACCGCCGCCGCAACCAATACGCCGAACAGCATCGCCGCGCCGATGAGCCGACTACCGAACGAATCGCGGTTGTCTGCCAGCCAGTGCATCGGCACGGGAAACAGGTCCAACGGCGGCCCCGATAAGAAGAGCAACAGCAACGGCACCATTGGCACCGCCGCCTTCACGAGCGAGATCGACGGCAACGCGGTTTCCGCCTCCGCTTCAACGGGCACCACCGTTGGGTGACGGCGTTCTTCCCAGATCGTTTGCAGCCAGAATGCCAGCAAGGTGATGATCGCGTACGGAAACAATAACGGTGGCAGGTGCATCATCGAGAGCGTTCGTGCATCGACGCCGGTCTTCGCCGATACCGTTAAAAGCTCCGGTGCGCCGGGGTTCAATAGCTCGCCACCGATCGAAGCGCCGAGGCACAGGCACGCCGCAATCGTCATCGCGCGGAACCCTGCCGCCCGCATCAGCGGCACCACCACCGGGCCGATGCACACCGCAACGCTCGTCTGGCTGATGACCGGCACGTTCACGATAAACCCGATGACAACAACGCCCGGAACGAGCAAAAAGCGCACGTGCCGCAGCGGTTTGACGAGTAAACGCACGAGGTGCTGATCGCATTCGGTGTGGCGAAGCACGTACGCAAACCCCATCGCCGAGCAGATCGGCACGACGAATTTTTCGTTGCTAAACGTCTCGAAAAACGACCGCAACACGAGTGGCAGATTGTTCGCGAGAGCGGCAAGTACACACGCCGCCGCGAACAGGGCAATGCGAACGTCGACGCCGCGAACGACCGCCACAACGGCCATCGCGATCACGGCGAAGGCGAGCCACTGAACCGGTTCCATTTGCCATCCATGTGAAACTAGGAAAAGAGAGCCGGTTGCATCGGAGGTGCCGACGTTGCCGTCGAAACGCATTCTCGCGTTCGTTCGGGTCGGAGTCCAACAGATAATTTCAAGAAAGGCTCAAGTTAGGGCGAACGAACGCAGCTTCCCCGCGATGATGACATTCTGCGTGAGGAGAACAAATTATGTCCGATGAAGCCAAACTGGGCCTGGTCGCCGGCGTTCTCGCCGTAATAGGCGTAGCGATGTTCGCTACACCGAAAGACGTTAAGCCCAACGAACCCCCCGCCAGCGGAACTGTCGTCGCGAGCGGCGCACCGAGGTAATGCCGAAGGCACTCGTGAAACGTGTGGCGTCGTATCGATGGCCTATGTTAGAATCGATACAGGAGGCCACCGATGACTGCCAAAGATTTCTTAGATCGATTCGACGCGACGGGAAGTTATCTCGAGGGTGACGGTAGCGAGAACGTCGTCTTCACTACTGCGGGCGACATCCGTTTTCCGGGCAAGTTCCACTTCCGCAATGGCCTGTGCGTTGGTGCCGCAACGGATACGATTGGAAATTGGAATACCCCAGATGGATCGCCAATCGACGGGATCCGATTCTTACTCGAATTCGACGACGAAAAAAAGCTCGTGGCAATCGATCAGGGCAAAATCATTCCCGCCCAAGAACCGAAGCGTCGCGGTTCCAGACGCGACTTTCTCAGCCACTTTCGGATCGCGAGAAACCTCTTCGTACCCAAGGTTTCCGTCGATAGCCCGATTGTGGACGCAGAGAAAACCGAGAAGATGTTAGTGCGGGCAGCGATCTGGCTGACACCAAAGTCCGTTTTCGGTTTCGATCCAGCCGATTTCCAGGAACTCGGAAAAGCTCGCCAGAAAGAACTGGAAGAGGCGGTACAGGAGTTTCTGGCAGTGGCGAATCATGTCCCTCCCGACAACCCCGCAACGGAAGAACAATTTCGGACCGCAAGTGTCGCCTTTCGAAAGCTCCTCGACATACTCGGGGCGTACTTAGTGTTACCCGAGGAAGCGAAAGTGGTCGAAACGGTTCTGTGGGGCGCGACATTTCCACCTTGGTTAGTGAATTGGGATTACGAATTCAGGGACGATTCGGACGGAGAAGAGGCAATCTGGGTGAATGTCTATGCAGATGAAAAAAGTATTCCTTACGGACAGCTCGGTAAGGAATTGACCGATCTGTCAATGTACGTCCGCCGAGAACTGGTCAAATCGAAAATCGAACGCTGGCCGCATATTCGGCTGAAAACCGCGAAAGAACACAAAGCCGGGGCGCGGTAAACGATGCCCATCAACCCAACGGAACTTTTGACTCTCGCTCGAAATTTAGTCGATCGGAATCCCGGTGCGCAGATCGAGGGCGAACTGCGTCGCGCGATTTCGACGGCCTACTATGCAGTCTTCCACCTACTCATCACAGCAGCGATGAGCAACATCGTAAAGGACGTTGCTTTTCGACCGCGGTTGGGAAGAGCATTCCCGCACGGTCTGATGAAGAACTTTTGCGAAGAATATTTCCGCAAAAATCCTGACAAAGCCACAGACGAACTGCGACTGATTGCGGACGCTTTTCGAGAATTGCACGCAGCCAGAGAAGAAGCAGAATACGACGGTGCAGTAACCGTCGAGCACGCCTATGCAGCGAGTAAAGTGAAGCAAGCCGAAGCGGCATTCAACGCATGGTTGACGGCAGAAGTGCAACCGACAGCAACGGATTTCTTTCAAGACCTATTCATCAAGTGTGTGATTAAGAGATAGAATTTCGCAACCGTTTACGGAATCAGATTGTTTCTCGTCGACTCAATCGTTCGCCCGTATCGTGGCTCCCGCAATCGTGAACAGGTAGTCTTCGGGGTCGGTGCGGTTGAGTTTCAAGGTGCCGACGATCTTGATCGAGGCTGTGCCAATCTGCGTCGATTTCCCGGCGGCGAGTTGCACGCGGACGATGCCCGCAGGTTCGGGGAGTTCGCAGAACCAACAGCCGACGGGGAACTCGGTGAATAGGAATTCCGTAACATCGCCTTCGCCGCTGCGGTTCCGCACGAAGCCGACGATGGAAACTCGCTTTCCGTCGAGTTCCTGCACGAATTTCAGGTATTTCGGCGGAAACTTCTTGCCGATCTGCGTCTCGGCGAGCGCCGGCCACGGCAGGTCCGTCGTGCCTTCTCGCTGAATTGTCGGCAGTTTCGTTTCGTCGAATTGCCGCACCAACGCGCGCGGCGAGCGGAACGCTAAAGTGCCTTCGTGCGTCTCGGCTTCGGATGCGGATTTATACGTCTGACGGTTCCGGCGTAGCCCATCCGACTTCATCGCGAACTCGGTCACGCAGCCATCGAGGATGTTCGCTGCCATACGGGTGTCACCAGTTGCGAATGCGGCTTCGCCCAACTGCCAAAGCAGGCGTCCGTCGCCGGGCAACCAGAGCGCGAGTTGTTGCAATACGGACACCGTATCGTCAGTCGGTTTGCCGACGAAAAGCGCGTCGAGTGCGGTCGTCCCTTTCGGTTCGTTTTGACGCAACTTCACGAGATTCCGGTGAGCTTGCTCGAACGGTTTCGCTCGCGGTGGTGCGAGGCGTACGGCATCGTCGAGTGCCGTCGCCGCTTGTTCGAGATCGCCCGCCAGTTGCCACGCGGTACCGAGGTTGGCCGCGAGGCGGAAGTGCGCGGGGTTCGCACGCACGGCCGGCCGCAGGATCGCAATCGCCTTGTCCGCAAGTCCGAAACGAACGTAGAGCGCCCCGAGGTCGGCGGTTTCGTCGGCGGTGAGCGCGCGAGTGCGGCTCGCGGATTCGAGCTTGAGTCGCGCTTCGGCGTAGGCATCGTAGAGCGGGCTGGCCGGTTGCGGTGCGGCCAACAATCGCAGCGAACGATGGTCGAGCAAGAAGCCACGCCATTTCGCCGGTAGCGGGTTCTGCACTTCGCCCGAATAGTGCAGCCCCGCCATCGCCGACGGGGCAAACGCGAGGAACGCAATTAGCAACGCGAAGCATCTCATTCGGTCACCCGTTCGAGAACGTAAAGCGTACCGGGGCTATCGAGCCACCACTCCATGACCGACGGTTCGCGAAGCCGAAGGTGCGTGGCCTCGTCGATGCGGATCGTCTCATTGTTCTCGAATGACAGCCCGGTGTCACGCAAGTAACCGAGCACCCCGGCGAACAGGTGGAACGTCGTCTGACCTTCCTCGTGACCCGCGGCGTGATACGCGAGATTCGGCAATCCGTAACGATGGCTGGCGAACGTCCGCATCCATAAGCCGGGTACATCGGTCAGTTCCATTTTCACGAAGCCGGCGTACAGGTACGGCAACGGCAACGCCCGTAGCGTTTGCAGCATATCTTCGCCGTCTTCTTCCGGTTGCAATGCGAAGCTCGGCACGGCGGCGCGAGCGTCTTCGTTCAGCGTGACCATCGCACCGAAGTGAACGAGCGACCCGGCAACGGCCGCCACCGCAACGATCTGCTCCAACGGCACATCGTGCGTGCCCGCATAATAGAGCAGCACGTGCGCCTGATGGCGTCGCGCTTCGTCCTTCATTTCGGGAGGGATCAGCGCGTTCCGCAAACAACTTTCGACGAAACTCGCGGGCATCGGGCTATCGAAGCCGAGGATTTTGGCGACGTGCGTTCCCCACCGGGCCTCGCCGCTGATGGCGGGCGGTGGCCCATCACCGCTCGCGGCACCCGGCGCAGCCGGGGCGAGTTCGACGATGGCCGTCGCAAGGTCCGGGTGATAATCGCGCAAGGCCGCCGTCAGCGAACCCGCCGATAAATCGACGAGGTCGGGGAACAACACCTGCAAACTGACGGGGTGGCTCATCGGTATCCGTTCGCGGGGTATTTCGCTGTCAGGCACTTCGCACTAATAGTTTACCAGCCCGCAAACGAACCGAGAATATTCAGGGCACGCAAAGAATGAAATGATTGTAAAAACCGATCACTGAAAAGACCGCCAACCACAACTTCGCACCACTTGATGTGACTGCAAATGGGCTATTTTTGATGGATCCGTCACAAACACTGACAATTAACTATTGACAGTTCGACTCGCCCGGCAATACTTATACACAAATACCTGAGTGTTATACTGGAATCACAATCCCAGTCGCTTGTTGCGCGTTGAAGGGTCTTGCCATTAGCGGTATTTACGCTTTCCTTGGAGTTTACCATGCGTCGATCCGTTCTGTTGCTTGGAGTGTTTTCGTCTTTTCTCGCCACATTCGCTCCTGTCGCGAAAGCAGACGACAAACCGTTTAGCTCATGGTTTTCGCCGGCTCTTCTCTTGAAAGGGCTGAGCTTGATCCCGAAAGGACTTCTGATCAATGCGGAAATCGACTATCGACCGACAGCGAATATCGACTTCCGTGCCAGTTTGAATCTCGGTCCGGTGAGCCTGTTCGGGTCAGTTGTTAACAATGGTCCTACGACGTCGCAAATTGAGGAGATGGAAAAACGCCGTGCGGAGGTTCTGGACCGGTTAGGCAAGGAACGCAACAGCATCGAGCGAGATAAACTCGAAGTTTTCAAACGCCAACTCGAAGTCCAGATCGCACAGGCGAAAGTCGCGATGGAGCAACTTGTCCACGCAAAAGGCGTGTTCGAGTACCAAAAACTACGGGACGAATCGCTTCTTCGACGTCTGAAATACTCGTTGGCACCCGACAAATTGGTCGTCGTTGTCGCAGACTTTTCCGACGGCGGGAGTGGCGAAGGCGTACAACTCGCCGACGAAATCGCCAATGCACTGGGCGAACTCAAAAGCAAGTGTGGGATATCCTTCGAGACTCTCGTCGGCGAGATCCAAAAGGGTTCCTGCATCCGCAGCGAACACATGGCCCGCGATTTGGGCCAACACTTTCCTGTCGGAACCTGTTACGCGGTGGTTTGGGGAACGCTGTCCCCACGTACAGTTGGGAAATTTCGCCCGCACGTCACTTACGTGATGAAGACATCTGAGAACGAGGGTGTCAGCACGACGTACACAATCGACTTGGTTGCTCAAGACCTTCCGCTTCAGAACGGCGACGAGGCGTCTCGCCGCATCAGGCACGAAGAGCTGGTTGCGTTCACCTGTGCCGTTATTCCTGGCTGCTACGGAGCGTACGAATTGTCTCGCGAACGCACTCCGGACTTCGCCAAATTGCTCGAATATTTGGGGAAGGGTTCGGAGGGTGCGAAGCGATTCGAGGATGCGCTATCCCCGCTGCGGAAATGGCCCGATATTCGCAAGAATCGGTTCGAATATCTCACCCGAATGTCTCGAGTCGGGTTGGGTGCGGTGATCGTGAATACCAAGCCCGTCGAGGTCGTGGTCGAATACCCTCAAGTGGTGCTGAACTCCAACGATAACAGCATTATGACCCTGATTACCGAACCGGGAAGTCACAAACCGATGCAATTCGACGACCCCGATGCGAAGCAGAAATACATCGCGTATATCGACACCAAAGAGACCGCTTGGCTGCAATACCTCGAATTCTGCAACAAAATTCCAATGACGAGCCGGCTCACCGATGGCGTTCCATGGCTGAAATTCGAACCCGAATTCACGAACGTAAAAATAAAGGAAGATGGCCAGTTGGATGTTCTGGCAAATACCGATCGGCGTCGGCCGGTATTCAACGTGACCTACCCTGGTGCGTTGGCGTACTGTCAGAAGATGGGAAAGGCACTCCCGCGCAAGGCCGAATGGCAAATGGCTGCGCGCGGTGTTGGCGGGAAGTATCCGTGGGGAGATGAATTCAAGGATGCATCGCGACTGTGTTGCTGTAAGTCGTCGATAAAAACCGATGAGTTCCCGACCCAACTGGTTGGCAGTTTTGCGAACTCGGATAGGAGTGCGATCGGGTGCGTCGACATGGCCGGGAACGTGGCCGAATGGTGCGAGGAGTTCGACGACAATGCAAAAGCACGACGCGTCGTATGCGGTGGGAGCTTCAACGATGAATTAGAGAAGAAGTTCGACATCACTCAACACCGCAACGAGTCTCCGGATATCGCACAGCGATGGATCGGCTTCCGCGGGGTCGTCCGCATCCCAATCCCACAAACAGGCCCGTAACAAACTAACGGGGTGGCTCATAGCAGTAGTTTATGCACGAACGCGGTCTAGCGTCGCGTTTCTATAATCGGTAGAATCGGATCGTGCAGAAGATTTTCACACGGCCAACGGGAGTATGCGTCATGAGGACGATGATCGGGTTATTGTGGGTTGCGGCTTTCGCCATTCAGTTCACGGGCGTGGCGATGGCGGCACAGGTACCGGCGGAATTGACCGAAGAGCAGCTCAAGGAAAAAGCACTCAAAATCAACAAGGAAACGAAGACGGTCGAAGAAGCCGATGCCCGATTGAAGGAGCTCATTAAGGATAAAGCAGGCACGGCAAAGCTCGTCAAAATGGCGATGAAACTGCAAAAGGCGTCGAAGGAAGGCGAGAAGCCGTTCCGCTTCTATGCGAGTCTGGTGTTGGCAAAGGCGGCGCAGAACGTCAAAGATTACGACGCGGCCGACCTCTTTTACAACTTTTGCACCGAAACCGCACTCGACGATTTGCAATCGAGCGAACTCATCATCCGTGCGGTCGAGAATCACGTCGAATACTTGAACGCGCGGAAAAAGCACGAGGAAGTCGTCGAACTTTGCCAAAAGGTACTGAAATACAAAGGCGAAGACTCGCTCGAACAGTTCAAGTATGCCTACTTGTTCGAGCAATCGCTGATCGCAACCGCCCGGAAAGGCGATGTCAAAGAGGCTCTCGAAAAAGCCGACGAACTCGTTAAAAAATTCAAGGACGAAGCGTACTTCATTCAGGTGAAAGCGAGACTATTGCGCGAAGCCGAAAAGTACGACGAAGCGATCAAGACCTACGAAAAGAGCATCGAAGCGTACGAGAATAACGAGGACATCAAAAAAGAACGGAAGGCACTCGTCATCCGCAGCATTCGCTACATGATTAGCGGCATTCACATCGAAGCCAAACAGATCGATAAGGGCACGGACATTCTCCGAACGCTCGTCAAAGAGAACCCCGATGTCGCGACCTTTAAGAACGATCTCGGCTTCGTGATGGCGGACAACGATCAGAATCTCGACGAGTCCGAGAAACTGATTCGCGCTGCGATTGCCCAAGACTTGAAGGACCGCGAGAAGCTCGCCGACGAGGGCAAGCTCGATAAGGAACTCGCGAAGAAATCGAATTCGGCGTACATCGACAGCCTCGGCTGGGTGCTTTATAAAAAGAAAGATTACGTCGAATCGCTGAAACTGTTGAAAGAGTCGATCGGCACCGACGACGAGGAAAGCAACCACATCGAAATCTGGGACCACGTCGGCGATTGCCTACTCGCGATGGGCAAGAAGAAGGAAGCCCTCGAGACCTTCCAGAAGGCACTCAAAATGGAAGACGAAACCAAAAAGGACGGCGAACGCCGCAAGAAAGTGACCGAGAAGATCAAGAAGCTCAAAGCCGAGACGAGCGAGAAGTAGGCGAAACTCAAAGGGCGGCACCGCGAAAGCGTGCCGCTCAGAGCGAGAAAGCAGAGGAGGTCACTTTGCCGAAGCATCATTTTGTGAACTACGAAAATCGCAAGCAGCCGCTATTAAGCCGGTTGGCGTTCGCACGTCGCATGGCAGGTTACTTCGGGGCGTCATTCCTGCTCGTCGGCGTATCGCTACTCGGCGGTATGTTCGGCTACCATTACCTCGAAAGCATGGAGTGGATCGATGCCTTCGCGAATGCCGCGATGATCCTCTCGGGGATGGGGCCACTCGAGCCGGTCAAGACGTGGAACGGCAAGCTATTCGCCGGACTCTACGCCCTCTACAGCGGCCTGATTTTGATACTCGTCGCGGGCCTCATCCTCGCCCCCGTCGTACACCGCATCTTGCATCGCTTCCATCTCGAATAGAAGTGCAGGAGACATTCCATGGTAAACAGTCCGTGGCCGGTAAGACTTACGTCGATCGCAATCGTGCTGTTTGCGTCAGGGTTCGCAGGTCGATTCGCGTTTGAATATCCGGGAACGATCGGAATTCAGTTCGTGTTCTACGGGGCCGGACTGTTCGTGTTGTTAGTCCTCTGGATGCGTGCGGCCGATATGGGGCCACGGGGAATACTGGCATTCGTAGGATGGCTGATGATTGCCGCACTTTGCGGGTTTGCCATACTCACATCGACACCCAAGTGACCGTGGACACGCTCGTTCATCGAAGCGAATGACGGCACTCACTTCGTGCGTTTGAGTTGAATGTCTTTCCCCGGTTGGCGGATGCGGACTTCGACGATGGCTCCGTCCTGATCGAGCGCGAATGGAAATAGCATTCGCGAATCGGCACGGTTGCGATCGGTACCGATGAAGGTGTCGTAGTGCCAGTGTTCGAGCGAATATTCGGTGCCGAGACACTTCAGCGTGAGCTTGTCGTCTGCGAACGTCACCTTCAGTGGCGGGTGAATCTCGTCCTGAAATATCCCGGCATACTTCGACAACGCGAGGCTGGGTTTCGTGTCTTTGATCCGCGTCTTTTCGTCGATGTTGACCGCCACCGTGATTGCGAATTGACTGACCTGCCCGAGGATGCCCGATTGGTTCGCGCGGTCCGCCGTCGTGTCGCCGGTGTAGCGGTCGAAGAGATCGTACATCAACGCCATCGGCAACAGGCTGTTGCCGCGATTCGCCAGCAGCACTACGCCGAACTTTTCGTCGGGTAACATGCCGATCTGTGCGGTCATGCCGTCGATGTTCCCACCGTGTTCGACGACCGACTTTCCTTTGAAGTCCGAGAGCATCCACCCGAAGCCGTAGGTGTGCGTTAGCGAATCGGGGTTGAACGAGAAACCGTCCTTCGGCAACAACATTTGTGCGGCGTGCATTTCCTCGAAGACCGCTTTCTTCAGCAGTCGTTTGTCGCCCGCTTTGCCTTTGGTCAGTTGAAAGCGAACGTACTCGGCCATGTCGGCGGCACTCGCGTTGATCGACCCGGCGGGGCCGATATTGTCGATGTTTCGCCACGGCACCACGACCGGTTTGCCCTTCGCCATTTCATGCGGGCTGGCAAGGTCCGCGTCTTTCGCGAACTTCGTAACGCTCGCATTCGCGGTGGTCATTTGCAGCGGTTGAAAGACGCGCTCGACGACGAAGTCGTCCCAACTCTTCTTCGCCACTTCGGGAACAATCTGCCCGGCCGCCATGTAAAGGATGTTGTTGTAAGTGAACTTCGTGCGGAACGCGGCCTCGGGCTTGATGAGGTGCAGTTTGCCGAGGACTTCCTTGCGGTCGAACGACGAACCGTACCAGACGAGTTCGTTGCGGCTGAGGCCGACGCGATGGCACAACAGATCGCGAACGGTGGTCTCTTGCGTCAGGTAAACATCGTGCATACGGAAGGCGGGGAGCTTCGAGATGATGGGAGTGTCCCACGTCAGTTTGCCTTCATCGACGAGCATCGCCAAGCAGAGTGCGGTGACCGACTTCGACACCGAGCCGATGGCAAACAAGCTCTTTTCCGTGACCAGTTCCGGCTTGCCGACACTGCGAACGCCGTAGCCTTTTACCAACACGATCTTGCCATCTTTGACAATCGCGACGCCCAACCCCGGCACCCCGTGCGCCTTCATCGCCTTCGCAACCGCCGCATCGAACCCGACGAGCGGGTCCGGGTCGGCAGCCACGAGATTGGACGCCGCGAGCGAGAGAGCCAACGCGATTAACGAGTACCGCAAAGCCTTTGAAGCGGAGCGTGTGTTCATAATTCTTTATTCTTTAATAGTAAAATGTAATAGCAAGTTGTTGAGTGGATTCAGAGGCTTTTGCTGCACTGCTATTGTTTGCGCAGGTCGGCCAGTCAGGCACATAGTCGTCAACTTGATTGCCCCACCGAGACAAACGATCTCGACGAGCGTGCTGGAATCGCTGCGTTTGTACTTGAAGGCGTTCGCGCTGGCGAACGTAATCGCGGAGGTCGAACGCTGGTCGCAGCAAGGGAACAGTGCCTTCGTGCAACTGTGGCGTGGCTCAAAATCCCATCGCCGGAAGCGTCGATACTCGATCTTTCCCACTTGGTAATCCTGTCTAAAAAACATGCAATCGCTCACTTCATGAATGTTTACCTCGGGTGTTCGCTGCGCAGCGTTTGCAGTTTCGCTTTCATCGCTTCCATCACCATCTGATACTTTGGCCGCGCGGCGAGGTTTGTGCGTTCTTCGGGGTCGGCATTGAGGTCGTATAGCTCGAACTCTTCGCGGAACGCAAATGGCGGTTCGTAGTAGTGGATGAACTTGTATTGCTCGGTACGGACGCCGCGATGTTTGTTGACGTTGTGCGAGGGGTCGGGGAATTCGTGGTACTCATAATACCAAGCGTCGCGCCACGGTTTCACGTTGTCGGTGGCCTTCGGCGTCGCGATCAATTCGGTGAGGCTGCGGCCGTGCATCGCGTTCGGATACGGCAGTCCTGCGAGGTTCAAGATCGTCGGTGCGATATCGACGTTAATTGCCATCTCTGTGGGTGTTTGACCGGCTTTCACTGCCTTCGGGTAACGCACCAGCATCGGCACGCGGATACTCGGTTCGTGCATGAAGCGCTTGTCGAAACGCTGCCATTCGCCGAGAAAAAAACCATTGTCCGATGTGTACATCACGGCCGTTTCGTCGAGGCGTTTTTTATCTTCGAGTGCCTTCAATACTTTGCCGACGTTGTCGTCGACACCCGTGATGCAACGGCAATAATCGCGTATCATCTCGTCGTAGTTCTTGGTGTCCGGGTACTGACCGAACATGTTGGCGGCTTGCAGGAACGCACGCGGTTTGCCGGCACCGGTATCGTCCCAGAGTGCGGGCTTTTTGATGATGGCGTCGGCGTACAAGGTCTTGTGGCGTGCCGGTGGGTTCCACTGCCGGTGCGGGGCTTTGAAGAACAGAAACAACGCGAATGGCTTCGTGCCGCGGTCGCGGTTCATCCACGCGATGGCGCGTTCGGTGGTGATGTCGTCCATCCAGCCTTCGTACGGTTTGTCCGGGCCGATCGTGCCATCGGGTAAGCTCTCGGCGATGCGGGCGTTCTGATACGTGCCCTGTCCGGTGAAGCCGAAATAATAGTCCCATTTTCGATCGCGAAAATGCCCCGGCACGTGCGACTTGCCGACGAACCCGACTTCGTACCCGTTCGCCCGGAGTACGTCCGGCATCCATGTGATGTTCGCTTTCAGCTTCGTGCCCATGTTGTCGATCACGCCGTTCGCGTGCGAATACAGCCCGCTCATCAGCGTCGCGCGGCTCGGCGCACATAGCGCGTTCGTCACGAACATATTTTTGAACGCCGCCCCCTCCTTGCCGATGCGATCCATGTTCGGCGTCTTGATAAACGGATGCCCCGCCCCGCTCATGTAGTCCGCACGCTGGTCGTCGGTCATCATCACGACGATGTTCGGTCGCTCGATGACGTCCGCCGCCATTCCCGACGAGCTACAGAGAATGACGGTGGCAACGAGGATTGGCTTCAACATGTTTATTCTTCGCGAAGTGGGACACCAGGGACGACGTAACGTGTCACCCCATTGGCATCAAGTTAAGGAGCTGGGCTTGTAATAAAGCGGAAGTCCTTCCACCATAGGTAGTTATCACACAACCCTCTGGAAGAAGGAACTTC
>JAYWCL010000199.1:0-11997 GCA_043780595.1 Limnoglobus sp.
AGTGGGTTCGAGCACCAACAGCATGCTTTAGAGGCCGTCTTTTCGTAAAGAGCAAGTCAAAACGCCAGAAACCAGACGCCGGAAACGCGGTTACACCCAATCCGTAAGGCACGGCACGAATCAACGACGATCGCTACACACAAGGTTTTCTAAATTCTGCTACTTGCCGAGTTTGAATGTTTTCAGTTCCATAGTATTCCACAATCCAGATTGCAATCGACTTTCGTGTTTTATTATGCCAATACCAGAGGCGTACCAAGTCCTCTCTTCCATTCCAATATTCGCCTCGGTAGTGAGTGTGTCTATCCGAATCGCCTTGAACGTGCCGAATGGCACATTCACTTCTTCAATATCAATGCACTTGTGATTCACTTTTGCGTTGTCCACTTTTTGCGGCAATCGCTTCCATTCTGTGTTGGCTTTGAACGACATGGGGAAAAGCTTGTCTGCCGGATCGTATTTCGCATTATCGTGTGCAAGTAAAAATACACCTGATTCATTGGCTTCCAGATTGAGGACGTACTTGTCGCCATGCCGAGCGGGCGATACTTCGATAGTTATCTGTGTATTTTCGCCGCGAATCTCATTCGCAGTGACTTTTCGAGTCTCTCGCACACCTTTTGAAAACTCGTAAATCCAGACCGTTCCCTTTTGATATGGCTGATATTCGCAACCCATTGCCTTTGTGACTTTGGGCACAGGTGCGGAGTAGATATTACTTGTAAAATAGGCGAAAACTGTCAACGCGACAACGTAGTTCAATCGCATGTGACTCTCCGTGTAGTGGTATGGTTTATCCTCATTTCAACAACATCAGCGGATCCGTAAGGCGCGGCACGAGTCTTCGTAGGTGGCTTCGAGTTCGAGCGGCACCAAGAAATCTTTCGAGAGCCAGATCGGCAGCGTCGGCATGACGCCACCGATGGCGAGTTCGTGTTCCCACGCAACGAGTCGCCAACGCGGCCCCGACCGTTCTCCCCGGCACGTTGTCGCATAAATCAGGCTATTCGCGACCGCCGTGCGAATCGCGCCCAGTTCGTCCAGCAGTTCGCCGTACAGGTTCGGCACGCGGGTCGTCACGAGATCGACGATCGTCACGCACACGCCTTTTTTCAGCATCGCCTCGCACTTATTGACGAAGGTTTGCCGATTCTCGGGACGATCTTTGTTCGACGGGCTGACGAGTTCAATCGCAGCCACGAGGCGGTATTCGTCCTGCGTGTAGATGCGCACTTCGTACTCAGAAGGCTCCGGAAATTCCGTTTCGAGCAAGACCGCAGGCTTCGCCGGTGCCCAAGTGGCGATGGCGACCCCACCGCCAGAATCCGGCCCCGTTTGCCAGCCGCCCGATTCGCGTTCGTATGCGGCCACATCGAGTTCCATCGCTGTCCCCAGATGAATGCCGGGGCTGGCGATGTACTCTTCCGGTAGCAGTGCATTTAGCCGCGATGCAATAGTCATCGGCCAGCCATTATGGAGTCGTTCCCATCTGAGTGGCGTCGAGTTCGTGTGGAAGTGATCGCGTAGTGGCATGGCTCATCCTCGATTACCGGATACCGCATTCTAACAGCGTGGCGGTGCCGTGGGGCGTCCAAAGTTGTTCGCCGAGGGTTGCGGGCAACAGCACGGCGTCGCCTTCGTGAATCGGCTCGATTCCGAGTGTGCCCGAGCCATGCGTGCAGACCAGCACTTTGCACTTGCCGCGTTCGCCGACGCGCATCGGAAATGCAGTCGTGATGCGGTGCAACGTGAAGTATTCGCACGCCACAAGGCGTTCGCGCACTTCCGTTTCTCGCACTGATATTACTGGATCGCACGGCCCCATCGCGAAATTGGAACAGGCGAGGCCATCGTCGAGGTGCATGTCGCGCGGCTGGCCGGTCTTGGCATCGACGCGGTCCCAGTCGTAGAGCCGATAGGTAATATCGCTCGTTTGTTGCACTTCAAACAACATGAGATTCGCACCGATGGCGTGGACGGTACCGGCCCGCAGGAACACGCAATCGCCGGGGGTTGGCACGAACTGATGCAGCGTTTGCGGCGTCGTCTTCGCGGCCATCGCTTCGCGGAACGTGGCATCGGTGGTGCCGGGGCGGAACCCCGCATACAGCTTGCTATCCGGTTGGGCGTCCAGCACCACCCAGGCTTCGGTCTTGCCGTTCTGGCCGGGTGTTTTCGCGCGGGCTTGTTCGTCGGTCGGGTGAACCTGCACCGAGAGTTCTTGCCGCGCATCGAGGAACTTCAGGAGTAGCGGAAACCGGCCATTGACGGGCTTCGCCGTGCCGAGAATCGCGCTGGCATCGGTGGCCAACAACGCGCGAAGCGTCGTCCCCGCCAGTGGCCCGTTCGCCACCGTGCTGAGGCTGCCATCGACATCGGAAACGACCCACGCTTCACCGGTCGGCGCGGCAACAGGCTCGTGCCGCAAGAACGGCCGCAACCGGTCGCCCCCCCAGATATTTTCCTTGAATATCGGCTCGAATTTCAGCGGGTAGAGTGTACTCATGCAGAAAATGTAGCGACCGGGGCAAGACTCGTCACGGTGCGCGAACCTTCGCGTCCATCGCTCGCTCACTGATGGCAACACTTACGAAGGCGATGCCATGACGCAGAATACCCAGACATGCCAGCAGAATATCTGCGGGCCACCCGACGGATGATGTTCTCATCGGCAACGATGACGACGCATCGACCGGCGGCTGGGCCTTTCTTGTAAGGGGTCCAGCCGTCGGTTTTTTTGTGGTGTGGCCGATCGGTAAGGCAGCACTTTGTTAAAGTGCCTCATGCAGGTTCGAATCCTGCCGCCACAGTTTTACACGGGGATCGGCTAACGGTAGGCCAGCGGTCTTTGGAACCGCTAATGAAGGTTCGACTCCTTCTCCCCGTACTTCAACAAGCAACAAGCCACATACACAGAATTCACACGACGAACAGGATCGGTGAAAAAGCGCAATGTTTCGGATTCTGTATTTAATCCACAAACGCAAACTCGTTGGTCAACAACAACCCTTGAGCCAAGTCTAACCATCGCTCTGCCTCTGGCCCTTTGGCGATGAAGGCGAGTAGCCGCGTGCGTTCGGCGTCGGTTGGCTTTCGTGCGAAGGTGGCGAGGTACAGCGTGTCGAGCTTTTCGGTTGCGGACTTGGCACTCTTGAACGTGGCGACGTTCACTAACCGCTTGGCGGCATCGCGAGCGAAGGGGCCGTTCATCAAGTAGAGGGCTTGCGTGGCTACGGTCGTCGCAGTGCGCTCGGGGCTGGTCGCGGCGGGGTTTGGCACGTCGAAGGTGGCGAGCAGGCTCGGAAATTCGAGGCGGTCGATGCTGCCGTAAACCGCGCGACGGGTCTTGCCGGCGAACAGCGGCACCGATGGGCCGCCGACGGTGACATCGAGGCTGCTGGAGACAGCGAGCATCGAATCGTGGAGCGGCTCGAATTCGAGGCGACGACGGTTCTGCTTCCAGAGCAAGCGATTTTCCGGGTCAGCACTGAGGCCGTCGTCGCGGTCGAGGCTCGTTTGGCGGTACGCGGCGGAGTTCGCGATCTGCCGGTGGAGTGCCTTCACGCTCCAGCCGTTCGCCATGAATTCCGATGCCAGCCAGTCGAGGAGTTCGGGGTGCGTCGGCGGGTCGCCGCGGAGGCCGAAGTCGCCGGGCGTGTCGACCAACCCGCGGCCGAAGTGGTGCATCCAAACGCGGTTGACGAACACGCGGGCGGTGAGTGGATTATCCTTCGACGCCACCGCTTTCGCCAGTTCAAGGCGACCACTTCCTGAAGCGATCGGCTTGCGATTACCATCGAGGACTTTCAGAAACTGCCGGGGAACGACTTCGCCGAGGCGGTTCGGTTGCCCGCGCAGGAAGATTCGTGGCTCGAACGGCCGCTCGCTATCGAGCAAGACCATTGCCCGTGGTGGACCTTTGGCGGCGTGCGTTTCCAGTTCCTTGATGAGCTTTTGATACTCGCCTTGGGTCGCACGATCGGGGAACAGCGACAGGAACCCCCAGTCGAGCACAAGTGGCGCGTCGGCGGGCGACGTCGGGCCGTGCAGCGTAGCCCGCAGTGCCTCAGCCGCTGGGTTCGGTGAAGCCGCTTTCTCCGCATCTGCGAGCAACTTACCGTAGCGATCTGCAACATCCTTCATCGTTTTCGGCGGGGTGGCGAACGCGGCCCGCACCAGGGGATTATCGGTGGCTGCGTGTGCGATTTTTGCGAACTCGGCTTCGGATACATCCGCGTATCGGTGCCAGATGGTCCACGTCGTGTCGCGTCGTTTCCGCGTCGTTTCGAGGAATGCTTTCCAGCGCGCGATCATCGCCGGGTTCAGGTCGCCTTTGTCCGCGATCAGCATGAAGTCGTCGGCAGGCGGTTGATTGCGGGCGGCGTGTGCGGCGAGCAAATAATCCCCCGCCCGTAGTCGCGCCTGGGTCACGAGTTCCTTGTGCTTGCCGAGGACGAAGTCCATCAGCTTCTTTTCCTTCTCGGCGAGTTCGCCCGCGAACTTCTTGTACTCGGCTGTCTCCGGTGGAGTGCCCCATAGTGGCGGGATCGTCGGCTCGGTACCGCTCCGGAAGATGCCGTACAGCGAGTAATAATCGGCCTGCGGAATCGGATCGAACTTGTGGTCGTGGCAACGGGCGCACGACACGGTCAGCCCCATCAGCCCGCGCGTGAGCGTGTCAATGCGGTCGTCGATGATGTCGTGGATGTTCCCCATGAAATGCCCGCCGACGGTCAGAAACCCGAGAGCCGCAAGCGATTTTTTGTCATCGAGTTCGAGGCGGTCGGCGGCGATTTGCTCCATCACGAAGCGGTCGAATGGCAGGTCGCGGTTGAACGCCCCGATCACGTAATCGCGGTACGTCCATGCCCACGGATACTCTTTCTCCTCGAAGAAGACGTACCCCTTATTGTCCGCGTATCGGGCCACATCGAGCCAGTGTCGCCCCCAGCGCTCGCCGTATCGCGGCGAAGCGAGCAAGCGATCGACGACCTTCTCGTAGGCGTTCGCCGACTTGTCCGCCTCGAACGCGGCGACTTCGGCGGGCGTCGGTGGCAGGCCGTGGAAATCGAACGTGAGGCGGCGAATCATCGTCCGCCGATCCGCCTCGGGGGAAGGCGTCAATTTCTTCTCGGCAAGCTTCGCTCGAAGGAACGCATCGATGGGGTTGCCCGTGCCGTTGCCGGGAACTTTTGGCCGTTGCACCGCACGAAACGACCAGTGTTCGGCGGCCAACGCCTCGACCTTCGCAGGCGGGAGCAGTATCGACTTCGCGGGCCACGGTGCGCCCATCGTCACCCATTTTTCGAGTGCAGCGATGTCGTTGTCGGCAAGTTTCTTATCCGCAGGCATCTTCACTTCGCCGGTGTGCTTCACCGCGGTAATGAGTCGGCTTTCGGCTGGCTTTCCGGGGACAATCGCGGGGCCATCGGTGCCACCCTCAATCGCCGCGGCGCGAGAATCGAGCCGCAGCCCCGCCTTCTGAACCTTCGGCCCATGGCACGATACGCACTTCTCGACGAGTATCGGGCGGATCGACTTCTCGAAGAAGGCTTCGCCAATCGGGTCGGCAAAGCTCGTACCCGTCGAAAGAAATACGAGTGCCGTAGCGGACCAACAAACGGTGTAGAACGACCTGTTGGTATGGAAAAACATTCTCGATCACCTGAATTGGCTTGGGTCGGACGGACTCGGCGGGTTAGAGTACGATACTCGATTCCACGCGGATGTGCGCCTACTCAGGATGACTTTCTATGATTCGGGCTTCGGTCGACTTTTCCCTAACGGGGAAACAATTCGGGCATCTGTACGTTCCCTACTCGTATAACCTCGCGGGCTGGGCGAACCTGATGGTGCCGATCTCGGTGATCGTGAACGGCGAGGGGCCGACGGCGCTAGTGTTGGCGGGCAACCACGGCGATGAGTATCCGGGGCAAATTGCCGTTATGCGGTTGCTTCGCGAACTGTTGCCCGAGCATGTGACGGGCCGAATCATTCTGATTCCCACATTGACGATGCCCGCGGCCAAGGCGGGCACGCGACTGTCGCCGCTCGATGGCAAGAACTTCAACCGTTGCTTTCCCGGCAACCCTCTCGGAACCCCGAGCGAGGTTCTCGCCGATTACCTCACGACGATTTTGTTCCCGCTCGCGGACATCGTCATCGACATTCACACCGGCGGGCGCGGCGTCGATTTCTACCCGTGCGCTCACATGCACCTCGTTCCGCAAGGGCCGCAACGCAGCGCGATGCTCGCGGGTACGGAGGCGTGGAACTCGGACTTTTGCTTCCTGTATGCCGACGTCGCCGGGACGGGTTTGCTGCCCGTTGAAGCGGAGAACCAAGGCAAGGTGGTCATCACGACGGAGATGGGCGGCAGCGAGAACGTGACCGCGGCGGTGCATCATTTAACGCAGAGCGGTTTGCGAAACGTGCTAGTTCAGACGGGCGTGTTGAAGGGTGAGATCGCCACGCGGGAATCGCTGGGCCTGCCGCCGACCCGCTGGGTGCAGGCGTTGAACTGGGAAGATTATCGCTTCGCCCCCGAATCGGGCGTCTACGAAAACATCGTCCCGCTCGGCAACGCGGTCACCGCCGGTCAGACGCTCGGCGCGATACACTTCCTCGAACGCCCCGAACGCGAACCGATCGACGTGCTGGCCGTGCGAGATGGTATCTTAATCGCCACCCGTGCGCCGTCGATCGTGGCGCAGGGCGATTGTGTGGCATGTGTCGCTGAAGAAGTCGATCCCCGGAGGCTCGCATGAAAATTACCGAAGTCATATGTCAGATTCTTCGCATCCCGAACGTCATGGCGAAGACCGCCAGCAGCCAAGACTCGGTGCTGGTTCGCATTCGGACCGACACCGGTTTGGAAGGCATCGGCGAAGCGGACTCGTCGCCGGAAGTGGTGAAGGCGATCATCGACGCGCCGTTCAGCCACAACATCGCCTGCGGGCTGCGGATGGTGTTGATCGGCGAGAACCCGCTCGATACCGAACGCCTTTGGCAGAAGATGCACCGCCGCACGATGTACTTCGGACGCAAAGGCGTCGGCATTACCGCGATGGCCGCCATCGACATGGCACTGTGGGACTTGAAGGGCAAGGCGTTCGGCCAGCCGATTCACCGCCTGCTCGGTGGCAAGCACCACGATAAACTGCGCGGCTATGCCTCGATCTTGTTCGGCCGCGATGGCAAGGAAACCGGCGACATTGCCCGCAAGTGGGTCGATGCCGGTTACACGGCCGTGAAGTTCGGTTGGGAGCCGATGGGCACGTCGGAGGCGGTGGACATCGACCTCGTGAAAGGCGCACGCGAGGGGCTTGGGAAAGCCGACTTACTGATCGACGCGGGCTGCGTGTACGACGCGCGAACGGCACTGCGGCGGGCACACGCCTTCGCCGAGTACACGCCCGAATGGTTCGAGGAACCGCTGCAAGAGGACGACATCGAAGGGTACGTTTGGCTACGGGATCGCTCGCCGATTCCGATTGCGGCCGGGGAAGGCGAATGCGGCCGCGAGTCGTTCCGACCGTTCATCGACCGACGGGCGCTCGATGTCTACCAGGTCGATTTGTCGCGGTGCGGCTTCACCGATGCCGCGTACATTCGTGCCCGCGTCGAGGAAATCGGCGCGCGCCTTTGCAACCACTGTTACACCAGTCCGCTGACCGTGGCCGCGAGCCTGCACTGGCTGAGTACGTGCAAAGGTGCGTTCCTCTTCGAGGACTGCGTCGAAGACTCGCCGTTGCGGCACGAACTGACGCACGAAAAAGTGCAATCGGTCGACGGTTGGATCGAAGTCCCCGACCGGCCCGGCCTCGGCGTGACCCTCGACGAAGCGTTCGTGCGAAAGTATCTGGTGGCCGAATCGAAGTGAGCGGCGACGACATCGAAGTTTCGCGACTTCGGCTACACAAATAACGGATATTCCACGTGTCGCGAGTCGTTCCGATGTGGTAGCATCACTTCTGAATTGATCGGTTGCCATCGACGGGGTTGCAGTTATGTACCGCTATCTGTTCGCCATTTTGGTCGTTCATGCCGTGACGTTCACAGCCGCGTTCGGCCAAACGCAAGCCCTGACGCCGAGCCAACTCAAGAAAATCAAGGCGGCGACCGTCTTCGTCAAAGTGAATTTCGACGACTTCGGATGTACCGGCTCGGGGTTCGTCGTTCACGCCACCAAAGATTCGGGACTGATCATCACGAACGAGCACGTCATTTCTCAGCCGGTCGACGATCGAACGGGGCGAGTCACCACTTGGGCGAAACCGAAAATCGAAATCGTGTTCAACAGCGGCTCGAAAGAGAGCGAATGGAGCGCGTTTGCGGAGGTACTTTACCGGAATGCAGCAGACGATCTTGCGGTCTTGAAAGTGAAAGCCATCAAGCCGATTCCAGAACCGCTGTCGATCGGCGGTGCCGATGAATTTCCCGAAACGACGCCGGTACACGTCTGCGGCTTTCCGTTCGGCGGAGGGTTGGCGAATGGCGACAAGAACCCGGAAATCTCGATCGGCGGCGCGACGGTGTCGAGCAACCGGACCGACGACAAAGGGGAAATGGCGGCGGTGCAGTTGAACGGGGCGTTGAATCCCGGCAATAGCGGTGGGCCGGTCGTGACGCACGAAGGCAAACTCGTCGGCGTGGCAGTCAGCACCGTGCGCGGGGCCGGGATCGGTTTCGCAGTGCCGACGGTCAAAGTGCGTCGCGCACTCTACGACATTCATTTCCTGCCGCCCGTTTCGAGTTGGGTCAACGATTCGCCGCGCAAGATCCATCTCGCTGTCAAATACGCAGATGTACTCGGTAAAATGAAAAAGTTGACAGTGTACATCGCACCAGTAACAGATGCGAAAAAGACGGTGGACGATATTTCCAAACTGAACAAGTCGCGGCTGGTAATACACAAGATGAATAAAGACGAGAGTTTCGTCGAGTTGGAATTCGCAGTCCCAGAATTTCCGTACTTCTGGTTGCAGTATGCCTGGACCGATGCGGACGGGAAAACCAACCGTAGCGCGCCGTTGAAAATGTCGTCGGAATACGAAGCGTTCCAGCCGAGAGTCGAGTCCGAACCTTCGCCGCCACCGGAGTCACCGAAGCCGATTACCGACCCCGGATTCAAAGGGTTACGCGGGCCGGATGGCAAGGAGTTGCCACCCGTCGCGACGATGATTTGCTCGATCCCGCAGGGTCAGATTTCCGTCGAGGATCTCAACGAAAATGTACAGGGCTATATCGGTCGCGGGATGACGGTAGACATCCTCACCACGGGCGGTGGCAATAGCTACGACGATGGGCCGAGCCTGTTCGGATACAACCGATTTAAAGCGACGCCGGGCAATCTGGATTTCGTCGTCGATGCCGAGTTGAACGCGAAGATGGACGCGAAACAGTTCGCGGGCAAACACGTTGCGGTCCGGTTGACGGGCCGGGTGAAACAACCCGCTCGCGGCGTCAGTTGGAAACTATTTGAAGTCGATGCGATTGGCTTCATCGGACTCGATGGCCGAGTCGTAGCGACTTACAATCGCAAGGGCCAGAACGCTCCCCCCAAGGCAATACCCGAGAACCAAACACCGCCACAACCGGTTCTCAAGGAGTTGCCCATCGAAAATTACCCGATGGGCAGCGTGGGCGCACAAAACGAGTCCTACCTCAGCTTCATCCGGATTCCCGCGCAAGTCATCAACAAGAATTTTGCGTTCTCCGTCGTCTGTTACGGAACGAGTCATGCGACATTCCAGTGGGAAGGCAAGGAAATCCGACTCATGCGCCTCGAAGTGAAAGCGCCCGATAGCCTCGCGCCGATGTCGAACATTGCATTTTATGTCAAGCCGGAAACTTGCACGATGTTATCCGTCCATTTGTCGCAACAGCCGAATCACCATCTGCCTTGCGTTTTCGAGTTTCAACCGATGCGTATCGATGCGAAACGTGCCAACGAACAAGTCGTCGAGTGCCTCGTGACGACGATCCGGTTCCGGGACATCTATAAACCCGAGAATCGAATCGCTGCCAAGATCGACTGGATGGATCTCGGCGATTCCGCGCAGAAGTTGCTGGGTATTCAACCGTTGAAAAATTCGAGTTCACCCAGCATAGGAACTGTGAAAGAAGAGAGTAACGTTTTGAGCAGCGTCGTCGTCGTGTGCGTACTCGCATTCGTAATTGGTGGATTGGTCTGGGCGAATTACAAGTATGGCTCCTCGGCTGCGAAAGCCAAATCGAAAGCACAACGACGCACCTCCTCGCGCAACCGCGAAGAGTACGAGAATGACGACGACGAAGAGGATACGCGACCGAGAAAATCGCGACGGCGCGATTGACCGCATACGCTCTCCAACTAACATTCGACATACGTACTCTTAACCCCGCTCCCACTTCATGTTCTGGCGATTATTCCTCACGTATCTTTTGCTCGTCGTGGCGGCGGTGGCGCTGAGCCTCGTCGTAATGCGAACCGACAAAGGACCGCTCGTTTTTCACGCACAGCCGCGCGAAGTCTTGCTGGTGATGATCGGTATCTGCCTGCTTGCGGCACTCCCCGCGTACATCCTCGCACGCCGGTTCACTCGCCCGCTCGAAGAACTCACAAACGGAGCCGAACGAATCGCGGTCGGCGATCTCGGCCATAAAATCCGCACCGGTGGCGGCCGCGATTTCACGACGTTGGCGCGCGCCTTCAACGGCATGAGCGAACGCCTCGCCGATACGTTCGCGCTACTCGAACACGATCGCGAACAACTCCGTACGATCCTTTCCGGTATGATCGAGGGCGTGATCGCGTTCGATCAAAACGAACGGGTGTTGTTCGCAAACGACCGCGCCGGCGTACTGCTCGAATTCGATCCGGCTACCATCGTCGGACGGAAATTGTGGGAAGTGACGAGGCAGCGCGGCGTGCAGGAAATCGTCGAAACCGGCCTCGCCAGCAACGGGCCATACCGCCGCGAACTCGACTGGAAAGGCCCCGGCGCGAAGAGCCTCGCCGTGTACGTTTCGCGACTGCCATCGAGTGGGCCGCAACCCTCACCGGGCGCGGTGATGGTGCTCCACGACACGACGGAACTGCGGCGATTGGAGCAACTGCGACAAGAGTTCGTGGCGAATGTTTCGCATGAATTAAAGACGCCACTGGCCGTCATTCGCTCGAACATCGAAGTGCTGCAAGACGGCGCAGCCGACGACCCCGTTGCGCGGGTGGCGTTCCTCGATCGCGCGGCGATCGAAGCCGCACGGCTCGAAGCGCTGATCCTCGATTTGCTTCGACTCGCACGAATCGAAGCGGGCGAGCGGGTTCTCGAACCGGTGGAAGTGCGGCTCGATTTGGCGATTGCCGAATGCCTCGAACGCCAATCGACGCGGGCCGAGGCGAAGACGCTGCAACTCATCGAGGTGCCCCCGCCCGACGCGCCGCGATCCGTGGCCGCGTGGGTCGACGAAAACGCCTTCCACCACGTGCTCGATAACCTCGTCGATAACGCGATTAAGTATACGCACAACGGCGGGCGGATCACGATCCGATGGACGGCCACACCGACGCACGTGCAAGTCGACGTGCAAGATAACGGCTTCGGAATTTCCGACCGCGACTTACCGCGAATCTTCGAGCGATTCTACCGCGCAGACAAAGCGAGAGATCGCGCCGCCGGTGGCACGGGCCTCGGCCTGTCGATCGTCAAGCACCTCGTCGCCGCCATGAACGGCCAAATCCGCGTGACGAGCGCCGTCAGCGAAGGAAGTACCTTCTCCGTAACATTGCCACGCGCCATGGGCGAATGAACGACGACAGCATGTGCTGTCGCGACGCATTCTCTTCGTTTAGCCGCGCCGCGTAGGCTTTGCGTAGCGAAGCGCGGGGCACGAACCCTTCGATGATAACGTAAATGGGCACGGTTCCAATCGCGGCGATTCTGGGTAGCAGGAAAGTGGTTTCGGCACTTTCCACCCACCCCTCCGCGAACTCACTCCCGAATTGCGGAATGT
>JAYWCL010000200.1:0-7668 GCA_043780595.1 Limnoglobus sp.
TTCCAACAACGATACCCAGGCCTCCGCTCGCTTTGCTCGCTCCGACCTGGGCTAACAGAACCGGCCCTACAGGCCGTAAGACTGGCATTTGGAAACGCAAGTGTTCCAAAAACCCGTGTCGGAACTGCAATTTGGCGCAACTTCAAAACGCGCCAGCGAGGGGAACCCGCGAAAAGGCACGCGATCGCAGACACGACAATCCCTCTCTAACGCGTCGGGCTAACGGGAATGCATTGTGAGACTGGTAACGTGTCATTTCCAGCTGCGAGAAGTATTAGCAAACAGGGTCTCATCGATTGCTGACCTTCGGTCGCGTTGCGATCGAGGTGCGGATAATCTGTAAAACCTCTTCGCGTTCGCTGCCGACGAGCGGTAGTCGCGGGGCGCGGGTGAGTTCGGTGCCGTAGCCGCACTCGGCACAGGCGAGCTTGATGTACTGCACGAGTTTGATGTGCGTATCGAGGTGCAAGAGCGGCGTGTACCAGCGATAGATCTTGCGGGCTTCGGTCCAGTTTCCGGCCATCACCAGATCCCAAATCAGTCGGTTTTCCGCAGGGAATGCGTTCACCAGACCGGAAATCCAGCCGACCGCACCGAGCATCACGCATTCGAGAAACAGATCGTCGACGCCGGCGAACAGCACGTAGCGGTCGCCGAGCAGGTTGATAATGTCCGTGATGCGGCGCGGGTTGTCGCTGCTTTCCTTGATGCTCGCGAACTTCGGCTCGTCGGCCATCTCGACGAACATTTCCGGCGTCACGTCGGTCTTGTACGCGGGCGGATTGTTGTAGATCATGATCGGCAAATCGGACGCACCGGCCACACTTCGGAAGTGCGTAATCGTCTCGCGGCGATCCGTCTTGTAGACCATAGCGGGCAGCACCATCAAGCCATCGGCCCCGAGTTTCGCGGCTTCCGCCGCCCAGCGACACGAACCCGCCGTCGTATACTCGGCCACGCCCGTGAGTACCGGGACGCGCTTCGCGATGTGTTCGACGGTCGCCTTCAATAGTGCCGATTTCTCGGATGGCTCGAGTGTCGTGTTCTCACCGACACTGCCCATCATGATGAGGCCGTGAATCCCCGCCGCCAGCATCGCGTCGATGTGCGCGAGCGTGCCGGGGATGTTCAGCGATTGATCGCTATGGAATTGCGTACAGACTGCGGGGTAAACGCCACGCCAGGAAACGGCCATCGATACACTCCGGTTACTTTTTGTAGACAGTTTTGGGGTCGAATACGCGATCGCCGACGACGGTCAGTTCGCCATCGGTGAGTTCGCGGAAGAAGCAACTCGGGTAGCCTTCGTGGCACGCGGCCCCACCGATTTGGTGTACCTTCAACAGCACGGCGTCGGCATCGCAGTCGATGAAAATGCGTTGTACTTCCTGCACGTTGCCGCTCTCTTCGCCCTTGCGCCACAGGCGATTCCTGCTGCGGCTGAAGTAAACGGCGCGCTTCGTACGCACCGTTTCCTCGAACGCTTCGCGGTTCATCCAGGCGATCATCAGCACTTCGCCCGTGACCGCATCTTGGGCAATCGCCGACACCAAACCGCCCGCTTTATCGAAGTCCAACATGAGTCATCACCAATGAGGAAACTACTCTTCGTAGCGGCTGTTCGCCCGACGCGCCAAGGCGGCGTAGCCATCGCGTACCGTCTGGTTATTTAGCGCGATCAACACCCAAATACCGACGGGCAGACCCACGCAACAACAGCCACTGGTAATCGGGATCATCGACAGGATCGACCCAGCGATCACGAGCCCCTTCCCGCCGAGACTCATGAACTTGATGCCGCCGAAAATTGTCAGTATTGCTACGAGCCCAGCGATGACGTACACCGGCATCAGCAAAGGCTTGATCGTTTCCCCGATTTGCTTCATCAAGTCGATTTGCATCTTCTTCTGGTCTGCGGGCAGTTGGGGGTTGTTCTCAACGGTCTGAATTTGCATCCTGAGATTTTCGTCGAACTGACCGTAAGTTGCCGCGCCGTAACCTACGGAACATAGCGAAATCACACCCACGATGATCAGCAAGATCGCGGGCAAATGCACTTTTGCCTTGGCACGTTCGACGACGCTACTGCGCCGCGGTTGATCGTCGTTGTAATCGTCGTCGTAGTTGGCCATGTCGCACCATTCTTGCAGAGTGTGAGTCAGTACGTCAAAACGCTAAACGCATCGTAGCCTGCGAGTTTCGCGCGGCCGTTGAGGAAGCTGAGTTCGACCAGGAACGCACAGCCGAACACCGTGCCACCCGCTTGCTCGATCAGCTTCGCCCCGGCGGCCATCGTCCCGCCCGTTGCGAGTACGTCATCGACCAGCAAAACCCGCTGGCCGGGCTTGATGCCATCGACGTGCATGTGCAGTTCGGCTTGGCCGTACTCGAGGTCGTACTTCAAACTATAAGTACGGTACGGTAACTTGCCGGGCTTGCGAAGCGGCACCAGCGGCAAGTGCAGTTTCAGTGCGAGTGGGGCCGCGAACAAGAACCCGCGTGCCTCGGCGGCGGCGATGGCGTCGATCTTCTGGCCGGCAAACTGGATCGACAGCAGGTCGATCGAATGTTGGAACGCCGTGGGGTCCGCCAATAGCGGGGTAATATCCTTGAACTGGACGTTCGGCTTCGGAAAGTCCGGAATGTCGCGGATAAAATCGCGAAGGTCCATGCGGTTCCCTTACTGCCGAATACGGGTCGTCTACCGATGATACCGTTGTACCACACTCCCCTTCTGAGGCAACGATGACTCTCACACTTCGTCGCGCCACGCTCGCCGATGCGCCCACCATCGTCGAATTCAATCGACGACTCGCGTGGGAATCCGAACGGCTCGAACTCGACCTGACTCTGATCACTCCCGGCGTCGATGCGGTGCTGCGCGATGCGGCGAAGGGCTTCTACACCGTTGCCGAGCGCAATGGCGAAGTCGTCGGGCAGACGCTGATTACCACCGAATGGAGCGACTGGCGGAACGGTTGGTTCTGGTGGATTCAAAGCGTCTACGTGCGTGAAGACGCACGGCGTGGCGGCGTGTTCCGGACGCTCTTCGAGAAACTGCGAACCGAAGCCCAAGCCGACCCTACGGTGATCGGCCTGCGACTCTACCTTAACACCGATAACGAACGCGCCCGCAAAACGTATCGGTCGCTGAATATGGCCGACACGCACTACGGCATGATGGAAATCTACCCGCTCGGTTGACGCTTTGGCTATAACGGCTTCATGGCACGGACGAAACTCGTGGCGGATGTGGCGACGACCTTTTCGCTGACCGACTTGCCCCGCCTCCTTCGCGATACCGAAGGCTGGGACGGTCTGCGCGCTGCGCTCGGGAAATCGGAGAGCGGCACGATCGACGGCGCGTGGGGTTCGACGGGGGCGCTCGCGGTGGCGGCACTGGCTGCGGAACGTCCGCCGGCACTGCTCGTCGTCGTGCCCAGCCCGATGGATGTCGGCCCGTGGGCGGAAGATCTCGCGAGCTTCACCGGCGTGCGGTCGACGATCTTCCCCGCGTGGGAAACGTGGCCCGCGCCGACGCATCAGGGCCGCCTCGCGCCGGAAACCGTCACGCGGTTGCGGGTGCTTCAGGATTTGCTCGCCACTTCGGACCCAGCCACGCGGCCCATTTTACTCGCGCCGATGGCGGCGATCATTCAACCGGTGCCGCCGCGAACGGACCTCGCCAATGCGGGCCGTACGCTGACCGTCGGCGAAGTGGTCGATGTCAACGAATGGTTGGAATGGCTCGTCGAACGCGGTTACAAGCGCGTCGAATCGGTCGAGTATCCCGGCGAGTTTGCGAAACGGGGCGGGATTCTCGACCTGTTCCCACCGGACTTTCCCGACCCCGTGCGGCTCGAATTCTTCGGCGACGAACTCGAATCGATCCGCCTGTTCGCGGTGCAATCGCAGCGCAGCCTGGAAAAGAAAACGTCGATCCGCGTCATCGACAGCAACCGGCAGCAGGGCAGCACGTCGCACGGCTTCCTCACCGATTATCTCCCTGCGGGCACGTGGATCGCGTTCGTCGAACCGGCGGATTTGAAGGAACAGGGCAAACACTTCTTCGACCGCGTCAGCGACCCGACGGGGTTGTTTTCCGTCGAAGGGGCGTTCGCGCAACTGATGCAGTTTCCGACGGTGATCGTGACGGCGATGCCGCGGGCGTCGATGGAAGAAACGTGGCACCTGCGTGTGGAATCGGTCGAGCGATTTAGCGGAAACGTGCAGCGGGTGCGCGATGAACTCGATGCGGTCGGCGGGTCGGATCGCGTGCTGATCGCCTGCCAGACCGAAGCCGAAGTTCATCGTTTGACCGAGGTACTGAAGGCAGGGAAACTCGCGGAATCGCAGCGTCTGGCACTGGTGACGGGGCACGTGCGTGCGGGGTTTCGCCTTGTGGGCAAGGGCGTAGTCGTCGTCGGTAGTCACGAACTCTTTCACAAAGATTTGCTCGCGCCGGGTGTGAAAACTCCAGGGCGTGCGCCGACGCGGCAGATCGAATCGCGCGCGATCGATAGTTTCCTGTCGCTGAGCGAAGGCGATTACGTCGTGCATATCGCGCACGGGATCGCACGCTTTCGCGGGATGCGGATGTTGGAGAAAGGCGGCATCGGGCAAGAGGCGGCCGGCGACGACGAGGATGCGCGTTCGCTGACGGGACTCGAAGAAAACATCATTCTGGAGTTTCGCGAAGGCGTGCTGTTGTACCTGCCCGCGTCGCGGGTCGATCTGATTCAGAAGTACGTCGGCGGCACGCAGTCGATGCCGGAACTGTCGAAACTCGGGAGCACGTCTTGGGGGCGAAAGAAAGATAAAGTCTCCGAAGCCGTGATGGACATGGCCGCCGAGATGATCCAGATTCAAGCGGTACGTGCGGCGATTCCGGGTTGGTCGTTCCCCGCCGACACCGACTGGCAGCGCGAGTTCGAGGCCGCGTTCCCGTATCAGGAAACGCCCGACCAACTGACCGCGATCGCCGACACGAAGGGCGACCTCGAAAAGCCGAAGCCGATGGACCGGCTCATCTGCGGCGATGTCGGATACGGCAAAACCGAAGTCGCGATTCGCGCCGCGTTCAAGTGCATCGACAACGGCAAACAAGTCGCGATCCTCGTGCCGACGACAATCCTCGCCGAGCAACATTTCCGCACGTTCAGCCAGCGATTCGCCGAGTACCCGTTCACGGTCGAGGTCGTGAGCCGTTTCAAAACGGCGGGGCAAGTGAAAGAGATTTTGAAGCGAGTCAGCGAAGGCGGCGTCGATGTCGTGATCGGCACGCACCGCGTCGTCAGTGGCGATGTGTCGTTCAAGGAACTCGGGTTAGTGATCATCGACGAGGAACAGCGTTTCGGCGTCGAACACAAAGAAAAACTGAAGCGGTTGCGGGCGACGGTCCACGTGTTGACGATGACGGCCACGCCGATCCCACGCACGCTGCACGCGGCTCTGTTGGGCATTCGCGAAATCTCGAATCTCGAGACGCCGCCACCCGAACGCCAACCGGTCGAGACGCGGATCGTGCGCTGGGACGACCAACTCATCCGCCACGCGATTCTGCGCGAGATGAACCGTGGCGGGCAGGTGTACTTCGTGCATAACCGCGTTCACGACATTCACGAAATTGCGACGAAACTAAAGATCCTGGTGCCCGAAGCGAAAGTTGTCGTCGGCCACGGGCAGATGAACGAACACCAACTCGAACACGCGATGGTGTCGTTTTTGAACAAGGACGCCGACATTCTGGTGGCGACGACGATCATCGAGAGCGGGTTGGATATCCCGAACGCGAACACGATATTTATCGACGATGCGGACATGTACGGCCTAGCGGATTTGCATCAGTTACGGGGCCGCGTGGGGCGACAGAAACTGCGTGCCCATGCGTACCTGATCGTGAACCCGACGAAGCTGATTTCCGGGAACGCCCAAAAGCGGCTCAAGGCGATCGAGGAATTTTCGGACCTCGGGGCGGGGTTCCGGATCGCGATGCGCGACCTGGAGATTCGCGGTGCGGGGAACATTCTGGGCACCGAGCAGAGCGGGCACATCGCGGCGGTGGGCTACGAGATGTACTGCCAGCTTCTGGAGAACGCGGTTCGGCAACTGAAGAACCTGCCGCCGAAAGTGCCGGTCGAAGTCCACGTCGATCTGCCGTGGCCCGCGTTCTTGCCGCGAGATTACGTCCCTGCGCAAAAATTGCGACTGGAAGTGTATCGTCGTCTGGCGCGGTTGCGCGACGTGAAGAAACTCGACGACTTTCGGCAAGAGTTACACGACCGTTACGGAACGCCGCCGGAGCCAGTTTCGTGGCTGTTGCGAACGACGGAAATCCGCCTGCACTGCGTGCGTTGGCAGATCGCGGGCGTCAACCGCGACGGCAAGGATTTGGTGTTCTGGTACAAGAACCGGGCGAAGGCGGATGCGTTCGTGAAGCAGTCCGGGGGCCGCGTGAAAGTGGTGGACGAACGCAACGCGAACATCCGACTGCGTGCGGAGGAAGATTCGCCGCAAGCGATGTACGAACTGCTGCGGCAAGTGTTGCGCGGCACTGCGACTTGAGCGAATTTACGCGAATTGCGCGCGGATTGTCCCGACCGCGCGACATTCTCCGACCGGACCGGTCGAGCCGTGCGGATGGGCGCATTCGTCGCGGTCGGGGCGGACGGTGCAACGCATTCGGTGCGCGAAATCCCGGCATGTTTCTGCTCGCTCCCGAGTAATCTGTCGCTCGAATACCCCCAGTTATCGGTTACATTAGACGGGAGAATGCGATGGGTCGGATTCGTACGTTTCGTGCGAAGTCGTCGGCGCGGGGGGAACGGTTCGAGAAATCGAACCGATCGCACCAAACCGTTCGGCTCGCAGACACGTCTAATCGACGGACGGACTCAGTCCGCATTCCACCACACACTCAGCGTCTTCATCCCAGCAAGAGGAACGAACCATGGGTTCTCGGTTCGCCCGATTTCGAGGCTTCACCAAACGTATCCTGGGCGATCGCAAGCCGAGCTTCGGCCCGACGATTGCATCGAGGATGATACCCGAGTTCGTCCAACTCGAAGATCGTGCGGTTCCCGCGACCTTCGTGGTGACGAACATTCTCGATAGCAAGCGCGACACGGTCGGCGGCTTGTCGTTGCGAGATGCCATCATTGCATCGAACTCGAACCCCGGCTTCGACCGGATCGAATTCAACATCCCCCGCAGCCCGTCGGTCCGACCGATTCCCGGTCAGACGAGCGAAAACTATTACCCGATCGTTCTGGCAACGACGCTGCCCGACCTGACCGATCCGGCCGGGGTCAGCATCGACGCGACGACGCAGCCGCGCAACGACAAAGCGAGTACGCGGCCGATCGTGCAACTGCTGCCCGACCCCAACCCCGGTGCGTTCCCGAATGAAATCGGCGCGATGTACATTACGGGTCAGAACAACGTGATCCGCGGGTTCGTCATTACGGGCTTCCCCGGTGCAGCGATCAACTTCATCGGCAATAACGCGAAGAATAACACGGTCATCGGTAACTGGATCAACACCGACATCACCGGCACGAAGAGTTGGAACCAAGACCCGATCATCTTGAGCGCCCGTCCTCCCGGTACGCCGGACGAGTTGACAAACAGTGGGCCAACGCCCGTTGCGAACGCGAAGCACGTCCTCGG
>JAYWCL010000201.1:0-14896 GCA_043780595.1 Limnoglobus sp.
GGCTGGCAGAATCGGCCCTACAGGCCGAAAGACTGGCATTTGGAAACGCAGGTGTTCCAAAAGACCGGTTTCGATCTGAAAAATAGCGCAACTTCAAAAAGCGCGAGCAAGGGGGTTCCACCGACGATGAACCTCCTCCCCTCGTTAGCGCGTCGTGCTAACGGGAATGCATATTAGACTGGTAACCTGTCATTTTCGACCGCGAGGCGGCGTTCGGCATCGAGCGCTGCGTGTTTGTACAGTTCGCCCAGCGTCGGGTAGTTGAAGCACGTTCGCAAGAGCAGATCGATGCCGCCTTCGGCCATCATCGCCATCACGCCGATGTGAACGACCTCGGTGGCTAACTCGCCGATGATGTGTACGCCGAGCAACTTTCGCGTCTGACGATGGAAAAGTAGCTTCAAAAAGCCCGTTTTATCGCCGATGATCTTGCCGCGCGGCACGTCGTGATAGCTCGCTCGACCCACCACATAATCGACATTTTTCTTCTTCAAGTCCTGTTCCGTCGCACCGACCGCACTGAGTTCGGGAATCGTGTAAATCCCCGTCGGCAGCACCGGCGCGGCACACGCATCGCCGCAGTTCGGGTCGCAGATATGCGCGGCGGCTTCGCGGCCTTGCTGAGCGCTCGTCGACGCCAAGGCCGGATAGCCGATGACATCGCCGACCGCGTAAATGTGCGGCACGTTCGTCTGGAAGTTCGCGTTCACCGGCACGCGGCCTTTTTCGCATAGCACCACGCCCGCGAGTTCGGGTTTCAGTTCCGGCGTGCGACACATTCGCCCCGCACAAATGAGCGCATGATCGACTTCGAGTTTTCGTCCGCTCGAGAGCGTCAACCTCACGCAATCGTTGCCGGGGTCGGGGCAGGCTTGCACATTTTCATTCCAAATGAACTGAATACCGAGCGATTGCATCGCGTCGGCGAGTGCCAGCGATAGTTCCGAATCGACGAACGGCAACAGCGTATTGCGACCGTCGACGAGGAACGTCGGCACGCCGATCGCGGCGAACATGCACGCATACTCGCTACCGATGACGCCCGCCCCGACGACGGCAATCGAACGCGGCAGTTCGTGAATGTCGAGCAATTCGTCCGAATCGTGAATGCGGTTGTGCTCGAACGGAATCCCCGGCGGTCGCATCGGTACGCTGCCGATGGCAATGATGATGTTTTCGCCGCGTAGCGTCGCCGTCGTGCCATCGGGTTTCGTTACGAGAATCGTATGCGGGTCGAAGAACTCACCTTTACCGTGAATGAGTGCGATGCGGTGATGTGCGAACGCATTGCGAATGCGCGTCTGTTCGCCGACGCGAACAGTGCGTTCGTGGCGCACGAGATCGTTGACGGTCGTGCCGCGACGAATCGAGAGATCGACGCCGTAGAGGTCGCGCGATTTCAACCCCGACAGCGCGAGTGCCGTCTCGCGCAACGTTTTGCTCGGCACCGTACCCGTGTTGACGGCCGACCCACCCGGCTGCGAGTTTTTCTCGATCACCGCCACGCGCTTGCCCTGAAGCGCCGCCGTGACCGCAGCCGTTTCCCCGCCCGGCCCCGCTCCGAGAATAATGAGATCGAATGTATCGTTATCTGACATTTACCACGCTCCGTTGGATAGTCTCACCTACACGAATGGCGTTTGTCAAAAAATCGAACGCGATTCGACGTAAGTCAATTTTAGGGCGCGTCGCGAACGGACGCAAAAAGGTCGCGATCGGACGCAAAAGTGTCGCATTACGACGCAAAAAAGGCGCATTGCGACGCAAAACGGTCGCAAAACGGCGCGAAATGACCGGTCGTTACGGCGAGTTTCGAGTGGGTGGCCCTCGACACAACCCACGATGCGATTAGAAGATGCGGAAATATCGCCCGTTCATCGGCCCGCATTTTCGATCCCAAAGTGGCGTTTTGGGACGCGAAAATGGCAAAAACAGACCAAAACTCCGTCCGCAATTCTGACTTACGTCGATTGCTTTCAGCCGTACTTCTTATGGCACAGTGCGGAAGTCATTTTTGCGGCTTTCACAAGCCCGCCGGTCAGCTTTTCGCCGTCGGGATCGACGTACAATCGACCGCTGTTGCCGTCGATTTTCGGGTCGTAGCCGGTCACGTGAACGTTGAAGATGTACGCGGTTTCGGACTTGGCCTCGAACCAGTGGATGTTGTCTTTGTGGTCCGAAATCGTCGACAAATCGCCGGCCTTGAACGCACGATCGATCGTCGGCTTGATGATGAAATGCTCGGCGTGCGTTTCGACGCGGTCGTAGTGTCGACCGTGCCATTCGCCCTTCAAAACGATGAACCCCGTACACATATTCGAGTGGCCGTGCGGCACGATCGAGCGGCCCTTTTTGCAGCCGAAAATCTGCCGGCCGAACCGCACTTCGGGTAATCCTTCGACCTGGCTAAGATCGATACCGAGGCTGGCGGCCCCGTTGTCGGGAAGCTTCGATTTCTTCTCGATGTCGTCGAGTTTCACGAACGTCGTTAGCGTTTTGAGATCGACCCGTTTGTAAAGCTCTTCCATTTTCGTCTGGAATTCGAGGTCGGTCAGCTTTCGCCCACGCAGATCGTTCGTCATGGTGACGAGATCTTTGAGCCAGTCGCCGATGGTCGGCTTGACGCTGTCCGCGAGCAAGTCGCGAGACCAGAGCGTTTCGATGAGACCGTAGGCGACGAGCGAACCGAGGATTTGCGAGCCGAACTCGCGACGCGACGATGACATGGATGCGGTACCCGAAAACGAGGGAGGAATCGAACGCCCTCAGAATATCCGCGATGCGAGAGATGCGATAGCAGAAAATGGAAAAGAAAAGCCCACGAATGAACGTCCGTGGGCTTTTTGGTTTACTTCTTCACTTCGTACTCGGCGTCGATGACATCGTCGCCGTCCTTCTTTTCCTGCGTGCTCGGCGTGGGGCCACCGGGGGTGCCGGTGTTCTTGTACATGTGCGCGGCCATCGCCTGCGAGGCCGTATCGAGTTCGTCGATGGCCGTGCGAATGGCGGCGGGGTCGGTGCCGTCCTTGAGCGATTGCACCTTCTCCATCGCTTTCACGATCGGCGCTTTGTCGGCTTCGGTGATCTTGTCGCCGGCTTCCTTGAACAACTTTTCCAGTTGGAAAATCTTCTGCTCGGCTTCGTTCTTCACCTCGGCAACAGCACGCTTGCCCTTGTCGTCGTCGGCGTGCAACTCGGCATCTCGACGCATCTTCTCGATCTCGTCTTTGTCCATCCCGCTCGAGTTCGTGATGCGGATCTGGTTTTCTTTGCCCGTGCCTTTGTCCTTCGCGGACACGTTGAGAATCCCGTTGGCATCGATGTCGAAGGTCACTTCGATCTGCGGGCTACCCCGTGGGGCAGCGGCGATGCCGTCCAAGTGGAACTCGCCGATCTTTTTGTTGTCGCGGCTCATCGGACGCTCGCCCTGATAGACTTCCACCAGAACCGATGGCTGGCTGTCAGCGGCGGTCGAATACACCTTCTGTTCCTTTTTTGGAATCGTCGTGTTCTTCGAGATAATCACGTCCATGATCCCGCCAAGCGTCTCGATGCCCAACGATAGCGGGGTGACGTCCAGCAACAGCAATTCGGACTTGCTGCCTAGCAACAACTGCGCGCCCTGGATCGCGGCACCGATTGCCACGACTTCATCGGGGTTCACGCCGCGGTGGCCTTCTTTGCCGAAAATCTCTTTCACGAGTTGCTGAACCCGTGGCATCCGCGTCATCCCGCCGACCATGACGATCTCGTCGATCTGGCCCGGCTTCAGGCTCGCATCGCTCAACGCGGTCAACACCGGCTTCTTGCAACGCTCGATGAGATGCTCGACCATGCCTTCGAACTGCGAACGGCTGACCGACAGCATCAGGTGCTTCGGCCCCGTCGCGTCGGCGGTGATGAACGGCAAGTTAATATCGGTGTTTGGCTGTTGCGACAGATCCTTCTTCGCGCGTTCGGCGGCTTCCTTCAATCGTTGCAGGGCCATCTGATCTTTCCGCAGATCGATGCCGTTTTCCTTCTGGAACGCCGACGCGATGAAGTCGATCAGCACCTGGTCGAAGTCGTCGCCGCCGAGGTGCGTATCGCCGTTGGTCGAGCGAACCTGGAACACGCCGTCTTCGCCGACTTCGAGAACGGACACGTCGAACGTACCGCCACCGAGGTCGAATACCGCGATCTTCTCGTCCTTCTTTTTGTCCATCGCGTACGCCAACGATGCCGCGGTCGGCTCGTTGATGATCCGCATCCGCTGCTTGTTCTTCTTGCCCGTCTTCGGGTCTTCGATTTCCCACTCGGTATCGAATCCGGCGATCGCGGCGGCGTCGATCGTCGCTTGGCGCTGCGCGTCGTTGAAGTACGCGGGTACCGTAATAACGGCCTTGCGGACGGTGTGCCCGAGGTACGCCTCGGCAGCTTCCTTCAACTTGCGAAGGATCATCGCCGAGATTTCTGGCGGCGTGTGGTTCTTCGAGTCGATTTCGACCTTCACGAGTTCGTCTTTGCCGCCGACGATCTTGTACGGAACGAGCTTCTCTTCGGATTCGACTTCGTAGTGGCGTCGGCCCATGAACCGCTTGATCGAATAGATCGTGCGGGCCGGGTTGGTGATCGCCTGCCGTTTCGCCGGGTCGCCGACGAGGCGATTGCCGTCTTTCGCGAATGCAACGACACTTGGTGTGATGCGGTTGCCTTCCTGATTCGCGATGACTTTGACTTCGTTGCCTTCCATGACAGCCACGACGGAATTCGTCGTGCCGAGGTCAATACCGATGATTTTTTCTTCCGCCATCTGATTGCTCTCCGTGGGAATGGTTGATTGGCCATTCGGTTGATGTTATGTCAGGTGAACCGAGCGTATTCATGTTTTTTGTCGTAGCATCGTCTGCAAAAGCAATGCCAACGACATTGTGCTGCTGATGATATTCCGCAACTGCAATGGTAGTAATCGATTCAGTCGAAGCGATTTTGCGAAACGATGCCGAATCCCGCGTCGATCCTTACTCCCTCTGCCAGTTTGGCACACGGCGAACGCTCCGGCAAATCACCCGTCGCTATCCCCAGTGGATTCGACAGTTGATCCACCCGAACAACCCGCACGGAAAAGGGTTACATTTACGGCCAAATGTCGGTCGTTCGTTGACGGTTGCCGTCCGCACGACTAAATTGTGACGAATTATACTCACCCATACCTTTTAGATGAGTTGCGAATCCATGTCGCGTAAGCCGGATAACGGATCGTCAGAAAAGTCTGCCGCCAACCTGAAAGCGCTGCGCGTGCAGATCGATAAACTCGATCAGACGATACTGGAATTTCTCAATAAACGTGCTGCGGTGGCCGCACAAATCGGCAAGGTCAAGTCCGAACATGGCGGCGAAATCTTCTCCGCAGCCCGCGAAGAAGAAGTCTTCGCGAACATTCTCGCATCGAGCAAAGGACCGCTCCAAGAAGTGTCGATCAAGGCGATCTTCCGCGAACTCATCAGCGGTTCGCGGGCGCTTCAACGGGTGCAGAAAGTCGCATTCCTCGGGCCAGAATACAGTTACAGCCACATCGCCGCACTCGAACGCTTCGGCGAAGCGGTGGACTACATGCGGGTCGGTTCGATCGCCGCGGTGTTTGAAGAAGTGAGCCGAAAACACGTCGATCTCGGCGTCGTTCCGCTCGAAAACTCGACCGATGGTCGCATTGCGGACACGCTCGATATGTTCATCCGTCATCCGAGTGTGAAGATCTGCTCCGAAGTGCGGCTCATGGTTCACCACAACCTCTTGGCGAACTGCAAACAGACCGAAATCCAGCACATCTACAGCAAGGCGCAAGCGTTGTCGCAGTGTCGCAACTGGCTCAGCAAGAACATGCCCCATGCGTCGTTGCACGAGGTCGCGAGTACCGCCGACGCCGCACGGCTGGCGACAACCTCGCCGAACTCCGCCGCCGTCGCAAGTCGTCAGGCCGCCGTCCGTTATGGCATCGAAGTCCTTTACAGCAACATCGAAGATTACGCGAACAACGAGACTCGCTTCGCGGTGATCGGGGCAAACGACAGCGCCAAAACCGGCACCGACAAAACCGCACTCATGTTCCAGATACGGCACAACCCCGGTGCCCTCGCGGACGTCTTGCAAATCTTCAAAGGCAACAAGATCAACCTCACCTGGATCGAGTCGTTCCCGTATCGCGACGCGAAAGGCGAATACGTCTTCTTCGTCGATTTCGAAGGCCACCGCGAAGACCCGAAGATCAAGAAAGCCCTCGCACTGTTGGAAGACCTCTGCGACACGCTCTCGGTCCTCGGTTCGTTCCCACTAGCAAAACTGACCGATTGATTCGTCTCTGTAGGCGTTGTCCGAACCTGCTTTCGATTGCTATTGCACGCGCGGTTCGTTTCCGTTCACAATCGGGCGATGTTGCAATCACTCGGATATTTTCGATCGTTCGTTGCGTTGGCCGTCGCACTCGCTTGGGCGTATTGGCCGACGCTGACGTTCATGTACGAGAAGTGGGTCGGCGACCCGCAATACTCGCACGGCTTCCTCGTGCCGGTGTTCTCGGCGTTCTTGCTCTGTCGCAACCGCGATGCACTGCGGGCAGCGAGTGTGACGCCGATGCCGATTGTGGGCGGTGTGGTGCTCGGCGTGGCACTGCTGATGCGCACGCTGGCGGGCGGATTGTTGTTTCACCAACTCGATGCGATTTCGATGCTGATTGCCGCGGCCGGTGCGGTACTGGTTCTCGGCGGGCGACGCTGGTTCGCGCTGACGGGGCCTGCGATTCTGTTCCTCATTTTCATGATCCCGCTCCCCTACGAACTCGAACGAAACGTCGGCGGTCCGCTGAAGACGGCGGCGACGTGGGCGAGCACGTTCCTGCTGCAAACCTGCGGACTGCCGGCGATTGCCGAGGGAAATCTGATCCTGATTGACGAAATCAAGCTCGGCGTCGTCGATGCGTGTAGCGGCCTCAAAATGCTCATGACGTTTGCCGCATTCTCGTTCGGAGCCGTCCTGATGGCGGGGCGAACGACGTTCGAGAAACTCATGGTCTTGCTCGGCATCATCCCGATTTCCCTGCTCGCGAACGTGCTGCGGATCGTGGCAACGGGTATCGGGTTGACGATGTTCCACGATAAAGAAACGACGCATTTCCTGCACGATTTCTTCGGCTGGCTGATGATGCCCGTCGGGTTGGCGTTACTCGGTTTGGAACTGTGGGTACTGAAGCGGTTGGTGATTCGCGCCGAATGATACGGTGTCGGAAATGGGAAGGAACCCAACGATGAACGCAACGAATTTGGCAATCGCAGTAGGTACAGGGGCACCGCGCCCGGCGGGAACGACACGTGCAGCCGTAAGGGTGTCGCCGAAGATCGATAGCGAAGGCGGCAACGGGTATCGCATCCTCGCGTGGCTGCGATTGTACTGGCTGATGGTGTTATTCTGCGGGTCGCTGATTGCCGCGCCGATGGCGTATTTGGCGTGGACGATATTGCCATCGAAGTTCGAATCGTACGCACTGCTCCGCGTCGCGTCGTCGCCGTTCAGCGTGTCGAACTCGAAAGACCCGCAACGATCGCGTACCGACTTTACCACGTACTTGAAGACGAATTCGCAGCTCATCAAGAACGAATTCGTGCTCAACAAAGCGCTGAGCACGATCGTCGATGGTTCGCGGATCAGCGACCTGGCAACCATCCAGGAACAGAAGAACCCGTTTCAGTTTCTCGACGATGAATTGGTCGTGTCGTTCCAAGAAGGTTCGGAAATCATTCGACTGACGATGAAGGGCCACAACGCGGAGGACATCCGCAAGATCGTCAACGCGGTGCAACTCGCGTACATGGAAGAAGTCATCGAAAAGGAGATCAAGGAGCGACAAGATGACCTGATCGTCGTCGAGAAGACTCTCGGAAAGTTGCAGGACACGTTGAATCAGAAATCGGGTAAAGGGAACGATGCGCTACTGCCCGTGGGTGCGGTGGTGCCCGCCGAACCGCGACCGTTCCCAGCGCTCGGCCAACCGGCGATAGCGATACCGCCTGCGGCTTTGCCCGAGTCGATTCGCAAGCTGTTCGTCGGCGAGTTAGTGAAGCGCGTGATGCTGCTTCACGAACAAGCGCACGACATGCCATTGTCGATCGCATCGCAGAAATCGCGAGTCGAAACGCTCGAAAAACAGATGCAATCGCTGACGACGGGTGCGCCATCGAAGGAAATTCTCGACGAAGTCGACCGCGACCCCGAGGTGCAATTCCTGGCGACGCGCGAAGGGGCGTTTCGCCGAAAGTACAACAAGGATCGCAACACCTATCAGAACCCCGACGCGCCGACGATTCTCGCGTCACTCGCAGAAGCCGACAAGATGGCCGAGCAACTGAAGCAGACGCGAATCAAGAAGGCGTACGAGAAGGAACTCGCGAAACGGCAGGGCAAAGCGGGCGACTTCGGAGTGCAGTACGAGGACGCGATACGGAAGTTGGGCGAACTCGAAACTCGCTTCGCGAAAGATCAAAAGCGGCTCATGGAAGCCGAACAAGAGATGGCGAAACTGCCACCCGACCCCGTGACGCTCACGCTCGTCAAAGCTGAAGAGAAGCGGCACGAAGACTCAAAACGGCTGATAAATACCGATGCGAGCTTGGTCGAAGTCGACGACCTCATCTTTCGGTTGATCGCCGGCCACGCGGCGACGTTGCGGTTGGATATCAGTTCACCGAAGCGCGTGAGAGTTTTGCAAACGGCTTCGACGCCAATGCAGCGCGATACGCGGAAGCAGATCCTCGGCAGTGCGTTCGCGGGGATGTTCGGCTTCGCGCTGATCGCCTTCGGCGCGATTGCTTACGAGACGAAAGTGCAGAAACTCTGCGGCGTCGCCGACTTTCGCAGCACCGCACCGATGCCCGTTGTCGGCGTGATTCCGTGGCAACCCGATGCGAGCCGCGATTCGGCGAAGCGTACCGACATGCTCGAAGCGATCGATAAACTCCGGGCGTACGTCACGCAAACATGGCTGTCGCGCGGCGCGACCGTCGTATCGGTGACCAGCCCGATCGGCGATGAAGGCAAGGCGTTCACCGCGTTCCATTTGGCGAACAGCTTGGCACAAGGCGGCTTCAAAACCTTGCTCGTCGACTTCGATTTGCGCAAACCCACAATGCACCCATTGGCGAACGTACCCAACGGCGTCGGGGTGTGCGAACTCCTGCGTGGCGAGGCCGATTTCCGCAATACGATTCACGCACTGCCGAGCGGCTTGCACTTCGTTTCCGCTGGGCAATGGTCCGAAGCGGCGCGAATGGCGGCGTGTGGCGGGCGGCTCGAAGCGTTGCTCAACCGGCTGAAGGAACCGTTCGATTGCGTGATTTTGCACGGGCACTCGTTGCTGACGGCGGCGGAAGCGGTGGAAGTGTCGCGGCGTTGCGATGTCGTGTTGCTGTGTACGCTCAACCGCGAAACGCGATTGCCGATGGTGAAGAAAGCCAGCGAGCGAATCGCGACGATGGAAATCCCGTTCTCCGGGATCGTGTATCTCGGTGCGACCCCCCAGGAAGCCTTGTGTTAAGGATGGAAAAGAATTTGTAACCGCTGAGGGCGCAGAGAACGCGAAGATCGATCTTTATCGAACGTAGCGCACGCAGTGTAACTGAGAACGCACACGAAGGATTTTTACTCGGCGTTCTCAGCGCACTCTGCGGTTAATATCCGGTTTGTTATTGTTTCACTCTGAGCGACGTAGAGGATGACTGCCTTGAAACGATCTTTGCCGATTTGGCTTGCGTTTGGCTTCGTGTTGGCGGGGGCGGCCGTTCACGGTGCGATCACGCAGCGTTGGTCGGTGTTCGCGCCGAATGTGGAACGCACCGAGCGAATGCACGCGGTGGCGGTGAAATTCGCCGATGCCGAAATGACCGATGTGCCGCACGATGTCCCGCTGAAAGAGCGAAGCATTGCGACGTCGCGACGATATTTTTCCGCTTCGCACAACGTTTCGGCGATGATTTCCGTCATATCGGGTGTGCCCGGTGCGGTCTCGACCCACACGCCGGACGTTTGCTACACTGCGAGCGGTTATAAAATGACCTTCGGCCCGAAACGGGAAACGTTTATGATGCCCGACGGGAAGACGGCGATGTTCTTCGTCGCCGATTTCGAGAAGCGCAAGGCGACCGAAGTCGAACGGCTGCGAGTGCGTTGGGCGTGGACGGCCGATGGCACTTGGGATGCCCCGGACTTTGCCCGGTTCCAGTACATGAAGGCGACTGAACTTTACAAACTGTACATCGTCACCGCATTGGCGGAATCGCCGACCGGCGATCGTGTGGAAGACGCGGAACCGATTCGCCGCTTCGTGCGAGATGCGTTCGCTCAATACGCCGAGGCGTTCGCGAATGGATCGACGACCACGACACCCTGATGAACCCAGGTAGGATACCATCCATGATGAACTTAACGAAAACGGGAAATCGAATCACCCCTGCCACAATTGTGGTCAAGGCGGTCACCATCGAAACGGTACCGAATCCGACGAGTGCGATTGCGGGCGAGCGTTGGAAGACGGCGTTCGACTTCACCGCCGCCATCGTGTTAATGGTGCCTTGCTTACCCGTCATGTGGCTCGCGATGTTACTCACGAGGTTGACCTCGCGCGGCCCCGGAATGTACTCGCAGATACGCATGGGCCAGTTTGGTAAGCCGTTCACGATCTATAAGATTCGCACGATGCGCATCGATGCAGAACAGGACGGCAAACCGCAATGGTCGACACCTGGCGACACCCGGATCACGCGGCTCGGCGTTGGTCTACGCGCGTTGCACATCGACGAACTTCCGCAACTGTGGAACGTACTCAAGGGCGAGATGTCGCTCGTCGGCCCACGACCCGAACGACCCGAAATTGCGGCGAACCTACGCAAAGAAATCCACGGCTACGACCGTCGCCTCGAGGTCAAGCCCGGCATCACGGGCTACGCCCAAATCCACCTGTCGCCCGATGAAACGATCGAGTGCGTCCGGCTCAAACTCGCGTACGATCGCTACTACATTCGCCACGCCAGCCCGATGCAGGATCTCTCGATTTTGCTGTGTACGGTGCTAAAAGTGCTCGGTTTGCGGAAGCTGTATCGACGGCGATAAAATCACGTTTCGCTTCTCCGGAGGTCAAGGATGCCGACCGTCACCGTGATCGTTCCCGTGCGGAACGAAGCGCGTTCGATCGAACGCACATTGCGCTCGCTGTTCGAGCAAGATTACCCGCGCGATCAATATGAAGTCATCGTTGCCGATGGCTGTAGCGACGACGAAACCGTGCCAATCGTGCGACGGCTTCAGGGCGAATTTGCGAACTTGCACCTGACCTACAATCCGCAGCGAGTGTCGAGTGCGGGGCGGAACCTCGGCATCTATCACATGACGGGCGAAGTCGCGGTCATCGTCGATGGGCACTGCCATATTCCGGACCGCAACTACCTGCACAACCTCGCGCAGGCCTTCATGGAAAGCGGTGCCGATTGCCTCGGCAGGCCGCAACCCCTCGATGCGCCGAACCCGACGCGATTCCAAGAAGCCGTCTCGATCGCGCGGTCGAGCCGTTTGGGTCACAATCCGGAATCGGATATTTTCTCCGACGAGGCGAAGTTCGTGCGACCGCAAAGCACGGCAGTGGCCTACCGGCGAAGCGTGTTTGAAACGGTGGGGCTGTTCGACGAGCAGTTCGATGCCTGCGAAGATGTCGAGTTCAATCACCGCGTCGATGCGGTTGGGCTAACCTGTTTCTTTTCGCCGAAGCTGAAGATCGTCTACGATCCGCGTTCGACATTTTCGCGGTTGTTCGTCCAACTCGGCCGCTACGGTTCGGGGCGTGGGCGGCTGGCGGCAAAGCACCCGAAGTCGCTTTCACTACCGGCGCTCGTGCCCCCGCTGTGGGCGGTCTGGCTCGTGGTGGGGGGCATCGCCAGTGCGTTTGTGCCATACGTCGGCTGGGCGTATTTCGCGTCGATTCTGCTCTACTTCAGTGTGATTGCGGGTGGTTCGATCGTGCTCGGTTTGGGCAAGCCGCTCGCAGTTGTGGCCCGCGTGCCGCTCGTTTTCGTCGGCATCCACTTCGGCTTCGCGTGGGGATTTTTGAAAGAGACGGCACGGCAGTTGCGTATCATACACACATGAAAACCGGCGAAACCTTCCCGAATCTGACGTTCCTAAAACCCGATGGTACGGCTGTTGCGCTGTCGGAATTGCTGGTGGCGGATCGCACGCTGATCCTCATGATGCGGCATCTGGCCTGAATGCCGTGCGTCGCCCACCTCGGCGAGGTGGCCCGCAACTATCCCGCATTCGAGGCGGCTGGTATCGCCGTCTTTGGCATCGTGCAGGCACCACCGGCGGTACTCGCGCTGTTTCTGAAAAACGAACCGCAACCGTTCCCAATCGTGGCCGACCCGGATCGTGCCTCGTACAAGGCGTTCGGCCTCGGTCGCGTCAGTGTCTGGCACTTCTTGCGGCCACGCATTCTGTTTAACTTCATCAAATTGCTGTTTCGCGGCGAACGTATTCGCAAACTCACGCACACCGAAGATGTCTTCCAACTCGGCGGCGATTTCGCACTCGACCGCAACGCCACGCTCGTTTACGCCTATCCCAGTAAAGACGCCACGGATCGCCCACGCATTATGGATCTCATTCAAAAACTACAGACCAAAGATTAGATCGAGTTATCCCGTACTCGTTGACCGGAACCGCGATTGCTCTGGTCGTCCGTTTTCGAGAAGTAACCGAAACACGCCAGGAAGAACCCCGCGCCACCAACGAGGATGCCACCCGCCGGACTCGTGAGTCCGAAGCTCTTATAGTCACTCATCAGTAGCCCGCCGAAAAACATCACGACAATGCCCGCAATCGTCGTCCCATTCATGATCGCCCCTCAAAAAGTGAAATTGGTGCAGTTGATATGAAGGTAGTACACAATTCGGCACGGTTCAAAATCAGGTTGCCGTTTTGCCGTAAAGAACCACCGAAACTTTGATTCCAGCGTATTTGCAGACGACCGAAATCGGACGTAAGTCGTTGGTGTGTTAGGTTGATTCCGAAATCGGGCGTGATTCCAGGGATGGGTGGGTGGGTAGCGGGTGGAATCAATGAAGACGACCCGCTGTTACCAGTTTACAACTCCGCAACGACCTTCCGCACCAATACGCGCAGCTTCTTTTCCGCTTCGTTGGCGACGTGGATGATCTCTGGCAGACTTACCGGTTGCAGTGCGTCGGCGAGGCACATATCGGTGACGACGGAGATCCCCATGCAGCGCATTTTGGAATGCACGCCGACGATGACTTCGGGCACCGTGGACATGCCGACGACGTCCGCACCGATCGTCCGCAAGAAGCGATACTCGGCCTTCGTTTCGAGGTTCGGCCCCGCCACTGCGACGTAGACGCCTTGCTGGCAGGCGATTTTCTCTTCGAGTGCCACGCGGCGTGCGAGTTTGAGCAACTCGCGGTCGTAGGCGTTGCACATGTCGGGGAAGCGTTCGCCGAGGCGGTCGTCGTTCGGGCCGATCAGCGGATTATCGCCGATCAGGTTGATGTGATCTTCGATCAACATCAGGTCGCCTTTGTCGTATTGCGGGTTCATGCCACCACAGGCATTCGACGCGATCAGCACTTCGCAACCGAGCGCTTTCATCACGCGCACGGGGAACGTAATCTGTTGCAGCCGATAGCCTTCGTAGAAATGGAAACGGCCTTCCATCGCCATGACTGGCTTGCCGGCGAGCGTTCCGCAGACGAGTTGCCCTTTATGCGAAGGGGCCGTCGAACGCGGGAAGTGCGGTATGTCTTGGTACGGCAACGTCACTTCGGCATCGATGTCTTCGACGAGTTTGCCGAGGCCCGTTCCGAGGATGATGCCCACGAGTGGCGTGCCTTGCCACTTCGTGCGGATGAAGGCGGCGGCTTCCTGAATCTGGTCGAACAGTGCGGTCATGGTGAATGTCCGATTGACGGGAACGGTGGCGAAGCGTTAGTTTCCGTCAAGATACATGCCACCACCACCCAACGCCAACCCGTTCGTACGTCGGCTGCCGGGGATCGCCACCGAACGCGATCTCAACCGGATGGCGTGGGCACCTTCGTACCGCGCGCCACGGTTGCGCGACGTGCAAAATCTGTCCGCTTCGCCGTTGCCACAAGTGACGGGAAAAGAACGTGAACTGCTCGATTCTGTGCTGGAGAACATCGACGCGGAGGAACCGAGACGTGCGTTTGCAGACTACATCGGCGGCGAACGCGGTGCGTTCATTCGGTTGCAATTACAGGGTGATACGCACGCCGTCGTTCCCGCAGGTGCATCGCAGCCATTCGCTTCGTGGGAAGCGCGCGACCTGATCTTTCGCAACGGCTTCGCCGAAGGCATGTCGCTGGCGGGGCGCTGTTTCATCAATCTCGGCGCGGAACTGTTGCGGTTCACGCCGTTACGCGAACTCCGCCTCGTTGCCATCGCGCCGTTCATGAGTGAACTCGCGAATTGCCCGCACCTCAGCCGCATCGAAAGCCTGAACCTTTGGGGCAATCACATCGAAACCGAGGGCGTACGGCACCTCGTAAAGTCGCCATACCTAACACGATTGCGGCACCTCAACCTGCGTCGCAACTCACTCGACGCCGAAGCGATCCGCGAACTGCAAACCGCGCCTTGGTTCGTACAACTGGAGAGCATCGACCTGACGGAAAACGAGGGTTTTTAACTCACAACGATTCACTGATAACCGACAACGATTGTCGTTACGAAAAGAGTAGTTGTGAGTTTAGCCCGGATATTTCATCTGCGGTTTCCATCGAGGGATTTCCTCGATTGGTCGGCGGAATTCGTTATTTTGACTGGTTGTGGTCGATTGTGAGTGGAA
>JAYWCL010000202.1:0-10440 GCA_043780595.1 Limnoglobus sp.
GGTAGATGCATAGCCAATTCTTACCCCATTGGCACCCAGGGGTACGACGTAAGACGTCTAACCCTGGGCTATGCGATGAAACCCCGTTGGGGTAAATGCATAGCCAATTCTTACCCCAACGGGGTTCGATCCTATAGCCCAGGGTTAGGCGCTTCGCCGTACCCCTGGGTGGACTTCGTCGTACTACAGAATCCGGGGTCACAGACCCCAGCTACAAGACTCAACACTCTTCTCTCACCACTAACCACTCACCACTAACCACTCGCAACTACTAGTGTCCCCAATTCGCCAGGAACGCGGTGTCTTTCTTCGGCAGGATGTTCGACTTGGCCAGTTCCTTCGTGAACGACAATCCCCAGATTCCGCCGATGCCGACGACGGCGGCAATCGCCATCGGCACGTGCAGGTAGCCGTGGACGTGTGGGTACGATGGCACGATCCACCAGATCACGTCGATGGCGCAGATGGCCAGTAACATCACCGTCAGTTTCCGCATTCGTTGCGGGTCGGTCTTCACTTCGCGGAACAGCAAGATGATGAACGGCAGGAACCAGTGGACAATCATCAGTGCGTAGGCCATGTACTCCCAGCCGCCGTTGAGCCGTCGCTTGTAGTAGCCGATTTCCTCGGGGATGTTACCCGCCCAGATCAGCATGAATTGGCAGAACGAGGCATACGACCAGATCATCGTGAAGGCGAGCGTCAAGCTGCCGATGTCGATGCGGAACTTATCCTTGACGATGTCGAGCACGGTCTGGTTCTTGCCAACGATGGTGTAGAACAGGAACGTGCAGAACGCGAACGCCGTCAGGAGGCAGTTCAGGCCTGCCACCACGGGGAACATCGTCGAGGCCCACGTCGGCTCGACCGACATCACCCAGTCGGTAATTCCAACCGTGAACAGCAGTGCCCACGCAACCACGCCCGGCCCGCCGAGCATCAGCAGTTTGTTCTTGTAAACCTCGTCGCCTTCGTCTTCCGCTTTCGGCGACCACTTCCGGATTCCGCGCATAATCAGCCCGAAAACCAGGAACACCACCGTTGCACGCACCATGAACCCCGGCCAGTTCAGATAGATGTGTTGCTTGTGCGCGATCTCGTCGATCGCGACTTGATTGTCTTTGACGAACTCGATGTCCTTGGCTTCGACGGCCCACCAGAACGACGACTCTTCTCCCATGAACAGGCTCGCGGCCACGGGCATAAACAGCACGGCCATCATCGGCCACGTGCGCGTGGCGGCCTGGAAGAAGCGGCGTAACACGAGGCCCCAACTGGCGCTCGTCAGGTACGACAGCAGCAATAGCGTCATGCCGCCGACGGGCAGACTCAGCCAGTAGATGAACCCGACTTGGTACGTCAGGAAGAAGTCGCGTAGTCCGCCGTGTTCGTGTTCGTGCGTACTTTCGGTCGCGCCGTACGCCGTCAGATTGACGAAGCCGAGCGCCACGAAGGCAATGGTGCCGACGACCGCAGCGAGTAGCGCGATGCGGCGCAGCTTGCCGTGATCCACATCGACGGTGGGTGCGGTGTAATCCGAATCGTGATTGTGGCGTTCGCTCACGGGGGCCTCTGTTCTTACTTGTGCGGTGCGGCGGGGCCGGTGTTTTTGGCGGCGGCGGTCACATCCGCCGGCACGCCGGTCCCAGCCGAGTTTTGGCTCAGTTGTAGCGCCCGAATGTACGCCGCAATCCGCCAGCGATCCGCTGGGGGAACCTGCGAAGCGATCTCGGGCATCCCGCCGTAACCCCAAGTAATTACTTGGTAGATGTACCCGACGGGCACATCCTTCAGCGGGACTTGGATCTTGTAGCGGTAGAAGCCGCGCGAGTAACCGAGCTTCAATTCGAGGTCTTTCGTGCGTTCTTCGGTCTTCGGCGCGTGGCCCGTCGACCAGTCGAACGCCTTGCCAGCAGGGTCGGTGTGGTACGACGGCGGACGCAGGTAACCGCGTTCGACGATCTTGCCGTTACCGTGTCCGGCGGCCCCGTGGCAGACGGCGCAATAGATGTTGTAGCGCTGTTGGCCGCGTTTCAGGTCGTCTTCGGTCACGTCGAACGGGAACTCTTCGACGAAGTTCGCGACTTCGGTCGGTGCGCCCGCCGATGGGGCCGACTGGCCGTTCGGATCGACGGCGGCCTTCCACTCCGGCGATGCAACCGGCGACTTACCCTTTGGCGTCAGCCACGTGAGTAGCGGATCGTCGGTCGGCAGTTGGCCGATGTGGATCGTGCCCTGTTCGAGCAAGCGCGCCGATTGCTTGTTCGGGAACAAGTTGTGCGCGTCGTAAGGTCGCGGCGCGGGTTGATCCGCCATCTTCTGTTGGCAGCCCGTAACGGCACTGGCCAACAGAATGGCAACGGTCAACGATTTCATTCTGAGGGACTGGCTCACGCGGGCACCTCCTCGACGCTGGCAGGGTTCAACCCGGCGAGAAACGCCCGAGTGCCTGCGAGGTCGAATTTCGGATCGACCGCTTCGATCGCGAGGAAGAATCGGTCCCGCGTCGCACGGGCGAAGTTCGGGACGTTGAATAGCGGGTGGTACGGTTGCGGGAAGCCACACAACGCGAGCAGGCCGATCACGCCGCAGACCGATGCCGTCAGCACGAGGAGTTCCCACGTGATCGGGATGAACATCGGCCACGACCACATCGACTTCCCGGCGATAATCAGCGGGTAATCGACGACGCTGACCCACGACATCATGAGGAAGCCGATCGTCGCGCCGACGAGGCCGCCGATGAACATGATCGCGCCGATCTCCGAACGCGGGAAGCCGAGTTCGTCGGCGACTTCGCCCACGGGGTACGGGCTGTAGCCGTCCATCCGGGTGTAACCCGCCAGGCGGGCACTCCGCGTCGCGGCGATGAGTGCGTCGGCATCGGTAAATTCGGCAAGAATGCCCCACGTCTCGGGGGCGATTTCGTTCGTGCTCACTTGGCGTTCTCCATGACCGCGTGGCCGTCTCGTCCGCCCGCTGCTTTGGGCAAGAGTTCGCGCATTTCCGTGATCGAAATCATCGGCAGGAACCGCAAGAACAACGCGAACAGCGTGAGGAACAAGCCCAGCGAACCGAACATGATCAGGTAATCCCACAGCGTCGGCGCGTAGCGGCCCCAGCTACTCGGCAAGTGGTCGCGGGAGAGCGTCGTGATAATCACGTACCGCTCGAACCACATGCCGATGTGGACCGAACCGGCGACCATGAACAACCAGAACTCGCTGTGTCGGAACCGCTTGAACCAGATCATTTGCGGGATGATCGTGTTCGTCAGAATCAGCAACCAGTACGACCACCAGTACGGCCCGAACAGCCGTTGCAGCGTCGTGTCCCACTCGTAAACGCTTTGGCTGTAGAACGCGAACCAGAGTTCGAGGAAGTAACCGTAGCTGACGAGTAAGCCCGTTCCGAGCATGATCTTGCCGCAGACGTCGAGGTGCTTCTTCGTGATGAGGTCGCTCATCCCGTAGAAGTGGCGGAGCGGAATCGCCAGCCAAATCACCATCGCGAACCCGGCGTAGATCGCCCCGGCCACGAAGAACGGCGGGAAGATCGTCGCGTGCCACAACGGCACGATACTCACGGCGAAGTCGAACGAGACGATGGTATGCACGCTGAACACGAGCGGCGTACCGAGGCCCGCGAGGATCAGATACAGTTTTTCGTAGCGACGCCAGTGGATCGCCGAGCCGCGCCAGCCCATCGCGAGCGCACCGTAGACCATCTGTTGAATCTTCGTCTTCGCGACATCTCGCAACGCGGCGAAGTCGGGGATGAGGCCGACGTACCAGAACATCAAGGACACGCTGAAGTACGTGCTGACGGCGAAGGCATCCCAGGTGAGTGGGCTGCGGAACTGCGGCCACACGGCCATGTTGTTCGGGAACGGGAACAGCCAGTACGCGAGCCACGGACGGCCCATGTGAATCAGCGGGAAGATCCCCGCGCACATCACCGCGAATAGCGTCATCGACTCCGCAAAGCGGTTGAGCGAGGTTCGCCACTTCTGGTGCATCAGCAGCAAAATCGCGGAGATCAGCGTACCGGCGTGGCCGATGCCGATCCACCACACGAAGTTGACGATCGCGACGCCCCAGAAGACCGGGGAGTTGATGCCCCAGACGCCGACGCCCATGTAGAAGAGCCACACGAGGCCGACGACCATGCCCTGCAACAGCGAGAAGCCGATGAGGAACGTGGCCCACCACGCCTTGGGCGTGACGGTGTCGCCGAGGCAAACGCTGCCGATCTTGTCGCCGATCGTTGCGAGCGTATGCTGCCCGCCGATCAGGAATTCGTCGTCGGTGTAAACGTCGTGTTCGACGAGTGCCGCATCGACGTGGGTATGATTAGCCGCTGCCATCTGCTCAGGCCCCCTTCAGTTCGGGGTTCGGGTTCTTGATCGCGGCGAGGTACGTCGTCCGCGGCATCGTGTTCAATTCGGCGAGCAGACCGTAGTGCGTCGGCTCCAACTTCCACCGGCTGACTTCGCTGAAGCCGATCGACTTGCCGCCGACTTCGTATTGGTCGTAGTTCAGGTCGCCGAAGGCGATCGCTTGCGACGGGCACGCCGACTGGCACGCGGTCTTGATTTCGCCGTCCTTGATGATCGGACGCTTGCTGCGTTCGTCCTTCAGGCGGCCGGGGTTGTCGTGTTCGCGTTCGGCTTCGATCTCGGCATTCCGGATGCGTTGCACGCAGTACGTACACTTCTCCATCACGCCGCGGGTGCGGATCGTGACTTCCGGATTGTTCACCAAGCTCGTCGTGGTGCCGGTCGCGTAGTCGGCGTACTGAATGAAGTTGAAGCGGCGAACCTTGTACGGGCAGTTGTTCGCACAGTAGCGGGTACCCACGCAACGGTTGTAGGCCATGTCGTTCAGGCCGTCCGCACTGTGGACGGTCGCACCGACGGGGCAGACCAGTTCGCACGGGGCTTTCTCGCACTGCTGGCAGTTCACCGGCTGGAAGTGCGTCGTCACCTCGGCGGTGCTCGCCTTCAGCGCTTCCCAACGGTCCTTGTCGTCGATCCGCTTCGTGCCGCCGACTTCGTCCTTGATCGCGAAGTAGCGGTCGAGGCGAATCCAGTGCATGATGCGACCGCGTGTGACTTCCACCTTGCCGATGACGGGCACGTTGTTTTCGGAAACGCACGCGGTGATGCAGGCATTACAGCCGGTGCAGGCCCCGAGGTCGATCGCCATCGCCCAACGGCGATACAGCTTGTTCGGCTTGTGGTCGTCGACGAGCGTCAGCGGCAACAAGCGGGCATCGTGTTCGTGGTGGCCTTCGTCTTTGTGCCCTTCGTCTTTGTCGTGCCTGTGCTGGTTGTTCTTGTAGCCGTCGTCCTTGTAGGCGATCGCGAGGCGTTCGCGTTCTTCGGGTGTGCCGGGCAACAGCGCCCGCATCAGGCCCCTTTCGGCAGACGACGCAGGTGGGTTATCGGCGAAGTCGAAGGCGTGCTTCGTGTGGTTGTCGATCGCTTTCTTCTCGGCACGAGCTTGTTCGAGCGTCCCGTGGCGAGCGGGGCGACGGCCTTCCATCGCGTGCTGACCTTGCGTACAAGCGAGAATGTACTTCTCTTCGGTTCGCTTCGCACTCTCCAGCGGCTTGATCCCCGGCACGAGCCAGAGGCCCGTCGAGTTCCGCAGCTTGTAGGCGTTGAAGCCGGTACCCATCGCGACCGTACCGGCGTTCTTCTCGCGGCCATACCCGACGTGGAGCGTAATCACATCGTCGGCGTGTCCGGGTAAAATCCAGACCGCGACTTTCAGCAGCTGCGTGCCGACCTTCAACTCGATCATGTCGACTTCGCTGCGGCCGTGTTCGCCTGCGGTCCATTTGAAGGCGATCTCGCACTTCAGTTTCTCCGCCGTCGCAGGGCTGACGATTGCGGCATTGTCCCACGTCAACAGCGTGATCGGCTTCGGCGTCTCTTGCAGCCAGCCGTTGTTCGCGAAGCGGCCATCGAACAGCGTCGGGTCGGCCCGGAACTGCAACTCGATCTCGTCCGCTTTCGTTGCCGGTGCGGGCGACTTCGCCACCGCATCCGACAGTTTCAGTTCGACTTTCTTGATCGCTGCGGCACTATCCGCAACGATTCCGGTTTCGACCGACTTGTGCCAGTAGCTATCGAACGTGCCCGCGAGTTTCTTCGCGGCGAAGGCGTTCGAGTAGGTTTCCTGCACGAGTCCGAGCGTCGTTTGGTACGCCTTGTTCAGTACCGTGGCGAGGACTTCGAGAACCGACTTGCCACCGTGAAGCGGCGCGATCAGCGGTTGCTGAATGCTGACGGTCCCTTCGTAGGAACGGGCATCGCCCCAGGCTTCGAGGTAGTGGGCTTCGTTGATGTGCCAATCGCACAGCATGCCGGTTTCATCGTGGTACGCACCGACGTGAACCTTGACAGCCTTCGACGCTTTCAGAACCTCGGCGAACGCGAAGTCCGCGGGGGCATTGAACGCGGGGTTGCCGCCGAAAATGAACAAGGCCTCGACTTTGCCGCCCTTGAGTTCCTCGGTCAGCGTCTTGAGTGCGGCGGCCCCATCGGCGATGCTGTCGGCATCGGGGCCGTTGAGTCCCGTTTGCACCGTTTCCGTGAACGCGATCGTCGTGCCAATCGCACCGAGTTTCGCGTGAATTGCATGAACCAAAGCGTGCGCGACGGCGGAAAGGCTGTCCCCCGCAATGATCGCCGCCTTCGCTCCGGCATTCTTCAGGTCGGCCGCAACGGGCTTGATCCACGCCTTCGCATTCGCGGGCAACGTACCGGCAGCGGGTGCCCCCGCGACGCCGAGTTCCTTCGCCAGTTCGCGCAGGAACGACTCGATTTCCGAAGGCTTCAGCGGCAGGCGGTGATCGGCGACACCACCGGTGCCGGTCGTCATCGACTCGACCGCGTAGATGCGGCTGAGGCCATTGAGCGTTACGCCGTCGCCGGACTTCTTATCGTGCCCGATGCGGACTTTGCGGCGGCTCATCGCATCGCGAGCATAGCGAACGCCACCCACGCCAGTACCGAGGAAGTCGGCTTCGAGCGACAGAATCACGTCGGCTTTCTCGAAGTGATACACCGGGTTCGCGTATTCGCCGAACGCGAGCTTGATGCCTTTGTTCGCATTTTCGCGGCCGATTGGCTCGTATTGCAGCCACTTCATCTCGGGCAGCGCGAGCTTCAGTTCCGCCATCAGCGCGGCGACCGTCGGCGACGTGGAAGCCTCGGACAGCACGCGGAAGCCTGCGCCCTTCTTCAACTTCTGTGCGGAAATCAGCGTATTGAGCGCCGACTTCGCCTTCTCCCAGGTCGTCGTCGTGCCGTTGAATCGCACTTCCTTCGAGCGATCCGGATCGTACAGCCCGAGTACCGAGGCTTGTGCGAACAGATCGCTCGAGCCGAGGCTTCCGGGGTGCGACGGGTTGCCTTCGGCCTTGATCGGGCGGCCTTCGTGGCTCTTGACCAGCAAGCCCGAAGCGTAGCCGCCGATCGTCATCGCCGTGGCGAAGAACAACGGCACGCCGGGCGTGATCTGCTCGGGCTTGTTGACGTACGGAATGATCTTGCGACCCGATGCGGGCTTGAGCGACGGGTTACACCCGATGGCACCCGCGAGCGCAATCGATGCGCCCATCAGCTTTAACGCCTGACGGCGCGTGACGGGGTCGAGCCATTCCGGTGCATCTTCCGGGAACTCGTCCTTCATCATCTTCTGGAACTCGGGCGACCCCATCCACTGGTCGATCCCGTGCCAAAGCTCCGGTGCAGGCGTACTTGGCCCCGCACCCGTCGCCTCGTTCGTCGTGTCGAATTCGAGAGCCATTTCGCTACCTCGATGTCTTGCCGCGTGAGATTTTAAGCGTCGGGGACAACGTCACCCGACGAGGATATTCGCGTTTAGCGGTGGCAGATCGAACAGTTGGTGAGTGTGGCCTTGTTGCGAACGACGTATTTGTCTTTCAACATCCGCCCGAGTTCCATCTGCGATGTCACCGCAATCGGCTCGCCGTCGTTGTCGATCGTCGAACAGACCGTTTCCTTGACCGTGTACTTCTTGCCATTCTCGACGATGTCACTCAACGTCTTCGCTTCGTATTCCGGCGTGTATGGCGTCACGACGCGATCTTTCAAACTCTCCGCATTCGTCGTGCTGTCGAACTTCTGTTTCACCACGAATTGCGGCTCTTTCGGCGACCACGGCAAATTGAAGATCTCCGACTTCGGTCGCAGGTTCTTCTCGGGGTTGCGGTGGCAGTCGAGGCACCACTCCATCAGTAGCGTTTTCGACTGGTAAACCAGCGGCATCTGGTCGATGCGTTCGTGGCACGACACGCAACCGACGCCCTTCGCGACGTGAATGCTGTGGTTGAAATACGTGTAGTGCGGGACGTTGTGAACCTTGTTCCACTCGATGGGGATGTCGTTCAAGTAGCTCTTCCGCACGGGGGCGAGAATGTCCGCACCCGTCCACATTTGCTGGTGGCAGTTCATGCACGTTTTGGTCGGCGGGATACCCGCGTAGGCCGAGTTTTCGACCGACGTATGGCAATAGCGGCAGTCGATGCCGAGTTGGCTGACGTGGTGTAAGTGGCTGAACGCGATCGGTTGCTCGACGGTTTCGTTCCGACCGGTGGTGTAGTCCGAGCGGAAGAATGCCGCGAGCGCCACGCCGCCACCCGAAGCGAAGATCGGTAGCGCGAGGAGCAGAATCCGCGAGATCGGGTTCATGCTCTTGGGGAAAACTTGGGGCATAACTGCCTTCCGAATGATTGAGTCGTAGCGACGTTCGACACCGGTATCCGAAACCGAATCACGGGAGCGTCGGGGTGATTCCTTCAAAGAAAAACTGCACCACGCGATACGCGGCAAACGCCGAGCCGATGGTGATCGAGCCGATCAGTACCCCGCCAATGGCGAGGTTTTCGCCTTCCCGGCCGGCCCGCCAGCCCATCGCCAGCGACAACAGGCCGAGGAACACCGCCACCGACCCCACGCCGAGGCCGAACGGATACCACCAGAATGTCAAAAGGCTCCAAATCGCCAGGCAGAACGACGCCGTGGCAATCCCGCGCCGCGTCGTGTGACTAGCAGGTGTGATCTTCGGAGCCGTGTCGGTCAAAGTCTCGGTGGCCATATCCCAAGCGTCCTGGAGGATCGGTCCGTAGCTCGCGTTACAGTTGCAGTGTAGTAACCGGTTTCCGTATCGTCCGCTAACCGTTTCGCTCGAAATGCGCTTTCCCAGAAACGGGGCGCGGAATCGGGTCGAAGTCTCACTTTCGAGAATCTCAGCGTTTTTGCACGATTCGGCGGAGCACGCGCAGACTTGAGAGCGACGAGTTTGCAAATGGAAACAGCTTCGGATGCAGATAGACTTCGAGCGGGGTGATTCGGTACGTTTTTGTTAGCCCGACGCGCCAGCGAGGGGAACCCGCGAGAAGGCACGCCATCGCAGAAGCGATTATAATCCCTCGCTAGCGCGTCGGGCTAACGGGATTGAATTGTTAGACCGGTAACGTGTCATTTCCAACCGCGTGAAGTATAGCCCGACGCGCCAGTTTGGAAGTTGCGTTACATGCGATCCGGGGAGCAGGCACCAGACAATCTTCGAGCCTGAAAGGCTCGTTCTACCAGCCCAAGGCGAAGCCTTGGGACCGCGACATCACCCACGATTCGGCCCTGAAAGGGCCGTTCAGACATCAACCATAGCAAAACCGCACCGCAAACAGGTGAACGGCCCTTTCAGGACCGATGAACATTCCAACACCATACCCAGGCCTCCGCTCGCTTTGCTCGCTGCGACCTGGGCTTACGGAACCGGCCCTACAGGCCGTAAAACTGGCATTTAGCATGGGTTGCGTTCCGCCAAAGAGATTCGGAAATCGCTGGGTTCAACTCGCGTTCAATTCCTCAATGAAGGCTTCCAGAGTCAGGCACTTCGCTGCGGTTTCGACAAGATTTTCGAGTCGTTCCCCGTCGCGAATTGTCGTTAACGCTGCAAGTCTATCTGGGGCAACAACCCCAAATCGAGCTTTGAGAATCCGTCGTATACTCTCCCGGATCGTTCGCAGACGCATGAATTCGAGGGCTTCGTCGATGATCGGTGATTCGAGCATGGGTTGAGTTCCACCAAAAAGATTGGGAAATCGCGGGTTCAACTCGCGTCCAACTCTTCGAGGAAGGCTTCCAGAGTCGAGCACTTCCCAACAAAACGAATCAGTTCCTTCAGTCGATCTCCGTCTTGAATGATTCTCATACGGGCCAATCGATCCGACTCAACTGGACCGAATCGACTTTCGAGCACGTCGCGTACATCCTCCCGGATCGTTCGCAGACGCATGAATTCCAGGGCTTCGTCGATGATCGGTGATTCGAGCATGGGTTGAGTTCCTCCAAAAAGATTCGGAAATCGCTGGGTTGGGTACGCCAAACCAGCCAGAATTTCA
>JAYWCL010000203.1:0-6254 GCA_043780595.1 Limnoglobus sp.
GCCAAGCAACGCGGCGTCGACTGGCAATTCAAACTCGCAGACGCACGCATAAAGTTAAAGCGACTTTACCCCAAAACCAAGACTTGACGACGCACTAGAAGGACCGTGCGAATCCTTCTCTAGTGATCAACGGGTACTCATCAACCGAACGGGGCTGTACACGTACCCCGATATCGTCGTTGTTTGCAATCCTATCGAGTGTGCAAGTAACGACGCGAATACGATCGTCAATCCGCGTATTATCTTCGAGGTTTTGTCGCCTTCGACGGAGCGATATGATCGTGACGTCAAGCTTCGGCATTACGGTCAAATCGAGTCGTTGCAGGAGTACATTCTCGTCTCGCAGGACGAACCGCAGATTCACCGACTCGTCCGCCAAACCGATGGGACGTGGTCGCTAAAAGTGTTCCACGGCATTGAGGATACCTTTTCGCTCACTTCACTTCCGATCGAAATCCCGCTCGCAGACGTGTATCGCAACGTCACGTTTCCCGAAGTCGCGCCACCGTGCAGAGGCACCCCATGACGGCCGTACCCAAACGCAAGCTGACCGCCGAAGAATATCTCGCCATCGAGCGAAAGGCCGAATTAGTGGAAGTCAACGCCTGAACCCGCTCCTACAATTTCTCGCATGGCCAACCGATTCTACACCGACGACATTCTGCGACCCGGCGAGTATTCGCTGACGGGGCCGGAGGCGCATCATCTGACGGCGGTGCGACGCGGTGCCATCGGCGATACCATCGTGTTGTTCAACGGCGATGGCCGCGAATATCCGGCGGAAATCGTCTCGTTGGGCAAGAAGTCGGTTGGGTTGATCGTCGGCGAATCGTGCGTCGTCGATCGCGAACTCGGCTTCCCGTTCGAGGTGGCTTGCGCAATGCCGAAGGGGGATCGCGGCGACTTCCTCATCGAGAAACTCACCGAACTCGGCGTCACGCGGTTCATGCCACTCATCACCGCGCGTACCGTCGTTCAGCCGAAAGATGCCCGCATCGACAACCTGCGGAAAGCCGTCGTCGAAGCGAGCAAGCAGTGCGGCCGTAACACGCTGATGGAAGTTCGCGCAGCCATATCGTGGGACGCCTTCACGAGCGATGCCGATTTGCGCGTGATCTTGCATCCCGGCGAGACTGCGATGTCGCAGTTGGGCGCATCGCGAAATGGCGGTGTCGCCGTGGCGATCGGGCCGGAGGGCGGCTTCACCGACGGCGAAGTCGCCGACGCAATTGCACGCGGATGGCAAGCCGCCACGCTCGGCCAACGCATCTTGCGAATCGAAACCGCCGCCATCGCCGCCGCGAGTGTGCTTGCAACTCGATTCGCATCCGGTTAATATGTAATCAGACATATTCTTGGGAGGTTTCTATGTTGCCGACGTATCCCGCAGTCCTTCGCGATGGTCTCCTCGAGTGGGGAAATGAAGGCGCTCCGATGTCACTGAAAGATCAACCCCTTGAAGTGCATGTCACTGTGCTGACCCCACAAACCTGGTCGCAAACCAACGGGCCCGCGATGGCGGCAGCGTTAGCAGCCATTGCCTCTACTGGCGGTCCCAGCATTGGTGACCCAGTCGAATGGCAGCGAGAATCGCGAACGGATCGCTCCATGCCGGGACGAGTCTAATGATTCTCGACAGCAATCTCATTATTTATGCTGCGAAACCTGAATATCCAGGGTTGAGACTCTGGATTGCGACTCACTCGACTGCAGTATCTGCTGTGAGCAAGGTTGAGGTTCTCGGCTATCACAAATTGCCTGCGGAAGAACGCCAGCAGTTTGAGAATTTCTTCGCGGTCAGCACGGTTTTGCCGATCTCGAATGCCGTGGTGGCAAAAGCAATTGCTTTGAGACAAGCCCGCAAGATGTCGTTGGGCGATGCACTGATAGCGGCGACCGCCTTGGTTTTTAAGCGAGAGTTGCTCACCCACAACACGAAAGATTTTGAGGGCATCCAAGGTTTAGTCGTGATCGACCCAATCGCCGATGGCGACCCCGTGTAAACACCCATCAGACATTTAACCATGCAAATCGGCGGCATCGTGTTGTGTGGGGGGCAGTCGTTGCGGATGGGGCAGCCGAAGGCGTGGCTTCCATTTGGAGACGAGGTTCTGCTGCAACGGGTGGTGCGCATTTTGGCCGAAGTCGTGCAACCCATCGTTGTCGTGGCGGCACCGGGGCAAGCGTTGCCCGCACTGCCACACGATGTCGAAATCGTCCGCGACGATGTCGAATATCGAGGGCCACTCGGCGGGTTGGTCGCAGGGCTGGCGGCGCTGAATGGCCGTGTGGATGCGGCGTACCTAAGCGGGTGCGATCTGCCGTTTCTGTTGCCTGCATTCGTTCGCCGCATGATCTCGTTCGCAACCACCGCCGTTCCCCGCGTCGATGGTTACCTGCATCCACTAGCGGCCATTTACTCGATGTCCGTTACCGACACCGCATTGTCACTCTTGAAGGCGGACCAACGCCGCCTCATCGGGTTGTTCGACCACGTACCGACGCGAATCGTCGAAGCCGCCGAACTCGCCGACATCGACCCGACGTTCCAGTCGCTGCGGAACATCAACACCCCCGAGGAGTACGCTAGAATGACGCTCGTATGAAACAGCTAACCATCATCGTGAAACCGTTCCGTGCCGAGGCGGTGCTCGAAGTGATCGCCGAACTCGGTGTCGATGCCTGTTCGGTGCGCGAAGTGAAAGGCTACGGGCGGCAGAAGAACTACCTCGACCGCTACCGCGGCAGCGAATACAGCACCGCCTATTTGCCAAAAGTGGAAATCACCGTCTGGGTGCCCGCCGCGAAATACGACGAACTCACCGAGCGCGTCGCGAAGGCCGCACGCACGGGTCGCATCGGCGATGGGAAAGTCTTCGTCGTGCCATTAGCCTGGCCAGGGCCAATTGAATTTTAGTAGCACTCTCAACGATCCACTCTGAACTAACAACTACTTTCGATGAACGAATCGTTGTGAGTGATGAACGAATCGTCGTTAGCCAATCACGGCTTTTGTGCGCGCACTGTGCCGGGGCGTGCGGGTTCAAATACCGCCACGTCGATCAGGCCCCACGGCGATGAACAGAGCCATTTCTCGAACAGGTTCGTCGGCTTCCGTACGAAGTTTTTGCTTTCGGTGACGACGAGCGTTTCGGGCATCGCGTACTTAAATGCCTCGAACGAGTGGCGGTGCGTGAACACCACCACCGTGCGCGGGCGATGGTGCATTTCCACGATCAGATCGTTGACGCCTTTGCTACGCACGCGGTCGAAGTCGGAGCGGCCCGTGTAGAACGCCAGCGAGTCGCAGTTTCGTGGGTACGTCACGACGGGCACCGCGTCGTCGGCGATGAACGCAGCAATCGCCTCGGGGTTGCCGTACGGCGAACGCGCTTGGGCGTACCACGGCATCGCGAATGTGTGTGCGGCGAAGATCATCGCGGCAAACCCGCCGATCAGGCCGCGCGTTCCCCAGGCGTGATTCCAACGCGAACGGGCGACATATTCGCCGAGCGCCAGGCACAGGAACGGGAACGCGGGCAGAATGTACGTCGGCAATTTCGACCCCGAAATGCTGAAAAACACCATGCACCAACAACCCGCGAGCAACCAGAACCCGCCTGCTGGCGAACGCGACATCGCCACGGTGTGCGTGCCTTTCAGCAAGTTCCACACGTACGGAATGAACAACAGCGTACCCGGCAGCAACCCGCCGACGAGGATCGGCACATAGTACCAGACCGGTTGCAAATGGTCGAACGGCTGAAGGAACCGCATGACGTTGTGGTCCCAGAAAAAGTGCATCAGGAACGCCGGTTCGCGCAGATAAATCGCCACGTACCACGGCACATTCACAGCCACGACGATCGACGCGAACAGTGCCACGTGCCGAAATCGCACGACGGCGGCCTGCCCGGAAAGCCACGCGAAAACGAACAGCGGCGGCAGGAGCAGAATTTCCGAGATCGGCCCTTTCGTCAAGAAGCCGAGGCCCGACGCGACTGCGGCGGCCACCCACCAGAGTCGGAGGAATCGTCCCGTTCGTACGGCCTCGAAGCCGCACAACATCGAGAGCGTCACGCATAATGTGAGCAGGCCATCGAGCAATAATAGCCGTGCGACGCCGATGTATCCCGGTGCCACGCAGAGCAGCATCGCCGCCCAAAACGCCGCACGTTCGCCGACGCTTCTCCGGCCGATCAGATAGATACACAAGATGGTGAGATGAACGCAAATCGCAGGAATCAGCCGCGCCGCCGCCTCGTTCACGCCGAAACATTGGTAGCTCAGTTTCACGAGCCAGTACATCAGCGGGGGCTTGTCGAGATACGGTTCGCCTTGCAGTGTCGGGACGACCCACTCGCCGCGATCGAGCATTTCCTTGGGTATCTGCGCGTAACGCCCCTCGTCCGGTTCGAGCAAATGGAACGAGCGACTCGGATAGAGAAGCAGTGCCGGTAGAAGCAACACGAACAGAAATGGCAACAAACGAACCCGCACATTCGCATCCGGCAAGCCGGGAAACAACACGTGCCGCCACAAGTGCGGCAGCCAGCCTATCGGTGTCTTCGGTTCGCTAACTGTCGATAACTCTGCGGGCATATCAGCCTCCGGAACGATTTCATCGTCCGGAGGTTACGCCGAATGGAGATGCGCCGTCAAGCCAGCCGTCACTCCGAGCGGGCCTTGCAGATTTCCTCGTAGCGTTCGCGGAGTTTTTGCGTCAGCATCGGCAGCTTGTCGATGTAGCGTTTGTGCTCGCGTTTTTCGTGGCGGGTGAGTGCGTACGCGGTCAGAAGTGGTAGCGCGATCGTCGAATCGACGTAGCAGGTGACGGTGCCCGGCAGTTTGTCCGGATCGACTTTTCCCCACGTCATCGCCTCCGAGGGCGTCGCGCCGCTGAGGCCGCCAGTGTCGGGGCGGGCGTCGGTGAATTGCAGGAAGTAATCGTGCCCCGATTCGGCGAGACCGAGAACCTCTTGAATCTGCGGTTCGGTTTGCAAGATGAAGTTCTTCGGCGAACCGCCACCCAGAATAAACACGCCACTCGCGCCGCCATCCGCCTTTGCATCCCAGACGATCGACGCGGTTTGGTTCACGTCGCGGAACGGGTCGATGTTCACCTTGTAGCCTTCGAGTTGCAGTGCGGCGATGTTCATGCCGATACTGCTATCGCCGGGGGAACTCGTGTAGATCGGCACGCCGCATCGATACGCGGCGGCGAGTAAACTCTTGCCCTTGAGGCCGGTTTGGTCTTCGCGTTCGGCAAGGTACTTCCCGACGAGGTTGTGGAACTCGGCGGTGCTGAACGTCTGTTGGAACGCATCGCCGCGCAACAGCTTCCGGTAGAACATGTCGGTGCCGAGCAAGTTCTCGTAGTCGAAAATGATGTCGTAGATGCGGATGACCTGATTTTCGCGAAGCTCCAAGTCCGGCAAGCTCGGGCCGGCTTGGTACAAGTCCATGCCGAGCGCGTAGTGCGTGTCGTGGTAGAGATTCGCCCCCGTGCTGATGATCCAGTCGATGAACCCGGCTTCGATGAGCGGCACGAGGCACGACATGCCCAACCCCGCCGGGGTGAGCGCCCCGCTGAGCGCCAATCCGACGGTGGCGTTGTCGGCGAGCATCCGCTGCGCGAACAGTTGGCAGCCTTCGCGCATTCGGCCCGCGTTGTACGAAAGGAACACGGAATCGAGCAAATCGGCCGCGGTGCCGCCACCCGTGACGGCGGGCGGATCGATCCGGTGCTTGCTGATCTTCTTGATGAAGTCTTTGTTCGCGGCACTACCCGCGTGGCGATCGTGATGCGATTTGTGTGGGTGCATGTGTCCCTCCGATGGTGTCGAGTGGCAATGTCCCCGCAGCAGCGCAGGGCCTACGCAAACAATATATGAGGGCCGAATTTCGTCGTCAGAATCGACGCAAGTCAGAATTGCGGACGCTCAAAAACCGTTTTTTGGGTGTTTTTTCGTCTCAAAATGCCTCTTTTTGATCGGCTTTCGCCGATCGGTTTCGATAGTTTTTGCGTTATCCTGGATTCCTGTCGTGGGTTACGTCGAGGCTCTCGATTACACATCAGCCGAAACGACTGGTCGAAAATCGACCGAATGCGACCGAAAATCGACCAACATCGACACAAAATCGACCGGATGCGACACTTCTATGTCATTTCGGGCATGGTTCAAATCGCGGTAGTTTTGGGTAGCAGGTGCGTACGTTTACGGGCTCGCGGGGGGCGCGAGTAGCGTGGGGGT
>JAYWCL010000204.1:0-3309 GCA_043780595.1 Limnoglobus sp.
TTTTGCAACTCACATTCTGGGAGAAACAGGCACTTTACGATAGCCGAATCGCAATCGCAAACAAACGCAAAACTGCTACCCACTTTTGAACCGTGCCGCAAAATGACATAGAAATGTCGCATCCGGTCGATTTTGTGTCGATGTCGGTCGATTTTCGGTCGGGTTTGGTCGATTTTTGGCCGGTGCTTGCGGCTTATGCGTTATCGATGACCATCGACGCAAATCACGACAGGATGACAGGATACCGCAAAACTGCCCGAAATGGATCGGCGATTTGCGATCAAAAAGTGGCCTTTTGAGACACAAAAACACCCCAAAAACTAGTTTTGGAGTGTCCGCAATTGTGACTTACGTCGATTCGGATCCCGTCATCGTTAGCTGAACACGCCCTTGTCGAATGGGTCGAAGTTCGTCGCCAGTGCCGCACTATCTGGCTCGAATGGCCCGACGAGGATCGCACGTCGTGGGATGGCATCGGTGGAGAGCACACCGGCACCCACGCGAAGACCGTCGATGCTGGTGTCCGCACCCGCCGTGAAGCTGCCGCGGATTGTCGGCACTTCCGACGTGCTGAGCGGCAAGCCGTCGTAGACGTTCACTTGCGGGCCGCCACCTTTGCCGGGAGACGTCACGATGTTCTGCTGAAGCCCACCACGCAAGTCGGACATATCGACCGCCACGCCGCCGCGGAAGTTCGGATCGTAGGCGAAGTAGTTCAAAAGCGAGACATCGCGGACGGCATCGTACAAGTTCACGCGAGGCCCACCGTTGAAGCCCGCACCGATGAGAATCTGCGCGTAACCCAGTTGCGACGCATCGCCCGCATCGACGTACAAACCGCCGCGGAACGTGTCTTCAAAAATCATCTTCTGACTGATGAGCGTACCGTCGATTCCATCGAAGATCTTGATGATCGGCGCACCGCCGAAGCCAGGAACGGCGATGACATCGTCCTGGCCATCGCCGTTGACATCGGCGACCGCCACGCGAACGCCGCCGGTGAAAGTGGCCTCGAACGGATTGAGCGTGAAGCGGGCCGAACCATCGGCGTTCGTTACACTGACGGTCGGCGATTGGCCGAAATCGACGCTCGATGCGCGGATTGCAACCGGTGCGATACCCGCAACGACCGTAACGGCGGCGGCGGTCGATAGGCTCGTGTTACTTGCGGTGTTATCGGGAACGAACTGAGCCGTGACGGTTTGCGTGCTGACTGCGGCGAACGATGTCGTGAGTAATGCACGCCCTTCGAGCAACCGCGACGTACCGATTTCTGCGCCATTCGCGAAGAATTTGACCGCGCCGACCACTCCGGGATCACCTGCGACGGACGCACTCAGCAGAACGGTGCGACCGATGCCGGGATTCAGTTTCGACACGGAGAGTGTCGTGGTCGTTGCGCCCGCAGCGCGAACGGTGAGTCGTACGACTTGCGTGTCGAAGTTTCCGGCGACATCGAGAGTCGCGCCTCCCGATCGGTTCGTCTGATCGCGAACGCCGACGAGCAGGTCGATCGTACCGGTAAAGCCCGTGGCCGGTGTCAGCGTCACGAGGCCCGTGTTCTGATCGATGGCCGCCGTCACGTTCGTCGGTGCCGCGAATAAACTCGTCGCACTGCCGACCGCGTACGTCAGTTTATCGTTGTTGAGATCGGTCCCGCGTGCCGTGAAGGTGACCGCAGTACCTGGGTTCGTGCGAACGTCGGCAATCGCGTTTAAGAACGCCCGATCGTTCGTGGTGTCGGCGACGAGGTTCGTGCGGAACGTCGTGCTGGTTGCCTTGTTATCGCCATCGGTGGCCCCGATCGTTATTCCTGCCGAACCGATGAACCCAGAGTTTGAGGTCACTTTGACCACGCCATTCGCGGTATCGGTGAAGACCGTCGCTTTCGTGATCGTGACCGGATTTACTGGCGTGCTTTTCTCACCGGTCTGTACCGTTGGGGTATTGATGATCTTCTTGTAAATGTCGAAGCCACTCGTCAGCAAACCGACGATCGAGTGATTGAAGTTCAGACTCTGCGGGCGGGCGGCCAGTGCGAGGTCGGTGTCGCTGATGAAGAACTGCGAGTTATTGTTGTCGTCTTTGGCGTTGGCCATCGCGACGATGCCGTTGCTAGCGAAGGTATATTGCGAGTTGAACTCATCGACGACATCGGGCTTGCTCGAACCGCCGATGCCATCGCCGTTCGGCGAACCGCCTTGGATCACGAACCCAGGCAAGACGCGGTGAAACAGTTTACCGTTGTAAAAGCCTTCATTAGCAAGCTGGATAATCGTTCCGGTTGCGAGCGGTGCCACGTCTTCGAACAAACGAATCGTCAGCGATCCGGTGAAGGCGGCACCCGTCGCATCGGTGCCCGAAACATCGAGCTTGACGGAACGGCCACCCGCGACGACTTGCGTCGTGACGGAGGTATTATCCGAACTCGCGGTGATCGTCACCGGGCCGTTCGGCGTGTTCGTCGCCGTAACGGGGATGAACAGAGGCTTGGTATTCGGCTGGTCGGTGTTGGCGATGCCCGCGAGGTTCACCGTGGGCACTTCGCGGCCTTCGAGCACTTCCATCCGCAAGCGTGCCGCAGTGGATACACGGGGCGACGGCGACAACCAACGGCGGAAAGATCGGAACGGCATCGGTAACACCTCGGCGCAGGGTCGTGACGGAGAAGGCATTCGAGGGAATCCCATCTATTAGACGATCCATCGGCTACACCGGTTGTTCGTCATCGTAGGAATTCCCCACTCCTCCAAAGTACCCGATCCGGCACCCGGTTGACAAGCGGCGACCGATTCGTTTCGCCAGACTTACCTATTCGTTCGCGACGCTACAATCGGCAAATTCGCAACGACAGAATCGACGTAAGTCACAATTGTGGACACTCCAAAACTGGTTTTTGGGGTATTTTTTCGGTTTTCGAGGCCACTTTTCGATCGCAAATCGCGGATCTGTTTCGATGGTTTTTGCGTTATCCTGCATTCCTGTCGCGGTTTGCGTCGAGCGTCACTCGATTCGCACTCGCCGCAAGTACCGTTCGAAAATCGACCGAATGCGACCGAAAATCGACCGAATGCGCCTTTTCTATGTCATTTGCGCGCACTTCTATGTCATTTCGCGGCACGGTTCAAAAGTGGGTAGCAGTTTTGCGTTTGTTTGCGATTGCGATTCGGCTATCGTAAAGTGCCTGTTTCTCCCAGAGTGTGAGTTGCAAAACCACCACTCATGGAAGAAACAGACATGGTTCAGCTTATCAACTCCGCTGCGACTGCGAACCGGAACTTTGCGGCGCGGTCGCTCGATCCGGCCCAG
>JAYWCL010000205.1:0-39574 GCA_043780595.1 Limnoglobus sp.
GCCGTGGACGAACAGGAGCGGCCTGCGGCGTGAGCGGCGCTCAGGCAGCCAGGACTCCACGTACAGGCCGCGGCCGGCGATCTCGATCTCGTCCTTCCGGACGGGACGGCCGCCGGAGTTGGCCCGGGCGAGGAGGCGATCGGAGGAGGTGGGGTCGGTCATCGCTCGGTCGTACGCCCTACCACTCGTGGGGGTTGAGCACGAGCCCGGTGAGGGCCTTGGGATAGAAGTAGGTGGACTTGGGCGGCATCACGTCGCCGTCCCGCGCGACGGCGACGATGGATGCAACCGGCGTGGGCTCCAGCAGGAAGCAGGCGTCGGCGCCGTCGGTACCGTCCGCGATGAGCGCCGTCGCCTCGGCCACGGACTTGGTGTAGGCGATCCGCCTCCCGTCGGCGACGGCCCCGGCGTCGATCCCGAGCAGCGCGTCCAGCGCCGCAGCCAGCAGCGAGACGTCGAGCGCCCGGACCGCCGCGCCTGCTGACCCGAGCCCGGCGAAGGCCTCTCTCCTCGCGTCGAGCAGCCAGGCCCCGTCCCGCGTCAGCAGCCCGAACCGTCCCTCGCCGCCGTCGAGCCCGCCGGCCGCCTCGAACCGCTCGGCCAGCGCATCCGCCGTCGTCTGCGTGACGGCGAACAGTCGGGACAGGCCGGCGTGGAGCCCCGCCATCCCCGCCTCGCCCAGCCCCCGGACGACGCGATGCGTGGGCAGGACCGTCAGGGCGTCGGCCGCGTCGAGGAACAGCATCAGGATGAAGTCGTAGGAGGGATCCTGCTCGCCGGTGTGGTTCGCCCGGCGCTCGTCCCGGTAGCGCAGCGCGGTCTCGTACCGGTGGTGGCCGTCGGCGATGAACACGGGCTTCGGCCCCATGAAGCCGATGACGGCGGAGATCGTGTGCTGATCGGTAATCACCCACAGCCGATTCGTCACGCCGAGGTGATCGTTCGCGACTTGCGGTGGAGCTTTGCGGATCAGCGGTTCGATCTTCGCGAAGACTTCGCCATCGTCGTCGGGGTACAACCCGAACACCGGCGAAAGGTTGAAGTTCGTCGCACGATACAGGTTCAGGCGGTCTTGCTTCGGGCCGGAAAGCGTTTGTTCGTGCGGGTGAATGCACCCCGTGCCGAACGGTTCGAGGCGGACGCGGGCAAAGAAGCCACGGCGGGTGTACGTCTTGCCTTCGACCGTGAATTCTTGTTCGTAAACGTACATCGAACGCGCGGTATCTTGCGTCAGTGCGTTCTCGTTCTGCCACTGATTCAACGTCGAGGCGGCCCGCGTGTATTTGTTGTTCGATTCGGTATCGCCGACTTCCTCTTTGCTCAGTTCGACGCGAATCGCGTTGTACGGGCTGAGATCGTAGAGCGTCTGTTGCAGTGCCGCATCGATCACGTCGTACGGTGGGGCGACGACATCAGAAAGCGAGCCGACCTTGCCCATGTCGTACCGGAAGCCCCGGAATGCTCGAATATCAGCCATCGTGAGAAACCTCGTCGGAATTCGGATACCGTTTACCGTTTTATGAGCCGAGCAGCGAATCGGCTTTCGGGGCGTCGTTCTGGGGTTGCACTTGACCGGTATCGATTGCCCAACTTACCCTGTCGGTTCTAATTGGTAAGTTTTGGGAGAATGCCGACGATGCCGACGATCCACAAGATATTTTTGTTGAAACTACTCGTAGCGCTGGTGGCGATTTGCGGTCTGCTTTTCGGCATCCATGCGATTCAAGCGGGCCGCATTCCCGATGCGCTGAAGCGTCAGGCCGAGCGTGCGATTGATGCGAACAAGACCGACACGGCGGTGCATTACCTTCGGCAATATCTCGAATTTCGCCCCGCCGATGTCGATGTGCAAGAACGGCTCGCGAACATCTTGCGATCGCGTTCGACGGACACTTCGCGTTCCGAACTCGTGTTCCTTTACGACAAAATTTTGCGCGGCGACCCGAGCCGTGCGGGTATCCGCAAGGAAGCGATTGCGCTGTGTTTGAAGTTCGGGCGATACACCGATGCGAGCAATCACGCGGAGGCTTACCTCAAAGATACGCCATCGGACGCAGCCGTTTGGCAGCAACTCGCACTCGCGCAGATCGGCCAGCGCACGTTCGACGACGCGGACAAAAGCTTCCGCACTTCACTCCAGTTCGACCCGAAAGAACCGACGACGTATTCGCGGTTTGCCGAGTTCCTGGTGCGCGAACAGAAGCGGCCCGGCGAGGCGAAGATCGTGCTCGACCGCATGGTTTCGGAACTGCCGAATCTTGCCGATTCGTACGTGATGCGGGCACGATTCGCGATTGCCACGCAAGGCGATACCGCACTGCCAGCGGTGGCGAACGACCCCGTGATTCGCGACTTGAAGCAAGCGATTGTTCTCGCGCCGAAAACGCCCGAACCGCGTTTGTTGTTGGCCGAACGCTACCAGCGTCAGCGTGCCCCGCGCGATGCGCACGACGTGCTCGCGGAAGGCTTGAAACAGACGCCGAACGACATCCGGATGATCCGCAGTTTGGCGTGGCTCGAATCGCATCGCGGCCATATTCCGCAGGCGATCACCGTCCTCGAAGACGGCATCACCGCCACCCGCGACACCGCCGATCTGCTGATCCCGCTCGGCGATTTGTTGTTGCAATCGGGCGATACCGAGAAGGCACTGGAGGTGCTCGCGAAACTCGAAAAGCGACGCGGACCGCTCGTGAAATTGCAAATCAAATACCTACGTGGCCGGTTGGCGATGCACGCCGGTAAGTGGTCCGAAGCGATCGAGATGCTCGGCGAACTCCGTTCGGAATCGGCCGAGTTGCCGTTGCTCGAAGCTCAGGCGAATCTTCTTTTGGCGAACTGTCATCGGCGTGTGGCGGAGCCGGAAAAGGAACGCGAATGCCTGAAGTTGATCCTCGCGAAAGACCCAGCGAATATCGCAGCGCGGGCGATGCTCGGGCAGGCGTTTTTGAATGCGGGACAACTGACCGAAGCGATTCGCGAATACGAACTCGCCGCACAGAATCCCGCCGGCGCGGGCACTTACACGACAACGGTGATACAGATGAAAGCGCTGCGACTGGCGGCAACGAACGCCACGAGCGATGCGTGGACGAAGCTCGAAACCGAAGCGGTGGCGAGCCTGAAAAAGGGCGGCGTCGACACCGCCGATTCGGTGCGGATTCTGGCGGACGTGGCGTATTTGTCCGGGAAGCCGGGGGCCGCGTTGAACGCACTCGAACGCGAGCGATCGCGGCGGCCGAGCGATGTGCGATTGTGGACGAAACTCGCCGAGCGGATCGCCGATGTGCGTGGCGTGGCGGCCGGCCTCGTCGTTCTCGACGAAGCCCAGGGGGCCTTGGCCGACAGTGCGGAACTGCGATTAGCACGGGCCGAGTTATATGCCCGCGACCCGGCGGGTTTGCGCCCGATACCGATGCTCGAATCGCAAATCGAAAGCTGGCCCGATACCGAACGGCACCGGTTGTGCGCGGGGCTGATCGACATCTACGAACGAAAGGGCGACCGTACCGATGCGTTGCGATTGCACCACCGCATGGCGACCGAAACCGTGCGCGATGCGGCACTTTGGCAGGCAGTGGCCATGCGTGCAATGGAAGCCGACGATGCCACGATACTCGCTGAAGCGAAGACCGCATTGAAGGCGATCGAAGGCGATGCGGGAGCGTGCCAAATGATTGTGGCGACAGCCGTGGCGGTGAAGTCCGGGAACGCTGCGACGTGGAACGCTTCACGCGATGCGCTGACTGCGAAGTTCGGGGCAAACCCCACGAGCGCCGATGCGTGCCACGCACTCGGCACGATTGCGGACCGCCTCGGTGACACGGCGTTGGCAGTCAAATTTTATGCACGTGCAATTTCGCTCGAACCGACGCGGATCGAACCGGTGAAAGGGCTGCTGCGATTTCACGCGATTAAAGGAAATGCACCCGAACTGAAGGCAATGCTGCTGCGATTGTCGATCGACCCGCGTTGGGCGAACGAGCCATTCCAGCGGCTCGTGTGGAATGTGGCGAGCACGATGGAACGACCCGCTGCTGTGCGGTTACTTGCGGCTTGCCCCGTGCATCTCGAACGGCTGCCGGGCTACCTCGGATGGCTGGCCGATTGCCTGCAACGCATCGGGCAGACGGCCGAAGCGCAGGCGATTCGCACGCGGGCGGTGCAAGTACCCGGTGCGACCGTCGACGATTACGTGCGATTGCAAGTGGACATCGAAACGAACCGCGTCACCGAATTGGCGAAACCAAAACTCGACGAACGCGCGTATGCCACGCTGCTGGCAACGTTCGATGCGACGGCAAAGATCAAGAGTGAGCGGACGTTCGATTCGACGACGACGCAGCGAATATATATCCGCGAACGATTCGCGATTATGCTCGCACGGATGGAGCGAACGAACGCGATCGAGTTGCTGGAAGGTTACCTCAATCAGCCGAACGAACCGCAATCGGATCGTGCCTGGGCGACGCAGAATTTGACGATGTTACTCGCCGTTCGCGGCGAACCCGCCGACCGACGACGTGCGGCGGAATTGCTGATTTCGCAGCGAGATTTGTTTCAAACGGCAGAAGAACGCCGCGCCGTGGCCGGCGTGTTGTCGTCGTTGCATCGCTACCTCGATGGCACCGACCGTACGGCCGCGCTGGATCGTGCGATCTCGTTACTTGCCGAGATTGCGAAGGAGACGAATAGCCCGCGCGACACGTTCATTCTGAGCCAGGCGTATCGTGCCGGGGAGAAAACGAACGAAGCGGTCGGCTGCCTGCAAACGCTACTGAATCGCGATCCGACGAACGTCGAATACCTGATCGTCGCGATGGAAGTATTGATCGAAGGCAAGCAGTACGATGCGGCGAAGGCGTTCGCCGAACGACTGCTCGCACGCGGCCCGAACGATGGTCGCATTATTACGGCGGTCGCCAATTATTACTGCAAGGCGGGGCAGTACGAACGCGCCATCGCGATGATCGAAAGCGACTGTAAAGAGATCGACCGAAGCGGCAACGAGACGAACGAAACGATACTTGCGGCAGCCGAACTGTACGATCGCTTATCGCGGCTCCCCGAAGTTCGCGGCACTGCAGCGGTGCGGTTGTTGACCGATGCCGCCGTGGCGAAGTACGAACGATTGTTGCCGACGCGGGCCGAATACCTGACGCGGATTGCATCGCTGTTGGCGGCGGATCGACGGCCGGAGGAAGCGTTCGCGAAAATCCAGTTGGTAAAGACACTGAACCCGCGAACGAAGGCACTCGCCGGTGTCGCTGCGATCCGTAGCGGCGCAACCGATGTCTGGGCCGCGCGGGTTCGCGATTGGTTGCAAACGGCACGCGAACAAGAGCCAGACTCGATTCTGCTTCGTCTGACCGAGGCAGATTACTACACGATTCGCAACGATTTGGCGGTCGCCGAGAAAGCGTATCAGGGGGTGCTGACAATCGACCCACGGAATGCGGTGGCGCTCAATAATCTCGCATGGTTGTTGGCCCCACTTCCCGAACGCGCGACCCAAGCGAACGAACTCATCGAACGCGCGATGCAGGAAAAAGGTCTGACGGGCGAGCTGCTCGACACCCGCGCCCGCATCCGCATCTCTGCGAAGCAGTACGAACTGGCCGAGAAGGACGCGGCGGAGGCGCTGAAGCACGAGAAGACCGCGATGCGGTATTTTCATCTGTCCGTCGCGTTGAACTCGCAGAAGAAACCCGATGCGGATCGCGCGTTTCGCGAAGCCAAGTCGCGCGGCCTCGAAGCGATTCCGCTCCACCCTGCGGATCGCGAATCGTATCGCCGGCTGGATGAAGCGAATCGATCCACCTCTTCGAGCACGCCGAATTGAAACTCGGCCCAGACCTCCTAAATTATTAGCGAGCAGTTCTCCCCTGCAAGCGTTTTGCGTCGTTTCCCAGTGCGGGTTCACTCGGTGATCCCCCGTTGTTTCGTTTCTCTTGCGAGGATTGTTCATGCCCGGACGATCGATTCGAACCTACACGGTTCTTCCATCCCTTCCGAAGTCGCTCGAACCCCTCCAAAAACTCGTTTACAACTTGTGGTGGTGCTGGAACGCCGACGCCGTCGCGCTGTTCCGGCGGATCAATCCGGACCTGTTCGAGACGCTCGATCATAGCCCGATTCGGCTACTGCGTTCGACCGAACAAACGCGCTTCGACGAACTCTCCGAAGACGGTGGCTTCCTCGCGCACATGGAGCGCGTCGTCGAATCGCTCGATCATTACATGAAGGCGTCGACGTGGTTCGGCCAAACCTTTAAGGCCGATAGCGGTGCCTGTGTGGCGTACTTCTCCGCCGAATTCGGCACGCACGAAAGCGTACCCGTGTACTCCGGTGGCCTCGGCGTGCTTGCGGGCGACCACCTCAAGAGCGCCAGCGACCTCGGCATTCCGCTCGTCGGCGTCAGTTTGATGTACCGCGAAGGGTACTTCCGGCAGTACCTCAACGTCGACGGTTGGCAGCAAGAACGCTACCCGGAGAACGATTTCTTCACGTTGCCACTGGTGCCCGAACTCAAGCCCGATGGCACGCCGGTGATCGTCTCGGTGCAGTTGCCGGGCCGCGAAGTGTCGCTGCGAATCTGGCACATTCAGGTTGGCCGCGTGCCGTTGTACTTGCTCGACGCGAACATCCCCGCGAACCGTGCGGAAGATCGCGGCATCACCGCACAGCTTTACGGCGGCGACGAGCAGATGCGGATTCAGCAGGAAATCATCCTCGGTATCGGCGGCATCCGGGCACTCCGCGCCATCGGCAAGAACCCGAGCGTTTGCCATATGAACGAGGGGCACGCCGCATTCGTGGGCCTCGAACGCATCCGCATGTTGATGGAAGAAGAGAATCTCGATTTCGCGACGGCGTCCGAAGCCGTGAAGGCAGGCACGTGCTTTACGACGCACACGCCGGTGCCCGCTGGGAACGATGCGTTCCCAGCGCAGCTGATGGACCAATACTTCGGCGATTACATCAGCAAGCTCGGCATCGACCGCCAGGGTTTCTACGCACTCGGGCGGATTCACCCGGAAAACCAAAGCGAACCGTTCAGCATGACAGTGCTGGCCATCAAGCTCGCGAACACCAGCAACGGCGTGAGCGCGTTACACGGTGTTGTCTCTCGCAAGATGTGGAACGGCATCTGGCCGACGCTGCCCGACGTCGAAGTGCCGATCACCTCGATCACGAACGGCGTACACACGCAGACGTGGCTTTCGCCGGAAATCGGCCAGCTTTTCGACCGCTATATCGGCATCCACTGGGAAGAAGAGCCGACCGATTTCGCGATCTGGAAGCGCGTCGAATCGATCCCCGATGCCGAACTGTGGCGAACGCACGAACGTTGCCGCGAACGACTCGTGGCGATGGCGCGTTCTCGCTTGAAGGCGCAACTCAAGCGTCGCGGCAGCGTGCCCGCCGAGATCGACAAAGCCGAGGAAATCCTCGACCCCGACGCACTGACCATCGGCTTCGCGCGGCGGTTCGCAACGTACAAGCGCGGCGACTTGCTGTTCCGCGACCTGGAGCGGATCACGAAACTGCTCGACGACAAGGAACGCCCGATCCAGTTTATCTTCTCCGGGAAAGCGCACCCGAAGGACATCGGCGGCAAAGAACTGATCGCACGTGTGGTGCAATATGCGAAGCGGGAAGAGTTCCGCAAGCGGATCGTGTTCCTCGAAGATTACGACATGAACGTCGCTCGAACGCTCGTTCAAGGCGTCGATGTGTGGCTGAATAACCCGCGTCGCCCACTCGAAGCATCGGGCACGAGCGGGATGAAAGTCGCCGTCAACGGTGGCTTGAACCTGAGCATTCTCGACGGTTGGTGGTGCGAAGGTTACGACGGCGAAAACGGCTGGGCGATCGGCTCCGGCGAAGAGTATCAGGACTTGGCGTACCAGGACGAAGTCGAGAGCCGGGCGCTCTACGAACTGCTTGAAAAGGAAGTGCTGCCCGCGTTCTACACCCGTGGCAAAGACGGCCTGCCCCGCGCCTGGATCAAACGCATGAAGCGATCGATTTCGACGCTGGTACCAATGTTCAACACGAACCGCATGGTCGAAGAATACACCGAGCGTTGCTACCTGCCTTCGCACCGCCGGTTCTTGAAACTGAGCGGAAATCACCTGAAAGGGGCTACCGAACTCGCCGCTTGGCGACGCAAGATCAACGGCGACTGGGGCCAAGTCCGCGTCGAGCAAATCGACGCGCCGAACGGCGACACCCTGCGAGTCGGTGGCGATCTCGACGTGAAGGTTCGCGTCCACCTCGGCACGATTTCGCCGAACGATGTCGAAGTGCAACTCTGCTACGGCTTGCTCGATTCGATGGGGCAAATCGCAGACCCGAAAGCGAAAGCGTTGCTGCCGTCCGGCACCGTCGCCGATGGTCGCGTGTCGTTCGCCGGAACCGTCGCCTGCCAAGCCAGCGGCCAGTTCGGCTTCAGCGTCCGCGTGCTCCCATCGCACCCGAATCTGCCACACGCCTTCGAGCCAGGCTTAGTCACGTGGGGCTAATGGGGAATGTGGAGTTCGGAATGCGGAATGCGGATTTGACACCGCGTTCCGCCCACAATTTCGTTCCGAGAATCGACGTAAGTCCGAATTGCGGACCGGTTTTTGGGGTCATTATCGTGTTTGCGCGGGCCAAAACGACACTTTTTGATAGCAAATCGCTGATCTGTCTTCGTGCGGTTTGGGGTGTCAGGAACTCGCGTCGAGGGAGTTACGTCGATCCGGAACCCGTCGCATGACGCGAAAGCCATGTGTCATTTCGCGTGATTACGCGCTAGCTACGCACCATTACGTCATAGCTACGATCGATTACGCACCATTTCGAGGCACCTTCGACACACGACACAAATCTGACTTACGTCGGATCGCCTCCGATTTTTTGACTGTCGGAATTCGTGTGGGTGATGTCGAATCGGGATTAAAACGAGCGTCGTTGTCAGTGAGCAGCGTTTTTTGCCTCCGAGAGAATACCGAACACTGTTTGCGACATATTATTCTTGTCCATTCGGTAATGTGCGAAGTCCCGTAGTCCTGCTACGGCCCCCGGAATCAGTCCTAAAAGTCCCGCGAGCCAAGGTGAAAGAGCAACACCCCCGGTCACGGCAATACCGCCGCTGAGAACCAGTTTCTTCTTGTAATCGTGCCAGAGCTTGTCGGCCTCCCGGCTGTGTTCGGAGATGAGAGACGCTATTGCCCGTGAGACCTCAGCTGCCACTCGATTAATGTTTGTCCCGTCTGCCTCACTAAGCCCCTTTAGATGTTCCGCGAGTTTCTTACGAAAGAGTTCGTTCGCGTTCGCTTCGCGGAGCCGCACCAGGTCGGGCAAGTCGACATTCCCCAGCCACGCTAACGCCGGTTGGTTAAGTGCGGCCAGCAATGTGACCGTCTTTTGATCGATAACCTTCTCTTGTTCAAGTCGTTGGCTTGTGGCCGTCGCACAAAGGTTAAAGTAATGGTAGTGAGCACGGTTCCAGAAAAGGGGTTGTGCAGACATCGTCCGGGCGTTGTCCCGAATATGAAATTGAGGGCCGAGGCGTTCCATTATTAATAACCACGCTATTGACTCGTGAGGCTGCTTCAGCAGAGCTTGATAGTGCTCCGGACTTCGCCACTTCTGTGCATTCTCCAGATAAAGTCTTACACCTTCGTCAACGTCCTTAGGTTCCACAGTTCCGGAGGGAAGCAAAAGGCCATGCCGTTTCACTGCTCTACGAAATTCAGTTGCGCCATCCCCAACGACGTACTTATAAACCTCAGATTCATCTTCGAAACAAGCGTTTAAGTAGTGACCGAAGAAGCTGAGACTTAACTCGCCAATACCTTCTTTAGTAGCCTCATCATTCTCTTCTAGCCATTTTTCCCAACTTGGAAACACCAGCACGGCGGGGTAAGGAAGGTCTGCTTCAGCCAAGGGTCGTAATCGAAGAATGTCGTGACAAGATTGAAGTAATCTGACAAACCCAGAACCCTCCATTTCCCGTTTTGACTCCAGCCAAGGAAGGACGGGGTCGGGAATAAAAACTGTGTCCGCGTAAAGCGCCATCTTGCGATAGCCATTAAACGCGCTTTTCGGGAAGTTGCTACCTCCGCCAACTACGGCATTCATCCCAGAATACACATTCGCAGCACCAAGTAACTTCGCACCATGCTTGCTGTAAAAATGCTCTAATTTTGGAACATAATCCTCATATGCTTTTTGGTAAAGTAGTCCGATACTCTCACACTCTGCTCGAACACGGTTGCTAAAAGTCATCTTCTCTTCAAAACGAGAGGCAGGAGTTCCGGTGGCGGCCTCAAAGAATTGGTCAATCAACACAAAATATTCGCGTTGAGCCGCTTCAATCTCTTTTGGAGTGCTCGATTCGGGAGTTATCTGTGGGTTTGCTGGATCTAACTCGATCATTGTGCGATGGGCTATTTGAAAGGACCGACTGAGTTGTCTGACCAGAGGAGAGCAAGTGCTGAGGTCAATATCACCATTGGGCAATCGCAGAACCTTATCAAGGTCTGAAGCAAGTTGCTCCAAGGTCGGTTCCCCGCTTTTCAGCAGAACCTTACCTGATTTTACAGCATTCAGAAGCTGGTCTATACGGCTGGTAAGCACGCCCATGTCACGTCTCCTGGCTGAGCCGAACAGTTGAACTCTTGCTAATTAATATAGACGAACCCGGTGGTTCGTATTTTTAATAGGGCGGCAACAGCCGTCGGGCGATGTGGGCGAGTACGCCAGTTCCGGCACTGGTTTTTAACGCCGGGAGTAGTATTCCGGAAAGCACTCGAGCCGCCTGTCTGGTATTCCACAGAATTTACTCCATCCTCATCGCTTGACGAAAGGATGTCAAAGAAATTAACCCCTTCCCGTTTCGCCGCGCTACGTAGGCAAGACTGGCGAGCACGGCATACAATCATCGTTATTCTCCGCGACACTGACGAGGCTTCGCTCTCATGACGATGCGTATGGAAACCGACACGATGGGCAAAATCGAGGTGCCGAGCGACCGCTATTACGGCGCGCAGACGGCGCGCTCGTTGATCCACTTCGCGATCGGCGACGACCTCATGCCGCGATCCGTCATTCGTGCGTTTGGGACGCTGAAAAAGGCGGCGGCGATGACGAACACGGCGCTCGGCTTGATGCCGCAAACGACGTGCGATGGCATCGCGAAAGCCGCCGACGAAGTGATTGCGGGCACGCTCGATGCGCACTTTCCGCTGCGAATCTGGCAGACGGGTAGCGGCACGCAGACGAACATGAATGTCAACGAAGTCATCTCCAATCGTGCGATTGAAATGGCGGGCGGCGTGGTCGGCTCGAAGAAGCCGATTCACCCCAACGACGATGTCAACATGTCGCAATCGTCGAACGACACCTTCCCCACGGCGATGCACATCGCGGCCGCGGAAGAGATCGTGCATCGGTTGTTGCCGAGCGTGCGGATATTGCGTGAGACGCTTCACAAGAAGGCTGAAACGTTTGCGGACATCGTCAAAATTGGCCGTACGCACCTGATGGACGCGGTGCCACTGACACTCGGGCAAGAGTTCAGCGGGTACGTTGCCCAGATCGATATCGGACTGAAAAATATCGAGGCATCGGTGCCCGGTTTGTACGAACTCGCACTCGGCGGCACCGCCGTCGGCACGGGCTTGAACAGCCATCCGCGCTTTGCCGAAGCGGTGGCGGTGCAGATCGCGGAATTGACGAAGTTGCCATTCGTGACTGCACCGAACAAGTTCGCCGCACTGGCGGGGCACGAAGCGCTCGTCGGGGCGAGCGGGGCGTTGAAAGTGCTCGCGGTTGCGCTCATGAAAATGGCGAACGACGTGCGTTGGTTGGCATCCGGCCCGCGGTGTGGCCTCGGCGAATTGACGATCCCCGAGAACGAGCCGGGTTCGTCGATCATGCCCGGCAAAGTGAACCCGACGCAAAGCGAAGCGATGACGATGGTCTGCGTGCAAGTCTTCGGCAACGACGCAACAATCGGCTTCGCGGCCAGCCAGGGTAACTTCGAGTTGAACGTATTTAAGCCGGTCATCATCCACAATTTCCTGCACTCGGTGCGATTGATTACCGATGCGTGTCACATGTTCGACGAGCATTGTGCGCAAGGCATTACGCCGAACCGTACGCAGATCGATGGACACCTCGCGAACTCCCTCATGCTCGTGACGGCGCTGAATCGGCACATCGGGTACGATGCCGCCGCGAAGATCGCCAAGCAGGCGCACCACAACGGTACGACACTCCGTGCGGAAGCGATTGCGGTCGCGCCATCGACAAAAAGCGACGATGGCAAGTTCACCGGCCCTACGCTGAATGGAGAGATGTTCGACGAGATCGTCCGGCCCGAAAAGATGGTCGGCCCAGGAAACGGGTGAGCTATGCGTATTGTCGTCAGTGGGGCCACGGGGCTGGTAGGCACGCGGCTCGTTCCGCGTTTGATCGCGGATGGCCACACGGTGGTTGTGGCGAGTCGAAGTGCCATTGCACCGGACTGGTTCGACAAAAGCTGCGAAACGGCGACGGTCGATTACCGCTCGGTCGATAGCTGGTTTCGCTGCGTCGAGACGGCGGATGCAGTCGTTCACTTGGCAGGTGCGAACATTTTTGAACGACGATGGTCGCGGGCATTCATGCAAGAAATCCGCGACAGCCGCGTCGAGAGTACGCGCTGCCTTTCCGATGCGATTGCTCGATCCCCACGTCGACTGAACGGCGAACCGAAGCGGTTCATTTCCGGCTCGGCCATCGGCATTTATGGGGATCGCAGCGAGGAGACGTTGACGGAATCGTCGTCGCTCGGCACGGGCTTTATGGCCGATGTCGGCCGCGATTGGGAAGCGGCTGCCAACTCCGCCAGGGAAGCCGGCGCGAGTGTGATGCACCCGCGGCTCGGCATCGTACTCGATGGAGCAGGGGGGGCGTTACCGAATCTCATGCGGCCGTTTCGCTTCTTCGTCGGCGGTCGCGTCGGCTCTGGCAAGCAGTTCATCAGTTGGATTCACCACCGCGATCTGACCGCACTTTTCGCGTTTGTATTAAACAACCCATCGTTGACAGGTGCGGTCAACGCGGTGTCGCCAAACCCCGTCACGAACGCGGAGTTCAGCCGCACACTCGGTGCGGTCCTCCATCGGCCAAGCTGGCTACCTGCGCCTGGTTTCGCGTTACGGATCGCGTTGGGGCGGGTGTCCGAAGTCGTGACCGGTAGCCAACGTGTGGTCCCCGAGCGTGCGACCGCTGCGGGGTTCGCATGTCAATTTCCGAACTTACGCGATGCGTTGGACGATGTTTGCAACGAACATGTGGAGCACGGTTCAAATCGCGAGAGTTTCGCAAAAGGTTCTTGACACAGTCGCTCGTTCCGTCAAAATTGGGTTGTGGAACCTCCGGCGTGAATCGAACGTCGTAATGGGTGGTTCGGTCATGTCCCGGTCGGTCGAGCAAACGGAGCGTCGAAATGGTTCGCAAGGGTTTTTGGCTCGCGTTCGTTACGTTTGTTGGGTTGCAGTCCGCATCTGCGCAATCGCCGAATCCAATCGATCTCGTCCAAGGCTTACGCGAAAACGGACTCTCGGACCTCGCTCTCGACTACCTCATCGAACAACAAAAGAAGAACCCGACGGGCGATCTGAAAGTCGTTCTGCCACTCGAATTGGCGAAGACGCGGCTACTGCTCGCGCAGACGGAGTCGGATGCTGCGGTGCGAGATGGGATCATTGCAGGTGCCAAGAAAGAGTTCGATGCGTTCCTGAAGAATCACCCGACCCACCCGCGTTCGGCGGAGGCGTCGTTGGCGCTGGCTCGCGTCGTTTCATTACAAGCCAAGGCACTTTTGAGCCGCGCGTACCGCATCGATACGGGAGCGGCCGACGCGCAAGATCAAGCGAAAGTCGCAGAGAAAAAAGCCGCCGCCGCCGCGACGCGACCGATGTTCCAGCGGGCGTCGGACCTGTTCGGGCAAGGTTCCAAAAACATTCAGGCGATCATCGACGATCCGGCCACGGACATCGCTCGGAAGAAGTCGCTCGTTCGCGATTCGATGCAAGCCGAACTCGAACGCGGCATCAATCAGTTCAACCTCGCCGACGCCTACATTTCCCCCGAGGGGCAAGAAGCCGTCCAACGCGGTGCCGCACTCGATGCCGCAAAAGCGATCTTTCTCACGCTCGGTAAGAAAGATACGAACAGCCCGATCTCGTGGTCCGCTCGTGCCTGGGCCGCGGCTTGCGATGTCGAAAAAACAGACACGAAAGCGGCCGAAGATGCGTTCAAACAGATTCGCATCGACGCGACGAAATCGCCCGCGTCGGGCGATGGGGTGCGGATGGTCGAGTTTTTTGAAGCCCAGAACAAATACCTCCAGAATCGCCGTGGCACCGTCAACGAAGTTCGCCAGGCGAAAACGCTCGTCAAAAACTGGCTCGATAAAGACAAGTATCGTTCGCGTAACACGCCCGAACGACTGAGCATGACGTTCTATTATGCGAGCCTCAGCGAACGCGAATCGTACGATGGCATTCGATTCGATAAAGCGAAGCCGCCGAATATCACTGGGATCGACGGCAACGCACGCGCGCTGCTGTTGGAAGCATCTCGCGAGTACAAAAAACTCATCGAATTCGACAACGAATACAGCGATCGTGCGGGCAAAGCGCGAACGCGGGTGATTCGCACGCTCGTGATGGGTGCCGGCAAGAAGCCGACGGAGTACACGACGTTTGAAGAATGCCAGATGGCGGCACTCGTCAAGCTCGATGCCGGAAGCAGCATGGAGCCGAAAGAACGCGACGTGGCGATGAACGAAGCGATCGTACTCTTCGAGCGTGCCCGGCAACTCGTCACGCCTGCCATTCCAATCAAAGACATCGCCGACATGAACATGATGCTGGCGTACGCCTATCTGAATGGCGGTCGTCCGTATGAGGCCGCGATTCTCGGCGAACATTTATCGCAGGTTCAGCGTGGCACGACGGCTGCGAAAGCGGGACTGTTTGCGGTCGAAGGCTACCTCGCGTCGCGTGCCAAACTCGAAGACAACGACACCAAGAACCGCACCGTCGATCGCGAACGCGCCATCCGGCTCAGCATTGTTCTCGACAAAAACTACCCGACCGATCCCTCGACCGATTCGGTCCGCTTTCGGCTCGGTCGCTTGTACTTGGAAGAGAAACAGTATCAGGAAGCGTTCGATATTCTGGCAAAAGTCAACAACTCGTATTCGGGTGCATCGTCCGCACGCATCGCGCAGGGTCGTGCGGGCTACATGCTCATCAATAACAAAGATAGCGCACTGACTCCTGCCCAGAAAGCAGCCGTCTTTCAAAAAGCCGTGACCGACATCGATTCATTACCCGAACCGACGGGTGGCCCGGAGCTGAAGTCGTACCTCAGTTTGCGAAACTTGCTCGCGCAACTGCATCTTTCCAACCCACCCGAAGGTTATGCGAAAGCGGAACAAATTGCGGTCGCCGCTTTGGCGAGTGCCGCCAAGTCCGGCTTGGACGATCCGGACAAGAAGGCCGCCATCTTCTCGGCGGAGGAAATTCGCCTACGTGCCGCCTACGCACAAGCCGTCGGCTTTTACAAGGCGATGAAGTACAAAGAGATGGCCGAAAAGATGGGCCCGGACTTGGTTGCGATGAAGAAAAGCGGCCTCGCCACCGATGCGAAACTCGAAGGCGACGGCGGAGTGATCGCGGACAATCTCGATAAATTTCGGCGCGAATACATCGTGCTCTCGTTACAAGGTCGTATCCGCGAAGGCGAGATCGATAAAGCGAAGGAATCGTTCGAGTTGCTCGAACAGCTCGGCGGCAGCGTCGATGCCACGACCGATGCACTCTCGCGGCTCGTCAGCCTCGTTCGCCCGCAGATCGACGACTTGAAAAAACAAAGCAAGCCCGAAGAGGCAGCGAAACTCGTCGAACTCGTCGCAAGTTTGTTGCGTTCGCAAGCGGAGAAGAAACTAAAGCCGCGAGCGATGGCCTCACTCGGTCGGTCGCTTCGCGATTTGGGCGTGTACGACAAAGCGATCGAAACACTGTTGAAAGTTCCGGTTGCCGATAATGCCGATTTAATGAAGCGCACGACGGACATCGCCGACAACGACAAACGCGAAGGCGCGATCGCACATCAAATCGCGCAGATCGAACTCGCCAGAGCGTACCGCGCTACCAAGCAGTTTGACAAAGCCGACGAGTTGTTGAAAGCGGCGATGGGGACCAAGGAAAAGCCAGGCTGGGCCAGGGCGCTCGAATATCGCCGCGAGGCCATATTTCTGCTAGAAGACAAGGCCCAGGAAGCACCGGCAGACAAACGCAAACTCGGTTGGGGTGAGGCACTCCGCGGCTGGAGTGCGATCGCCACCGAGTATCGCAACGCAATACAAGCTCCCATAAAAGGGAACCCGACACCTGAGGAAAGAACGCGAATTATCCAGAACAAACAGAAATTGGTGCCGATCTTCCTCGAACTTATCGTCGATGAAAAACGCTGCCTCACGAAAGCGAACTCGCAGTTACTCCAAGGCAAGCCCGAACTGGCGAGTGCGTTCGGTCGAATTGCCCAATCGCTGTTAGACGTCGAACGCGGCGACCAACAGGGACTGAGTTTAGAAGTAAAAACGAAGTTCCACATGCTTCTGGAAGAGTTCCCGATGCTGAAAGGCGAATACGTCAAAAAGGGCGGCAAACTGTTTCTCGATCCCGACGCACAAAGCGAAACACCCGCCGTGCTGCCTGCTGCAACAGATAAAAAATAGTCGGTGCTTTTAGATACACTCAACGAAACCTCGGTCTACCGGAGTTCTCTCGTGATGATTGCTCGCTCGTTCTCGCTCGGTGCTTTGGCCCTCGGCCTGATCGCTTTAACCGTACCGAATTGGTCGCACGGGCAAAGCGCAAGCTCGTCCGACGTCGTGAGATATTTCGACCGTAAGAACAACAAAGAGGCGCGTGCGAGCGGCGAGGTGCAAGAATCCGCGGCCGGCGTGAAGGTGGTCGCCGGTGGCAAAACCGTCACGATCTCACCGGCAGATATTATTGCGGTCGAGTACGGCAAACTCGATGGAATGAAGGAAACCCCCGCCGAACTGCGCACGCTAGAAACGCGCGAAACCGCACCGAAACTGCGTAGCATCTACACCGAGATTCTCAAGAAAGGCGTCAACGACGCAAAATCGAAACGCTTCCTGGAATACCGCGAAGTGTCGTATGCGATTCGCGTCGCCGACGGAAAGATGGGCGACGAGTTCAAAGCCGAAGCCGTTCCGACGATCGCGAAACTGGCGACGTTCCGCAGTACCTACGCCGACTCTTGGGAAGTCTGGCCCATATCGCGTGCGGCCGCACGGCTCCAGGCGGAGTTGGGTAACTACTCCGAAGCCGCGTCGACCCTTGCGACACTCGGTAAGAACAAGAATCTGCCGAACGACTTGAAACTCGAAGCCCGGCTCGCCGAAATCGAAGTCCTCTTCCGTGCGGGCGATGCCGCAGCGAACGCGGCACTCGCGGACCTTTCCAAAACGGCCGGTTTCCCGGCGACGGGATCGCTCCGCGAGAAATTGAATATCTACAAAGCCGCCGCTGAGGCCGCCCAATCGAAGGCATCCGGTACGAAACCCGACGCCACTGTGAAGGTGATCGAAGCGATCATCGTGAACGCGAATGACTCTTCGGTGAAAGCCGCCGGGCACAACGCGCTCGGCGAATTGTACGTGATGTTCAACCTCCCCCGCGACGCAATGTGGGAGTTTCTCTGGGTCGAAACCGTTCACAATCAAGATCGCGAAGAACTCATCAAGGCCGTCGCCCGCTTGGCCGCAGTCTTCGACCTCGTCGGCGACAAAGAACACGCCGAGATCTACCGCAAGAAATTACCCCAAGTGAAAGGGGCATAAATCGAGCGAACGACCGATGCGGGATCGGTCCAGAATCGAAACTGTCGGGGGTGTAGCTCAGTTGGTAGAGCGCTGCATTCGCATTGCAGAGGTCGAGCGTTCGAGTCGCTTCATCTCCACTCGACGAAATGGGCTTGGCTCGAACGATTTCCCTTCGGGTTGCGTCTCAGGGTACAATTGTGCCGACGCTGAGTAACCGGAGGGAAGCCCGTGCGATTGACTTTTTCTCATTGGACGGCCGCACTGTGCGCGATGGCGATCGTCGCGACACCGTGTGGGGCGGTCATCAAAAAACTCACTCCGCTGAAAGAAGTTGTCGAAGGTACGAAACTGATATTCGCGGCCGAGGTCGAGAAGATCGACGCCGACAAGCCTTCGATGACGCTGCAATTCAAGGAAAATCTCAAGGGCAAATTCGAGATCGAATCGCTACCGGTGAACCTCAAAGGCGACAGTTTCGCGAAGAAGGACGACCACGCGAAGGTGATGCTCGATCGCCTCGCAATCGGTCGGAAGCTCATTTTGTTCGCCACGAAGGAAGGCAAAACCTATCAGGTATTCGGCTACCTCGAGGGCACGTGGTTCCAGATGCAAGGGAGCGAAGACGCCGACGGCAAAGCCGTGCGTTGGGCGTTCCTGCACTGCGAGCCATACTTCCGCCGTACCTTTAAGGGCACCACCGCCGAGTTGAAAGATGTTCTCGAAAAAGCGATTGCGGGGAAGGGCGAGCCACCCGCACCCGACGAGAAAGAACCCGCCGGTTACGGGCCACTCCCCGAGAAGAAAAGCCAGTTGCTGTCACCAAATCGCCACTACACGCCAACACTTTTCGGCGTAATTCCCTCGTTCATTCTCGTCGGGCCACTCGCGATTATCGCCGCATTCTTCCCAGGCGTCTTCGCACGCCTTGCGATGAGCATGAAGCGTTGGCGGGCGTTCCTCGTCGTGGCGAGTACGAACAGCACATTCGCGTTCGCTTACTATTTTCTGAGAGAATATCTGCCCGATACGCGTTGGTTCGGCACGTCGGCGTTCCTGGGTTACCTCATCGCGATGATCCTTGCCGGCTTACTATGTGCGGGATTACGCTACCGGAAACTCGCGGCGAGCGATCCGTCGGTCACCGCCTCGCCATCGCGCCGCGAGTGCGTCTGGCTGGTCGGCCTGACACTCGGCACCGCGGCCGTGCTGGCGCTACTCGGTTGGATTTTCGGGCGAAGCAGTTTGTTCGAATTACCGGGCCGCGAGATGACCGCTGTCGGCTTCGGACTCGTGGCCGCAACGCTCTACACCATCTACCGCGTCGTCACCCGTCGCGTCGATTCTTCCAGTGCCACGACCATTCTCAGCCTTTCCGGCGAGGCCGCGGGGCTGTTCGGGTTACTGGTGTTTAGCGGTGCAATGCTCTATTCGACGTGGCCAACGACGGCAGCAAATGCCATCTCGACAACCGAACTCGGTGAAGCGGCAAACTTCGATAGTGCCGTTGGGCCGAAACTCGTCGATGTGCAACTCCACACGTTCGACGAAGCCACCGAAGTGCTTTCTGGCGTCGCGATTGGCAGTGAGGGCCGGATCTATTTCGGCACGATGAAACAGAGCGGTTTCTCCATGACGGGTAGCGTCATTTGCGCCGATGCCACCACGGGCAAAGTCGTTTGGAAGTTCAACAACGATGGCGAAATGAAGCCCGTGTATTGCACGCCAACCGTTGCAGGGGGCACGGTGTTCGTCGGCGAAGGTTTGCACGGCGATCCGGATCGCAAGCTATTCGCGCTCGATGCCACGACGGGTAAGCCACTTTGGAACGCGGCGACGACGAGCCACACGGAAGGCACACCGCGAGTGGCGAACGACCGCGTCTATTTCTCGGCCGGCGATGACGGCCTGTACTGCGTTGGCACGAAAGACGGTAAGGAAGTTTGGCACATTAAAGGCAGGGAAAACAAACTTCACATCGACACGCCACCCACCGTTCACGGCTCGCGCGTATACTTCGGCAGCGGCTATCAAACGCTCGCAGTACTCGCCGCCGACGCAACCACCGGCAAGGAACTCTGGCGTCTACCGGTGCCGTTGCGTTCTTTCGGTTCGCCACTCGCGCGAGGCAACGAAGTCTATTTCGGACTCGGCACGGGCAACCTCAGCGATGATCTTTCCACCGAACCCGAAGTGGGCGTTCCACCCGAAAAGGAAGCGAAAGGTGCGGTGATTTGCGTCGACGCGAAGACCGGCGAAAAGCTCTGGCAATACGATCTGCCGAAGTCGGTCCATACCGAACTCGCTGCCGACAAACGCACGATTTACGCCTGTTGTAGAGACGGCTCGCTCTACGCGCTGGATCGTGCGACGGGCAAACTGCGTTGGAAGCGGGGCGTCGGCACGGCGTTCGCATCGGGGCCGGTGCTGGCACAATACGCGAACGGGGCAGCCACGCTGGCGGTTTACGCAGTGTCGCTCGAAGGCCGTGCGGTCTGTTTGAATCCCGTAACGGGCAACCCGTTCTGGTTCCGCGACCTGGCCGAGCACACGAAGAAAATCGTGCAGATCGGTTCGACGCCGGTGATCGTGAATGATGTGACCAGTGCGAAGCGGACGCTCTATTTCGGCGGGCTGACCGAAAACAAAAACAACGGCTCCAAAACCGCCGTTGTGGTCAAAATCCAAGACGAAGTCGAAGAGTAACGAACGAGAAGTTTGCTTCATGATGATGGGGCAAGATGCACGATATAAGTAATGCCAGATGAAGGGTTTCGCTCGAGACCGACGAGGTGTCTATGACCTTCGCAAGGTTGGGTATTGTCGCGCTCGCGACTTATATCGGTGCGGGTACCGCCACCGCGCAAGTTCGTACCGCGAAATCGAACTCGCCGTCGACTGCGTCGGCCGAGCGCAACGCCGTCCTCGATGCCGTGGCTGTTACGCATCGCGATGCGGTCGCGAAAATCCTGTCGAAACCGACGCTTTCCGCGAAGTACACCGAAGAGCCATCGACCGTTCACGCGACGGTTTACGAATGGCTTCTCGATCACCCGGACCGCACCGCACTCGCTTGGCGACGCTTGAACGTCCCGTGCGTCGAGATCGCCGATGCGGGCAATGGCAAGTTCACCTGGATCGAAGATGGCAGCGAATTGACGTGGCAAGTCGTCGGCAAATTTAACGGCGGGCTGATCTGGTACGCCACGGGCAAAGTGAAGGCCGCCACGCTATTACCGCTAATCCCCGTGAAGGTCGTCGCCATCGTGCGGTTCCCGATGAAACCGACTGAAAAAGCGGGCATTGTCGCGGTCACTCCCGAAGTCTCGGTGTACTTCCACTCCGACAGCCTCGCCGCCAACGCCCTGTTACGAATGGCAGGCCCTACCGCACCGAAGATGGCAGAACAGGGGTGCGAACAGCTACTCTTCTTCTTCAGCGGCGTCGGCGATCATATCTGCAAAAACCCAGAAAAACTGGCGATGTTACTCGGGCCGAAAGAGGCGAAGAAGTAGGCGATTATAGCGCTTCGGCGTAGCGGTGGGTGGGTGTGGGGCGGCCGGGGCGTAGGCTTTGCGATTGACGGAATGTGGGCGTAATCTCCAAGCGATCGCATTCTTGCGAGACGATTCTTCGGACTTCGGCTTCGAGAATCATCGGGTCGATGGCCACTCGCGCGTTGACGATCAAATCGGCTGCTGATGTTTGGCAATGCGATGGCAGGGAGAGTTGGGCCGGACTCACGCTACTGATGACGTTGGCCACGCCGAACGCGCCGCCATCGTCCTGGCCGATCACCTTCAGGTGTGCGACTTCGCTTTCGGTTAGGTTCAATAGTTCGTGCAATCGCGATACCACGTCCATCAACAGCGAATCGAGCGAGAATGGCTTCGCGGATTCGAGCCGGATGCTGGCGTTTAACCAGCCGAGTTCGGCTTCGCCTTCTGCATAAATGTCGTAATCGATGTCGAGAATCTTGCGGCCAAATTGGCCGTTACTGGCGAGCAATTCCACGAACGGCTCGAAGCCTTCGCCGGTCGTGGCGGAGACGCGCAGGATCGGCGTGTCGGGGTAGCGTGCCGTCACCAGCGCGACGAGTTCATCTGCCGATTCGGGCGAAAGTTCGTCCATACGGTTGATGACGATGGCGTCGGCTTCTTCGAGTTGCTTCGTGAAGATGTACGCCGCCTTGGGCGAGAAGCCGGACTTTTGTTCGCCTTTCAGAATGCGTAATCCGTGGCTCGGCTTGAACAGAACCGCGTACGGCGCGACTTCAAAGCGACTGGCGTAAAGGTCTTTCAGCGGTTGCACGACGGTGGCGACGAGGTCGGTACAACTGCCGACCGGCTCGGCGAGAATGATATCGGGCCGATCCTGTTCTTGCAGTTCGCCGATGCGGGTGGCGAGTTCGTCGAAGCGGCAACAGAAACAGGCCCCCGCGACTTCTTGCACGCGAAAACCTTGCGCACGCAGCGAATTCGTATCGACGAGGTCGTTCGCCTGATCGTTCGTGACCAGCCCGACTTTGTGCCCGCGTTCCTGGTAAGTCCGCGCCAATCTCGCGAGGGTTGTCGTTTTCCCGGCACCCAAAAAACCGCCAATCATGATGAAGCGAACGGCCATAGAAAATCTCCTGTTATCGAGAAACAGTGCCGAACTCGGCACTGCCCGTCGGCCATCGTTCTTGTGGAATATACCCGATGAGTTGCATCGTTTCTGCGAGATCGTAACGCACGCGATGCGTCGGTTGGCTCGTCGCGTAGACGATTGAGAACGGGGGTAACGCGACGGCTTCGACGGCCGACGCGAAGAACCGCCCGGCATCGTTGGGGCTGAGGTAAACATCCTGGCCGAGTTCGCTGTTCTGGATCTCTGCGACTTGACCGAGATCGCGCGGGCACCAGCCGAGACGCACCGCCAGTACTGTCATACCGTGCTGTTTGGCGTAAACGTGCCCGAGCGCTTCGAGGAACACTTTGGTACATGCATACAGGTAGCGCGGGTCGGGTGGAGTCGCACCATTCACGGGGATTCGACCCGCATGAAGGTGCCCATCGACCACTTGCCCGGTGCTGGCCAGAATCACGCGACCGACGTTCGCTTTCCGTGCGGCTTCCATCACGTAGTATGGGGCCATCACGTTGTTCGGTACGAGTTCGCCGATGAAATTGTCGCCATCGTCAGGTGGGCTGCCTCGCGGGAACTTCGCATCGTCCGGCGAGGCGGCAAGGTGTATGAGGCAATCGACATCGACCGCCGCTGCTTCGAGTGCGGCCGCATCGGTCACGTTCGCCACGATCGAATCGGGAAGTCCCGGCGTCGGTATCCGGTCGAAGCCGATGACGTGATGGCCGCGTGCCACGATTTCCGCGACGGCGGCCCGGCCCAAACGCCCTGCCGACCCGGTGATGAGAACTCGCAACGGCATGGTGAATCGGTTCCGATAAAAAACAGCAGGTGGTGCGACAACGGTATTGCGTTAAACTACACAAGAGAGTGCGAAGCTGTTACAATTGCACGCAATTCTACGAGGACTGCACATGAACCGTCGCGATTTTTTGGCCGCAACCGCCGTCGCACCGCTCGCGATGGCGACCCTTACCGCTCAGGAAGCCGCTTCTATGCCTGCCGTGATCGATACGCACCAGCATTTGTGGGATCTTACGCAATTCAAACTCGGCTGGCTGAAGGCGGGCAGCGATTTCGATCACAGCTTCACGCCGAAGGAGTACGCCAGTGCCACCGAGGGGCTGAACGTCGTGAAGGCGGTGTACATGGAAGTCGACGTGGTACCCGAACAGCAGCAGAAGGAAGTCGATTATCTGCTCGAACTGTGCAAGAGCGAAAAGACGCCGACGTGTGCCGCCGTCGTTTCGGGGCGACCGAACTCGGACGGGTTCGCGAAGTACGTTGCGCAATTCAAGGGTAGCAAGTACATCAAAGGCATCCGTCAGGTGTTGCACGTCGATTCCACGCCGGCTGGGTATTGCCTCGATCCGAAATTCGTGAAAGGGATACAGCTTCTCGGCGACCTCGGCCTGAGCTACGACCTGTGCCTTCGCCCTGCCGAACTGCCCGACTTTGCGAAACTGATCGACGAATGCCCCGGCACGCGGTTCATTTTGGACCATTGCGGCAACCCGAACAAGAACTTCACCGCCGCCCAAACCGAGGCATGGAAGAAGGGCACCGCCGGTATCGCGTCGAAGAAGAACGCGGTGTGCAAAGTGTCCGGCTTCCTCGCGAATGGCTGGGAAAAGGGCAAATGGAAGGCCGACGACGTCGCCCCCATCGTCGATCACATTCTCGACACATTCGGGCCAGACCGCGTGATGTTCGGCGGCGATTGGCCGGTGGTTTTACTCGCCGGAACGTACAAGGACTGGCTGACGGCGCTAAAAGTGATTATTAGGGGTCGCCCCGAGGCCGATCAGAAGAGGCTGTTGCACGACAACGCCGCGAAGTTTTACGGCTTGTAATCTGTTGCCACTGGAGGCCGTGATATGGTGCGGTCACTGACGATCGCGATGCTTTTCGCCGCCACTGCGGTGGCGGCCCCCGTACCGAAATCGCCGCCCCCCGACCCGTTCGGGCAAGGCTATCTCGGCGTGCGGGTCACTTCCGGAACGATGACGTTAAGCGTCGTCGAGCCGAACACGCCGGCCGCGAATGCGGGAATGAAAGCGGGCGATTCGCTCGTGAAAGTCGGGCCGATTCAGCCGCAAGAGTTCGAGGAAGTGCGTCAACTCATCGGCGGACTGCGCCCCGGTACGATCATTAAAGTGACGGTGCGCCGCGGGAACGACGACGTACAAACGCAGATCGTCCTCGGCGCACGCCCCGCCAACTTCGACCAGCTTTCCGGCACCTTACCCATCGAGCCGTTTCCATGAGTTCGACACTCGCAAACTCCCGGACCATTCCCAAACTCGCATCGGGCGACCGACTCACGCGCGACGAGTTCGAGCGACGCTACACCGCGATGACGCACGTCAAAAAAGCCGAACTCATCGACGGAGAAGTCTACATGCCACCGGCAGTGACGATCGATCACGCGGAACCGCACGCGATTTTGATCGGGTGCTTCATCCAATATTGGTTTGCCACACTCGAAGTGACTGTGGGAGATAATGCCACCGTTCGCTTGGATGATCGCACCGAACCGCAACCCGATGTGAGCATGTTCGTGCGGCCCGAATTCGGCGGTCGCGTAGCCTTCGTCGATAGCTACATCGACGGCACGCCCGAATTGGTGGCCGAGATCGCCACGACGACAGCAAGCATCGACCTCAATCGGAAAATGCTTGCCTATCAGCGAAACGGTGTCTCCGAATATATCGTGTGGCGAACCCACGACGAAGCGATCGACTGGTTTTTGCTACGCGATGGCCTGTTCGTACGGCAACAACCCGACGAGCACGGCATACACAAAAGCGTCGCGTTCCCCGGACTCTGGCTGAACGTGACGGCACTACTGCAAGGCGACAGGCAGGCGTTGTTGGAGACTCTCGTTCGAGGAATTCATTCCGATGAACATGCACGCTTCATAAACGGATTGCGACAGAAACGCAACGAGGTGGGTACGCCATGAGTTCGACACTGGCAAACACTCGGACCGTTCCCAAACTTGGGCTTCGTAATACATAAGGGCTGCTTATGTTATATGCTACACTTGCATTTAGTTTCTTTATTTGCTACAATCATATCAGACGATTATTGCGAATTTGGCAAGGCACAGGGACTTTGCCAGACTATCAATTGTATTTGATGGACTTTCGCACTCACGAAACAAAGATTTTGGGGAAGGCTCTGATCGAGCAATTCGGCATTTTAAACGTGAATTCAGACGACGAATCACTATGGCAACAGCTGAGGCAATTGGCACCGTCGTATATCTATCTGTCTTTTGTAATTGCAGTCATTACAGTATTTAAAATCAATTTGATCTGCATGTTTGTGACTATTGGTCCATACCAATCATACTACTGTCTTATTTTGCTTTTTATAGTGATGTTATATTTTTGTATAATAATCGCTATTAAGGGTGCCGCTTAAAAAATGAGCATCGTAGGATAAGCAATGAGCACGACAGTCTCAAACTCCCGGACAGTTCGCAAACTCGCGTCGGGCGACCGACTCACGCGCGACGAGTTCGAGCGACGCGACACCGCGATGACGCACGTCAAAAAAGCCGAACTCATCGACGGAGAAGTCTACATGCCCATGCCCGTCAGTTGGGAAAATCACGGCAGCCCGCACGCCGAAATGATGTTCGTTTTCAGCACGACCGCACGACTTGCGCCCGATATGTCGGCCGTGCTTCAAACGCTGATGCAAGGGATCGCGTCGCCGGAACACGCGAAATTCGTCGAAGCATTACGTTCGCGAAGTGTCGCGAAGTCGTGATTTTGGTGCAAATCTCCGTTCGGTCGTTGCATCTCGCAGGCGTTCCGATTACATTTTTAACACCGCCGATTATTCCCACCTTCCCCCTGCTGGAGCCTCCCTCATGCGTCGCTTGTTTCTAGTCGGTTTCGCCCTCACTCTTGGCGTTACGGCTCGTGCCGACGTCAAACCGCACCCGCTGTTCACCGATCATATGGTGCTGCAACGCGGCATCGAAATCCCCGTCTGGGGTAAAGCCGAACCGGGCGAAAAGGTAAAAGTGACGCTCGGCAAAAGCGACGCCACCGCCACTGCCGACGACAAAGGCATGTGGGCGGTGAAGCTCCCGAAGTCCGACGCGGCCACGGGACTGACACTCAGCATTCACGGCAACAACGAGATCGAACTCAAAGACGTCGCCGTCGGCGAAGTCTGGGTCTGTTCGGGCCAATCGAACATGGAGTGGAAGGTCAAACAGTTGACCAACGGCGAGCAAAGCGAAAAAGTTGCCTCGGCTGCGAAGAACGCGAATATCCGCTTGTTCACCGTACCGAATCGTCCCTCTGCGAAGCCCGAATACGATTTCCCGGTATCGGACACCGAAGGAAAATGGCTCGAATGTAACGCGGAAAACGTCACAGAGTTCTCGGCCGTCGGGTACTTTTTCGGTCGCGATATTCAAAAGGCGTTGAACGTCCCCGTCGGGTTGATCGCATCGGATTGGGGTGGCACCTCGTGTCAGTCGTGGACGAGCCGCGAAGCCCTTTCGGCGAAACCGGAACTCAAGTATTACGTCGATCAGCACGATGCGACGATGAAAAACTACGACCCGGACAAGGCCGAGGCGGCCTACAAAAAGTCGCTCGAAAATTGGAAAGTCGCTGCCGAGAAGGCCAAGGCTGACGGCAAGCCCGCTCCGCAACAGCCTCGAAAGGCCGGTAACCCTTCGAGTTCGCCGACCACGACGACACTGTACAACGGCATGATCGCGCCGATCCAGCACTTCGCGATCAAAGGTGCGATCTGGTACCAAGGCGAATCGAACGCGGGCAAAGCTGCCGAGTATTACACGTTGTACCCCGCGATGATTGCCGACTGGCGCAAACAGTGGGGGTTCGATTTTCCCTTCATCGGCGTGCAACTCGCGCCGTTCCGCGGCGGTTCGAGCGGCGTCGATTATGCCGAACTTCGCGACTCGCAGTACCATGCGACGAAGGTTCTCAAGCACGTCGGTATCGCGATCATCACCGATGCCGGCGATGAAACCGACATTCACCCACAACAGAAAGAACCCGTCGGCGTGCGACTCGCACTCTCGGCACGGGCGCTCGCTTACGGTCATAAGGTCGAGTACAGCGGTCCCGTTTACAAGAACGTGGAGGTCGATGGCGATCATGTGATTTTGAGTTTCGATCACGTCGGTGGTGGACTCGTCGCCAATGGTGAAACGCTCACAGGCTTCACCGTTTGCGGCGATGATAAAGTCTTCAAGCCAGCGAAGGCGAAGATCGAAGGCGAAACGATCGTCGTCACATCGGGCGACATCGCGAAGCCGATAGCGGTGCGCTACGGTTGGGTGAACTTCGCGAAGCCGACGCTGAACTTCGGGAACAAAGCGGGACTGCCCGCAGTCCCGTTCCGCACCGATGACTTCCCCCTGACGACGGCACCCACACCGAAGCCCGCACCGATGCCGGCTTTGAAGAAGTCGTAAGCGAACAATAGTCACAGCGTGGAAAGCGGATAAGAATGACGGTTCTTATCCGCTTTTTTTCACGGTGCGATCGATGAATGCGCGAACGGTGGTGGTCGTCGGTGGTGGGGTCATTGGCACGGCGTGTGCCTACTACCTGACGCGGGCCGGCTGGCGCGTCACGGTCATCGAGAAGTCGACCGTCGGTGGGGCGTGTTCGCACGGCAACTGCGGGTACGTCTGCCCGAGCCACATCCTCCCGCACGCCGGACCCGGTGCAATTTGGTCGACGCTTCAGACCATTTTTCAGCGTAACTCCGCACTCAAATTGCGACCGATGACGGTACTCGCGAACCTCGGATGGTTCCTGCGTTTCGCCCGCAAGTGCAACGCGCGCGACCGCAATCGCGCCGCCATCGGCATTCAATCGCTGTTGAATTCCTCGCGCGCCCTTTATACCGAGTTGATCGAACGCGAACGCATCGACTGCGAGTGGGATACCCATGGCATGTTGTTCGTGTTCAACACGAAGCACGCCTTCGCACATTATGAAAAAATCGACGAGTTGCTTCGCACGCAATTCCAGATGCCCGCGCAACGCATCGATGCGAACGAGCTACGCGCGATGGAACCGGCGTTGAAACCCGATGCCGTCTCGGGGGCTTACTGGTATCGATCCGATGCTCAATTGCGGCCCGACCGCTTGATGATCGGCTGGCGAAAAGTCGTCGAAGAGGCGGGTGGCACGTTCGTGGAAAACTGCGAGTTCGCTGGCTTCCAAACGAACGCGGGCCAAGCGACCGCCGTGCAAACGAATCGCGGTGAATTTGCTGCCAATGCGTTCGTGATGGCAACCGGTTCGTGGACGCCGTTGTTGAACCGACATCTCGGCGTGAAAGTGCCAATCGTGCCGGGGAAGGGCTACTCGATCACGATGCCGCGACCGACGATCTGCCCGAAGTATCCGCTGATATTCGAGGAACATCACGTCGCCGTCAGTCCGTTTCAAAGCGGGTACCGCATCGGTTCGACGATGGAATTTGCGGGCTACGACAGCACGATGAACCGCGATCGCCTAAAGCTCCTGCGCGACGGCGCGGAGTTTTACTTGAAAGAGCCGACCTGCGAACCGGTGCAAGAAGAGTGGTGGGGCTGGCGTCCGATGGTGTTCGACGGCAAGCCGATCATCGACCGCAGCCCGACCCTTCCGAACGTGATGATCGCCGCAGGCCACGGGATGCTCGGTCTATCGATGGCCACCGGAACGGGACGATTGGTGAGTGAACTCCTGAGCGAAACGCCAACGCACATCGACGCCTCGCACTATTCGCTCCGGCGATTTTGAAAGCTCATACGCCTTTCGGTACTGACCAATGTCCTTCGCGATACTTCCGCTTCGTCATCGCGTTTGCTTCGTCATCTCCAATAATCGCCTCGGTTTGCGGGTCGAATCGAATCGCACGACCCGTCCGCGTCGTGATATTTGCAAGGTGACAGATACCTGCAGCAATATGCCCGGCAAGTGCGGGTGCGTTCGGTGCATTCTGACCGCGAATCGCATTCAAGAAGTTCGTGTGGTGGGCAACGAGGTCGATGTTGCCTTTCATTTCCTCGACGAGTTTGTTCTTCGGCCCGTAGAGCTTCCACCCGACGGTGTGACCGATGATGAGCACCCCCTTCGTTCCGTAAAAGGCGTTACCGTTTTCGTACTCTTCTTGCAGGTAAGGCGACCAGATGCGTTGCTCGTAGATGAGCTGTCGCTTTTTCCCGCCAGCCGACTCGAACTCCATCACCACGTATTGCGTGTCGGGCCACTGTTGATCGTCGTCGAAGAAATACTTGCCGCCGAGTCCGGCAACCCGGTTCGGTAGCGCATCGAGGTTCAATCCCCACGATGCGACATCGATGTTATGTACGCCATCGTTGCCTAAATCTCCCGCACCGTAATCGAAGAAAAATCGCCACATGCCCGGCACGCGGTTGCTGAAGTGCGGGGCTTCGGGAACCGGTCCTTGCCACATTGCGTAATCGAGGTGCGCAGGGGGAGGCGTCGCCTTCACTTTTCCGAGATTGCGGCGGAGTTGGCTATTCCACGCTTTCGCCACGAGAACGTCTCCGATCGCTCCATCGTGCAGCCGCTTCATCGCTTCGCGTACCGTCGGCGTGCTTCGGGCTTGCGTGCCGACCTGAATCACGACCTTGTTTCGCGAACCGGCCTCGACGAGCAAACGGCCCTCGCGCACATTGTGCGAACACGGCTTTTCGACGTAGACATGCTTGCCGGCATCCGCAGTCAAGATCGCTCCGGGTGTATGCCAGTGATCGGGTGTCGCGTGCCAAACGGCAACGATGGTTTTATCGTCGAGAACCCGACGAAGATCATTCACCGCTTTGACTGCATGACCGCCATCGGATGCAATTTTTGCGGCGGCAGTCAGACGATTGGAATCGGCATCGCATACGTAACGAATCTCGACATCTTTGCGATTGCTGAGTAACCGCAAGTGATTCGTTCCCATGCCGCCACAACCGACGACTGCAATTGGCATACGATCCGGCAACGTGGCCGTGACGTTTGTAGAGGCCGACAACACTGCCGTAACGGCGGCGGTCTGTTTTAGAAATACTCTGCGATTTGTGGACATAGCAACTTTCCCCTCATCTATTTGGGTCTAACGTCCGAGTTTGTCGAGGATGTTCTTCGTGATTCGCATCACGATGGTGTCTTTCCCTCGAAGGCCGTGCGACCAGTCGGTGCTGGCGGTCGTCACCACGGTGCCGCCGCGCGTGTAGGTGCCGAGCGTGGCGTTGCCGATGCGGCCTTTCTCGCTCTTTTCGTACCATTCGTAATCGTCGGGGTGCCACTTCACGGGGCAACTCGCAAGTACCTGAAAGTTCTCCGGCGTGCCATCCTTTCCCGTCGGCATGGGCAGACCGTCTTTCCACACCAGTTCGCAGCCATCGCACTCGTAGCCGACGATCGTGTCCTGCCCGCCGAAGACATCGCCGCGCTTGAGGTTCGTGCCATCGAACAGCCAGTGTTCGGGTCGATGCACGGTGTATTCGGCGGGGTCGTTCATGTACTGCCCGTGGCTCTTGCGATAGCCGCCATGCAAGAAGCCGACACCCGTCAGTTGGTTCTCGGGCCGGCCGATGAGGTAATGGCTCCAGAGCGAACTGAGCAGTTTCATATTGCCAGATTTATAAACCGGATCGTCTCCGAAGTTTTGCTTCCAGCACGTGAGCGCGCGCCCGTTGTCTTCGGTGCGGACCTGCCAGCAACAGGTGTTGCCGCTGAGGAACGCAACGTTGCCACCCTCGCAGATAAAGCGTTCGAGGTGGTCGCGCATCGGCGACGACCAATATTCATCGTGGCCCACACTGACGACGAGTTTGTACTTCTCCAGCAGTTCCGGGTGGAACTCCAAATCGGCATTCGAGCAATAGTCGATCTCGTAACCGCTGGCTTCGGCCCACTGCACGAACGGCCCTTCCCACGATGCGAACTGCGACTGCTGCGGGCGGTCGAACGAGACGCGCCGTCCCTGGACTTTGTGCTTGGCGTGATAGCCGTACAAACTGTAGCCGCCCCAGTTCGTGTAGGCGTTGTAAGTGTTCGTCGAGAACGGCAGCAAGATTTTGGCCTTACTCGCTTGGCGTGGGCGAACGATAAAGAACTCTTCCGTGCGAGTCGGTTTGCCACTGTTCGACGTCGTTTCGAGGCGGATCGTGTAATAGCCAGAACGCCAGTCGTGCGGAATCTTGAAGTTCAAACTGACAGGCCACTGACAGCCATGCGACGAGGCATTCGTTGGCACCGGGTACGCCGCTCCTGGCACGGCTAACTTCGACCAGACGACTTCGCGTTTTTCGCCGAGCCTGGCTATCTCGATGTCGTAAGTCGGGGCCGTACACGATACGTGTAAGCGCAGTTCGTCGCCGGGCCGATAGCTCGTTCGGTCGGTGTAGCCTTCGGCTTTGGCAGGCTCAATCGTATCGGCAGCAGAAAGTTTTGCGGCCACAATCACCCCGGCACCCACTGCGAATGCCGTTCGGCGATCGATTGCGAATGAGTCGTCGAACATGGTCGTATCTCGGAGAATGGAATGGTGTGAGCAAGTGAGAATAGTGTACCCCCAATCGATTGCGAGAGGCAAAATGATTCTGTTCTTTTATGGTTCGCTCAAACGCGGCTGGTCGAACCATCACTTAGTTACCGATGGGAAGTTCCTCGGCACAGCGCGGACGTTCCCGCACTATCGGCTCATCGACCTCGGGGAATATTACGGCATGATCCGCGATGACGTGAACGGCATGACGATACTCGGCGAGCTATGGGAAGTGAACGAACGCTGTCTGGCCGTACTCGATGCGTTCGAGGGACCAGACTATCCGAGACAGTCGGTAGACATCGTGCAGCGGGGCGACGTACAGGGCTACCTGTGGGCAGGGGAATCGCACGACTGACGATGCGGTGTCAGTTTCTATAAACCCAGCACGTCGCTCATCGTGTACAGGCCCGCGCCCTTGCCCGTCAGGTACTTTGCGGCTTCGAGGGCACCGCGTGCATAACTATCGCGGCTATAGCCTTTGTGGACGAGTTCCAACGTTTCGCCGAGCGAGCTGAAAATGATCGTGTGCTCGCCGACGTTGTCGCCACCACGCACGGCGTGCATGCCAATTTCATCGAATGGGCGTTCGCCGACGATCCCTTCGCGGCCGTGCAGAATCCGCTTCTGTTGCATTTCGTCCTGGATGATCTTCGCGAATTGTGCCGCCGTGCCGCTCGGCGAATCTTTCTTGAAACGATGGTGACGCTCGATGATTTCCACATCGAAGCCCTTGCCGGCCAGCGTTTGCGCGGTCAACTTCGTCAGTTTGAAAAGCAAGTTGACGACGAGGCTCATGCTCGGCGAGAACAGCACGGCGGTGTGGTGGGCGGCGGCGGCGATCTCGTATTTCTGCTCGGACTCGAAGCCCGTCGTCGCCACGACGAGCGGCAACTTCCGGTCGACGCAAACTTGCAAGATCATCAGTGTGGCGACCGGAACCGAAAAATCGATGACGCAATCGACGCGAGTCGAGAGCGGAATCTCGCCGGTGACGGGTACGCCGAGGGTGCCGACGCCAGAAATCTCGCCGACATCGCGCCCGAGGCTCGGGTGCTTCGGCGAATCGACGGCGGCCACAATGTGCAAGTGCGGATCTTCGCTGGCGAGTGCCACGAGCCGTTGCCCCATCCGCCCGCAAGCCCCGTTAATTGCAATGTTCGTTTTCATGGTCGTGGGTTACCAGTCTGTAGAAACGGGGTATTGTCGAACGAGTTTGTCGTCCGTGAGGATCGTCGCATTTTCGACGAGCGCTTGGGCAACGAGCATCCGGTCGAACGGGTCTTTATGAATCGACGGCAACTGCCCGACACGAAGCGCGTGTTCGGCAGTGATAGAAATAATCGCGAATCTGTTTTTAGCTTGTTGTTGGGCAAGTACGATCTCAAGCGTATTCGTGAGCCTCAATTTGCCGATCTGAATCTTGACTGCGATTTCCCAGATGCTTGCTACGCTGAACAAAACCCGGTTGGCAGGATCCGTCATGATAGACATGACCTTCGGCGTAATCCGAGTCGCATCCGTATCTTGCCAGATGAAAACGTGCGAATCGAGTAGCACATTCACGATTGTTCCTCCCAATACTCATCGGGCAGCGGATCCGCAAAATCGGGTGCAATGTAGGCACCAGGGTGCATATTCCAGATCCATTCTCGACGCGCAACCGAAGAGGCTAATCGCAGTTCCGGTTCATCGGGCACTTGCACGACCACTTCCGCCCCGCCTTGCGCGAGCGCGAGTAGCTCTTCGAGTCGTTCGCGGAACTCTTGCTTCGTTACGGTGATCGTCATGGCGCGGCTCCTATGCGTACAACTCGATGGCTTTCACAATCTCGCTGAGGTCGTTTGGTACTTGTACCGCACGATTTGCGAACGAGGCGCGTTTAACGCCGCGTTTGCCGAGGACGTCTTCGAACATTTTCGGGTCGCTACTATGGTACGCTACCGTTGCGGTCGGGTCTTTGAGCAAGTGTGCGGTCAGCACGCAGACGACGCGCTCGTCGGGCGAAATCACGCCCTCGCGAATGAGCTTCTGTAGCCCGGCGACACTCGCGGCGCTGGCTGGTTCGCAACCGAGGCCGCCCGCCCCGATCTTCGCCTTCGCGTCGAGCATTTCCTGGTCGGTCGTCTCGCGGACGACGCCGCCGAGGCGTTCGAGCGCACGTAGTGCCTTTGGCAAATTTACTGGCCGATTGATCTCGATCGCGCTCGCCAGTGTGTCGGCCCGCGAGTTGGTATCGTCCATCCGTTTCATGTACGAATCGATGACATCGGTGTTCGGCACTCCCGCGTTCCAGCGTACGCTGTGCTTCTCACAAAGCTGATAAAACGTGTTGGCCCCCGCCGCATTGATGACCGCCAGGCGTGGCATCTTGTCGATCAGCCCGAGTTCCTTCAACTCGAAAAACGCCTTGCCGAACGCGGAGCTGTTACCGAGGTTGCCGCCCGGCACCACGATCCAATCGGGCACTTCCCAACGCAGTGCTTCGAGGATGCGGAACATGATCGTCTTCTGTCCTTCGAGGCGGAAGGGGTTGATGCTGTTCACGAGGTAGATGCCGAGTTGCTTCGAGACTTCTTGCACGCGCCGTAGTGCATCGTCGAAGTCGCCTGCGATCTGGATGGTCAGAGCGCCGTGTTCCAGTGCCTGCGAGAGTTTGCCGTAGGAAATCTTCCCCGAACCGATGAAGATCACGGCACGCATCATGTCGGTGGTGGCGCAATAAATCGCGAGGCTGGCGCTCGTGTTTCCCGTACTCGCACACGCGGCCCGACGTGCGCCGACCATCGATGCGTGCGTGAAGGCCGCCGTCATGCCGTTATCTTTGAACGAACCGGATGGGTTCATCCCCTCATATTGCAAGTACAAATTTCCTGGCTTCGAGCCGACGAATTGCGCCACGGTGTCGGCACGTTGACAGAGCGTCTGCCCTTCGCCGATCGTCATGATCTTATCATCGGGTGCGAACGGCAGTAGTTCGCGGAACCGCCAGACGCCGGAGAAATCGAGCGGGTGCGTGCGGTTCGACCACTTCGACTCGAAATGTTTCAGCGATTTTGGAATGGGCAGCCGGTTCCAATCGTAGGCGACATCGAGCAACCCATCGCATTTCGGGCAGTGGAACGTCGTATCCGAAAGTTCGACCGTGGCTCCGCAATGCGGGTGAATGCAGCGTTGATAGACGAGATCGGTCATGCGGTTCAGTTCCCTAGCGTAACAGCGTACGTTCCATTAATTTAGCAGAACGCCGAACGCTTGACGATGCCCGCACGCGCAGCCTTCCGACCGAGTCGCGACTTTTGCCCTCCCCATCGCATTGCTTCGGGGTATGTTAGCGACATACTTATTCCCTCCAGCCCGACGCCCCTATGCCCGCACACCTGCTTTCGCTAACCGATGGCCCGAGCATCCTCATCGACAAACCCGTTTTGCTCTTCGGCCGACATGCCGAGTGCGACGTGCAACTGAACTCCAAAAAAGTCTCGCGCCGCCACTGTTGCCTGGCACAAGTCAACGACTACCTCGTAATCCGCGACCTGGGCAGCACCAACGGCGTGCGCATCAACGGCAAGCGCGTGATCGAAGGCAAACTCAACCCCGGCGACGAACTGACCATCGGCAACTTCAAGTATCAAGTCTGCGGCGACGTCCTCGGCCGACCCGAACCGCACCTGCCCGAGGACATCAAGGAAATGAAAAAAGAAGCCGCCGACCGCATGGGGTGAGTTCCATTTTCTAACGCAACGAGCGTGGAGAAGCTTTTGCCTTCTCCACGCTCGTTGCGTTTTCAGCAATAAACATGTTACTGTTTAATTACGATTTCCCAGCCGGCGGAGTCGTTGGCGATGATTGTGGTTTCATCGGGTGCGGTGCCGACGCGCCAAGTGAAGGTCTTGCCGACGGAAACGCTCAACGAGTTTTTGCTCGGCAGCGTCATCGTCGTGCCGTCGATGACCAAATTCAGATCGCGATCCGAGTAGTTGTAGAAGCCGATCTTCCATTTTCCGTCGACGACCTGTTTGCCATTCGATTCGACGGGCAGCATCGTGATTGCCGGTCGCGATTTGCCACTCTCAGGGCTGTAACGCGAGGTCGAAATGCCACCGGTCGGCGCGATCGGAGGCACATCGGACAGCTTAATTTCGGGGATCTTGATCTCCGATGATGGCTTCGGTTGGTCGATCGGAGGTAGATCGAACGATGACAAGTCGATCTTCGGGACGGCCGGTTTCGGTTGTTCGATTGGTGGCAGTTCGATCTTTGGAACAACCGGTTGCGGTCGTTCGTTCTTCGGTAAATCGGTCTTGGGAATCGTCTCGAGTGGTAGCGGTTTCGCAGGTTCGACTTCGACGGGGCGAGGTGGCGGTGCGAGCGATTTTTCGAGTGGGATTTCCATCGGCGTGGCAAACGTGGCCGGGCGAATGGGTGGCTTGTCGGTATCCGGTGCTTGAACGCTGGGCTTCTCCATCACCTTCGGCGGCGCGGCTGGTGCAGTACGCGGAGCCATCGGCGCGACGACGTTCGGAGGGCACGCATCTTGAACGTAAGTTGGCGCATTTTGCGAGAATGTGCCCGGCGGGCAGTAGTCGTACGAGCCGATTGGGATGTAAGGCAACGTCGGCGAAAGGAAGACAATTTCCGGTGCGACATATGCCATCGGCGCAGGTGGGCAATGGCGAGTCCGCCAGCCGAACGCCGTCGCGCCGTCGGGAAGCAGAACCAACCCCGCCGAGGCGAGCAAACAAACAGAACGGGTCATCGGAAGACTCCTTTCACACCGGTTGCGGATCGAGTTTGCAGGTATGTGGCACTATCCCTACCATCACACCATAATCGTTGTACCCGTTTCCGTCGAACCCTCAAGTGAGCGGTACCGACAACAATCGGATACTCAGAACAAGCGAAATCGTTACAGACGGTGTAACTCATCGCGATTTTCGCAGAATCGCCGATAAACAATCAAGTGAGAACATGAAATATCCGACGCTTCTTGCCGTTGTGTTTGCGAACTGGGACGCAGTGAAGTAGTCGGTAAGATTCGTTAAACGCGAGCTGCGTGTCCTACGTTCGCACCGATGTAAACGCTCTCGACGTGCCAATCGGAATTCATCACCGCGAAGTCGGCTCGTTTGCCGATGTCGATGCTTCCGAGTTCGCGTTCGAGGCCGATGATCGTGGCCGGTGTCAGGCTCGCCATGCGGATGATTTCGTGTGCGGGGGCGCGGGTGGCACGCATCATCGTGCGAATGCCATGATCCATACCCATGACCGCCGAAGCGAGCGCCTTGCCATCGAGCGTAACACCGACGCCGGACTGTTTGCGGATTCGCTCGCCGGTATCTGCTGGGCCGAACCAATACTCGCCATCGGGCCTGTCGACCGCACGCATCGAATCGGTCACGAGTGCGAGCTTGCCATTTTTTAGCTTGAACGCGAGTCGCAATAGCGAATCGTCGAGGTGCTTTCCATCGGCGATCACCTCTGTTGTAAGCTCTTCAAAAAACAGCGTTGCTTCCATCACGCCGGCGCGCATGGGGAACGCTTGCTGAAGCCGCAATCGCGCTCGATCCGACATCGCGCAAAACAGGTGATCGACGTGTGCAGCCCCCCAACCGACCGCGGCTTCGACCTGCTCGAACGTGGCATAACTGTGGCCGATATTCACGCGCACGCCGCGCTTGCGACAGGCCTGTGTCAGTTCCTCCGCACCGTTCAGTTCGGGCGCGATCGTTACCGTCAACGGGAACGATTCATCGAACGCGCCGTATGCCTCGGCATCGTCGGCGTGCGGCGTCAGGAACGCCGCATTCGGGTGACAACCCTTCGCGGCCGGCAGAAAATACGGGCCGTAAAGATGGCAGCCAACCACACGCGCGCCACCCGTAGACTGATCGCGAAATCGTGCGCAAAGTGCAAGAAATCGCGTGTATTCCGGCGTTGTGGCAATGGTGCTCGTCGGTGTCAGCGACGTCGTACCGTGCCGGGCGTGCGTTTGGCACACGGTGCGAAACGCATCGTCGGTGAGGTCCATGAAGTCCGCACCGCCCCCGCCATGAACGTGAATATCCACGAAGCCTGGGCAGAGGTATTTCCCCGAAACGTCGATGCGTTCCGCATCCGTCGGTATCGTGCAATCCGCACCGACGGATTCGATGCGGCCATCGTGGCACAGCACGCTCGACCCGTTCGCGATGCCATCGGGTAGAACGACGTTGGCATTCACGAACGCGATGGTTGACATGGGCGACTCTTTCGTTACAGGCGGTGCGACCGTCAACACGGGCACACCTTCGCTCGTTGAAGGTGCGGCACCCGTCGCGTTTTGGCCGTTCATTTCGTAATGATAAAGGTAGAAAAATATACCACAGGTGAAGCATGGCACGCCGCAAAATTGATGGTTTACGAATCCTGGTTACGGGTGCGTCGCAAGGGATTGGACGTGCCATCGCCGTCGATGCTGCGAAACGCGGGGCGAAGGTGATCGCCACAGCACGCTCGGCCGATTTGCTCGACGAACTCGCCACCGAAATTCGCGCGGCCAACGGCACCGTCGAAACTGTGACGTCGGACATTTGCAACCCCGCCGACCGCCAGCGGATGGTGCAGATGGCACTCGACCGGTTCGGCGGGCTGGACGTGCTGATTAACAACGCGGGCATCGGCGCGACCGGCCACTTCATGGACTCCGACCCCGAGATTCTTCGCACGATCTTCGAGACAAATTACTTCGCACTCTGCGAAATCACGCGGCTCGCCATCCCGCACCTGAAGCAGGGCACGACGCCGGCGATCGTCAATATCTCGTCGGTCGTTGGGCGACGGGCGTTGCCCGCGCGTTCGCTTTACGCATCGAGCAAGTTCGCGGTGGCGGGGTTCAGCGAAGCGATTCGTGCGGAACTCGCGAAAGACAACATCGATGTCGTCGTCGTCAATCCCGGACTGACGCAGACGAATTTTTCGCAAAATATGCTGGAAGCGAAAGCGAAAATCAGCCTCGACCACAAACGCGGGATGACGTCCCAACAGGTAGCCGACGCCACGCTGAACGCGCTCGCCAAAGGCAAGAGTGAAGTCACGCTCACCTTCGACGGCAAACTGCTCGTGTTCCTGTCGCGATTCTTCCCGTGGATCATCGAGTACAAGGCCAAGAAAACCGTCCGCAAACTCTTCGCAGATGAGATCGCCGCACGCGAAATGCGGAATCCGAGTTAAACCCGCACCAATGCCACGCGTGGGTTGGAATCATCGTCGGCGTTCATCCCGGCAGGCGCACGCCCAATGGTACTTACTTTCTCTTCTTGTAGCTGGGGTCTGTGACCCCGGAAGCCTAACACATAGAGCAGAGGCTGCCTCTGCACCGGCCTCACAGAGGCCAGCTACATAATTCTACTGTATCCGCTGTAAACCGTTAATTGACAGGGACTTCCGAATATTCGCTGAAAATCCATTAATGCATCCGCAACGAACACAGATTTTCAGCTC